>DASVUF010000346.1:0-22538 GCA_036387195.1 Pyrinomonadaceae bacterium | reverse complement strand
CGCGGTCGAGGAGCTGGCGGTAGCTCTCGCCGCCCGCGGGCACGCGGTCGAAGTCGCGGCGGAGGAGCGAGGCGTACTCCTCCGGGTGCGCGGCCGCCGCCTCCTCGAAGGTGAGCCCCTCCAACAGGCCGACGCCACGCTCGCGCAGCGCCGCCGTCCGCCTCACCTCCAGCCCGGTCAGGCGCGCAAGCGGCTCGGCGGTCTGCACGGCGCGCAGCAGGTCGCTCGAATAGACGGCCGTCACGCGCTCTTTCGCCAGCGCGCGCGCCGTCGCCTCGGCCTGCCGCCGCCCCAGCTCGCTCAGGGGCGTCGGCGTGTGGCCGCCGAAGCGCCGCTCGGCGTTGCCCTGCGACTGCCCGTGCCTGACGAGGAGGACGCGCGTGACTTCCATAGGCGTTTAAAAGCGCCGAGGACCGAGTGAAGAAGCCGCCGTCTTCAACTCGGTCCTCAGTCCTCAGCCTTCAGTAATTTTCTATGCCGCGACCGTCTCGGCCCTGAGCTTCTCGGCCTGGTAGTGCGTGACGAGGGCGTTGATAATCTCGTCGAGCGCGCCCTCCATGACGAGGTCGAGCTGGTGGATGGTGAGCTGGATGCGGTGGTCGCTGACGCGGTTCTCTTTGAAGTTGTATGTGCGTATCTTCTCAGAGCGGTCGCCCGAGCCGACCATCGAGCGGCGCTCGCTCGCCTGCGCCTCGTGCTGCTTCTGCTCTTCGAGTTCCTGGAGGCGCGCGCGCAGCACGCGCATCGCCTTCTCACGGTTCTTGATCTGCGACTTCTCGTCCTGCATCGAGACGACGACGCCCGTCGGCATGTGCGTGATGCGCACGGCCGAGTAGGTGGTGTTGACCGACTGGCCGCCCGGCCCCGACGAGCAGAAGGTGTCAATGCGGAGGTCGTTCTGGTTGATTTTGACGTCAACCTCCTCGGCCTCGGGCAGCACGGCGACGGTGACGGCCGAGGTGTGGATGCGCCCGGAAGTCTCGGTCTGCGGCACGCGCTGGACGCGGTGGACGCCCGACTCGTGCTTGAGCTTCGAGTAGACCTTGTCGCCGGAGATGGAGGCGACGGCCTCCTTGAGCCCGCCGATGCCTGACTCTGACTGGTCGAGGACTTCCATCTTCCAGCCCTGGCGCTCGGCGTAGCGGCCGTACATCCTCAGCATCTCGGCGGCGAAGAGCGTCGCCTCGTCGCCGCCCGTGCCGGCGCGGATTTCCAGGATGACGTTCTTCTCGTCGTTCGGGTCGCGCGGCAGCAGCAGGATGCGCAGGTCTTCCTCGACCTTCTCCAGGCGCTCCTCAAGCGTGGTCATCTCGGCGCGCGCCAGCTCGCGCATCTCCTCGTCGTCCGCGAGGTCGAACATCTCCTTCGCGCCCGACAGCTCGGACTTGAGCTGCTTCCACTCGCGGTACCTCGCGACCATCTCGCCCAGGGAGCGGTGCTGCTTGTTGAGCTTCGCGTAGTTCGCCGGGTCGGAGTAGACCTCGGGCGAGGACAGCTCCCCGGTCAGCGCCTCGTAGCGCGCTTCTATCTGTTCGAGTTTGTCTAGCATGGCTTTTAGCTGTTAGCGGTTAGCGGTTGGCCAAACGCTCCTCCTAAAACAATCACCCCTGCAAATCATCGCGCGACGGCGCGACCCGGCGGAAAGCTGACGGCCGACGGCGCGCTTACGACAGCGGCGTCATGGCCGTCCCCTGCGGCCGCGGCTCAAGCTTCAGAGACTCCTTGAGCGCGACGATGGCGACTTCGAGCTGCCTGTCGTCGGGCTCCTTGGTCGTGATGTTCTGGAGCCAGACGCCGGGGCGCGTCATCAGCTTGAAGACGAGCCCGCCCTCCTTCTTCGCCGAGAGCCGGATGATCTCGTAGCTGAGCCCCGCGACGATGGGGATGCAGGCGACGCGCACCGCGATGTTGTAGGCGAACGAGCTGAAGGAGACGACCGAGAAGAGCACGATGGAGACGAGCATCACGACCATCAGGAAGCTCGTCCCGCAGCGCGGGTGCTGGCGCGGCTGGACGCGCGCGTTCTCGACCGAGAGCGGCAGCCCCGACTCCCAGTTGAAGACCGTCTTGTGCTCCGCCCCGTGGTACTCGAAGACGCGGCGGATGTCCTTCGACAGGGAGAAGCTGGCTATCATCGTGATGAAGATGGCCATGCGGATGACGCCGTCAATCAGGTTGAAAGAGACGTTCGGCTTCACGGGCTTCAGGTAGCCGCGCGCGGAGTCGTAGGCGCGCGCGTACCACGGCGCGTCCGCGGCCGGGGCGGTCGCGGCCTGCGTCGCGGCCTGCGCGGCGTCGTCGGCCTGCGTCTGTCGCGCGGCGGCCGGCGCGGGCGCGGCCGCCTTGTCGGCCCAGCCCATGCCGACGAAGAGCGCGTTGGTCAGGACGAGCGGGGCGACGACGAAGAGCAGGACGTTGAAGACGAGCGCGAAGGCGATGGAGCCGAGGGCCGCGGCCGAGCCGCGCTTCAACTCGTCCTCGGGGCGCTTCCTGGTCGGGACGGGGAAGAGGCCGGGGACGCCGCCCGTGATGCCCGCGAAGTCGCCCTCGCCCTCGACGACCGCGGGGGTGAGCGCGACCTCTGCGGCCGTCTCCTCCTCGGCCTCGAACGCCTCGGCGGCCGAGTAGTTGAGCGCCTTGATGCCGAGCGCCATGGACTGCACGAGCACGGCCGCGCCGCGCAGCACCGGCAGCCGCAGCGCCGGGTACTTGTCGCTCCACTTCGGCAGGCTCGCGCCCGTGTGCGTGATGGTTCCGTCGGGGCGGCGCACCGCGACGGCGTAGGCGGAGGGCGTGCGCATCATCACGCCCTCGATGACGGCCTGGCCGCCGACAATCAGGTCTTTTTCGCTGGCGCTCATGTTCGCTCCGTGGGTGAACGTTGAAACGGTAAGAGGCTGGCCGGGGGCCCGGCGCGGGGCGTCTTTTACACTACCACCTGCCGCCCGCCGCCGGCCACCTGTTTTCCAAAAGGGAAACGCCGACCGCTCGGTTGCGGCCGGCTCTTCCGCCCGTCGGGGGCGGGGAAGGGCTGTGCCGCGGGCGCGAACAATCGGCGTCCGGGTTATGCGTAGCTAATACTGGCGGCGTCGAATCGGCGTCATACGCGCTGCCGTGCGAGGGCTCAGGCGTTCGCGCCCTCGGTCGCGGCCGGGGCCTCGGTCTTGCGGCCGTAACGCTTGTTGAAGCGGTCAACGCGGCCGGCCGTGTCAATCAGCTTCTGCTTGCCCGTGAAGAACGGGTGGCACTCCGAGCAGATTTCGATGTGGAGGTCGTCCTTCTTCGTCGAGCGCGTCTGGAACTGGTTGCCGCAGGCGCAGTGGACGGTGATCTCGTGGTAGTCGGGGTGGATTCCTTGCTTCATTTCTGACTTCCTCTCAGATAGTGAGGGCCTCGCGCCCTCGGACAAAGCCCCATCTTAACGGCGCTCGTCGCGCATCGTCAAGCTGGGCAAGGACTTGGATGCGCGGGCGGGCGTTCCGGATTGCCGGTCCCCTGGCGCGGGGCGGGCGGCGTCCGCGGGCGGGCGGAAAGCGCCCTGACCGTTTTGTTGACAGGCGTCCGAACCGCGTGTTACAAACGCGCTGAACACGCCTTTGCAGCTTTTCCGTTCCGTGCACCTTGAAAGTTACACAAGCCGCATTCTTCAGCGAGTAGGGACGCCCAAGTTCCCCGACCCACGTCCTTACCCCGAGTCGAAGCTTAGGACGCGATGACGGACGAACCCAAAAACCCTCCAGACCCCCCTGACACCTCACCGTCTGAAAGCGACGAAACGCGCCGCCCGGCAGAAACCTCCCCGACAGCAGCAGAGACTTCCCCGGCGGCAAAGGACGACAAGGCTCCCGGCTCGCCGGCCGCCGCCGCCGAAGACGCCGGCTCGCTCCCGCCGCCGCCAGACGCCGACAGCCCGCGCCCGACCCCCGAGAGCCAGGCCGCGCTCACAGGCAAAGCGCCTTCCGGCAGTTCTTCCTCAGGCACGACCGTCCCCGCAGACTCCGGCGAAGCCTTAAAGACCCCGCCCCCCGCGCCGAAAGCCAGACCCGCGGCCCCGCCCGCCAACGAAACGCCCGAAGAGAAGAAAGCCCGGCTCGAACGCGTCATCGCCGAGGCGAAGGCGAAAAAGGAGGCCGCCGCGGCCGCCGCGCAGGCCGAAGGCGGCGAGGCCGTGACGCCCGCCGCTCCCGCCGGCGCAGGCGGGGGCGCCGAAGCCCGCCCCCCCGGCGGCAAGTCGCCCGAAGTCGGCGACCCTGCGAAGAGCCCTTCGCAGGCCGACCTCGAACGCGCGGCCAAAATCGCAGAGGCCAGGGCGCGCGCCGCCGCCATGAAGGAGGCCGCCGCGTCGAAGGCGCCCGCCGCCGAGAAGCCCGCGCCCGCCGCGCCCGGGGCCGCGAAGCCCGCCGCGCCCGCGCCGGCCGCCGCCGCCGGGGCCGGGGCGCCGAAGCCGCCGGTCAAGAAGAAGGACGAAGGGCCGAAGCCGGTCGAGTCGCCCGACCATCCGCTCGTCAAACGCCTGCGAGAGCGCTTCGGCGACGCCGTCGAGGGCGCCTTCACCTTCGTCGGCCAGCTCTCCGTCCACGTCCGCGCCGACGCCGTCGTCGAAGTCTGCCGGCGCCTGCGCGACGACCCCGAGACGCCCTTCAACTACCTCTCCGACCTGACCTGCGTCCACCGCCCCGAGCGCGAAGACGCGCCCTACGAGGTCGTCTACAACCTCTACTCCGTCTCGCAGAACACGCGCGTCCGCCTCAAGGTCGCCGCCGGCGAGGAGGGCGTCGAGACGGTCACCGCGGTCTGGCCCGCGGCCAACTGGATGGAGCGCGAAGTCTTCGACCTCTTCGGCCTGACCTTCAGGAATCACCCGGACCTGCGCCGGCTGCTTCTGCCGGCCGACTGGGACGGCCACCCGCTGCGGAAGGACTACCCGCTGGAGTTCATGGAGAACCGCTGGACGTCGCGCCACCTGCCCGAGTTCACCGAAGTCCAGCGCGAGCAGCTTCAGCAGCGGCGCGCCTACGGCCTCGAAATCCTACAGACGCCCGACGAGCGGCGCTTCCGCGAAATCTTCCGCGACGGGCGCGACCCGCTGCCGAAGGAGCACAAGTAGACGAGATGCACCCCAAAGACCTCGCCGCCAGTTACGACGTGAAGGTCTTCGACAGCCCCGCGGCCGCCGAGGCCGCCGGCTTCCGGCTCGGCCAGCGCATGAGCCCGCGCAACGTCTGGAACCGCGACAGCGCCGCCTCCGCCATCCTCCTCGACCTCATCGGCAAGCGTAAGCGCGGCGAAGTCTCCGAGGTGGCGCTCGTCCTCGAAACCGGCAGCGTCGCCGGGGCCTTCAAGGAAGCCGCGGCGGCCGGCCCGGCCGGGCCGGCCGCCGGCGCATGAAGTGACACGCGTATGCACCAAGTCGAAGTAGCCACGACGCGCGAGACCTTACTCGACAACCCCGAGATGGTCTTGAACATGGGGCCGCAGCACCCCTCGACGCACGGGGTGCTGCGCGTCGTCCTGCGCCTCGACGGCGAGACGGTCATCGACCTCGACTGCGACATCGGCTTCCTCCACCGCGGGATGGAGAAGATCGCGGAGAACCGCCTCTACCCGATGATCGCGCCCTACTGGGACCGGCTCGACTACATCGCGGCCGTCTCGAACGGGCTGGTCTGGGTCGAGACGGTCGAGCAGATGATGGGGCTCGAAGTCCCGCCGCGCGCGCACTACGTCCGCACGATTCTGACCGAGCTGAACCGCATCTCGTCGCACCTGCTCTGGCTCGCCACGCACGCGCTCGACATCGGCGCCTTCACCGTCCTGCTGCACGCGCTGCGCGAGCGCGAGGAGATTCTCAAGATATTCGAGCAGCAGTTCGGCGCGCGCCTCACCTGCCACGCGTGGCGCATCGGCGGGATGCCCAACGACACCTACGAGGGCTTCACGGAGGACGTCGAGCGCTTCACCGACAACTTCCCGAAGCGCATTGACGAGTACGAGACGCTGCTCTCGGAGAACCGCATCTGGCTCGGCCGCACGGTCGGCATCGGGGTGATTTCGGCCGAGGACGCCATCGCCATCGGGCTCTCGGGGCCCAGCCTGCGCGGCTCGGGCGTCGCGTGGGACATACGCAAGAGCCGCCCTTACGCGGCCTACGCCGACGTGGACTTCGAAGTCCCGGTCGGCGAGAACGGCGACACCTACGACCGCTACCTCGTCCGGCTCGAAGAGATGCGCCAGTCGCGCCGCATCGTCCGGCAGGCGCTCGGGCAAATGCCCGACGGCCCCGTCAACGCCAAAGTCCCGAAGGTCATCAAGCCGCCCGCGGGCGACTACTACCACTCCATCGAGGGGCCGAAGGGCGAAATCGGCTGCTACCTCGTTTCGGACGGCACGAGCCGCCCGTACCGCGTCCGCATCAGGCCGCCGTGCCTCATCAACCTCCAGGCGCTGCGGCAGATGTGCGTCGGGCACCTCGTCGCCGACGTCGTCGCCATCATCGGCACGCTCGACATCGTGCTCGGCGAGATAGACCGCTAGCCGCCGGCCGGGACGGCCCCGGCGGGCCGACGGCCGATAGCTGAAGCTAAAAGATGAACGTCATCCGCCTACCCGTCCAGAAGATGACGCGCGAGGCTTTCGCGCCGTACGGGATTCTGCTCGACCGGCGCGGCTCGATAGACGTGGACATTGGGATGGGCGTGCCGAGCATCACGGGGGCGACGACCGACCCGCGCCCCTTCCGCTTCGAGTTCATGGCGCGCCACCGCCACACGATGCAGGTCTTCTCGCCGCTGGCCGGCTCGCAGGCCGTCATCTGCGTCGCGCCGCCCAACGGGCTCGACGCGCCCGACGTGGACAAGGTCACGGCCTTCCTCGTCGAGGGCCGCCTGCCTTACGCCTACTTCCGCGGCACGTGGCACACGCCGCCCTTCGCGCTCGGCGAGTGGTACTCCTACCTCGTCGTGGACCGCAAGGGCACGCTCGACGAGGACTGGGAACTGGTTGACCTGAGGGCCGCGCGCGGCTGCTCGTTCGAGATAGACCGCTAGAGGGGCCGCCCCCGCGGCCCGGACGCCGAAAAGCTATGTTCGCACTACTGGCGCCGCCAAACTTCCTCGACGACCTCCTGCTGAGGTTCTTCAGCGCGGAGGCGGCCAACTACGTCGTCTGGCCCTTCATACAGATCGGCGCGGTCGTCACGCTGGTCGCCGTGTGGGCGCTGTACGCCAGCTACCTGGAGCGCAAAATCTCCGCCTTCATGCAGGCGCGGCTGGGGCCGATGCGCGTCGGCAAGTGGGGGCTGTTGCAGCCCATCGCCGACGCCGTCAAGCTGCTGACCAAGGAAGACCTCGTCCCCGAGAAGGCCGACCCCTACATCTTCCGCTACGCGCCCTACATCTCGGTGGCGGCGACCTTCGTCACCTTCTCGGTCATCCCGTTCGCGCCCGACTGGGGCGTCATCACGGACGTCAACATCGGGCTGCTCCTCGTCCTCTCCATCTCGTCGGTGGGCGTGCTGGCGCTCATCCTCGCCGGCTGGTCCTCCAACTCGAAGTACGCGCTGCTCGGCGGGCTGCGCTCGTCGGCGCAGATGGTTTCGTACGAAGTCTCGATGGGGCTGTCGCTCGTCGGCGCACTGATGTTCGCGCGCACGCTCAGCCTCTCGGGCGTCACGACGGCGCAGGCGGCCGACTCCGTCTGGTTCATCCTCTACCAGCCGCTCGCCTTCGTCGTCTTCCTCGTCAGCGGCATCGCCGAGAACAACCGCGCGCCCTTCGACCTGCCCGAGGCCGAGTCCGAGCTGGTCGCCGGCTTCCACACCGAGTACTCGGGGATGCGCTGGTCGCTCTTCTTCATGGCCGAGTACGCGGCGATGGTGGTGGTGGCGGGCGTGGCGACGACCCTGTTCCTCGGCGGGTGGTACTTCCCCGGCGTGCTCAGGCTCGCGGGCGGCTACAACAACCTCTACGTCTTCCTGAGCCTCGTCGTCTTCGTCGTGAAGATGGCAGTGCTGCTCTACCTCTACTTCTGGCTGCGCTGGACGTTCCCGCGCTACCGCTACGACCAATTGATGGACTTGGGCTGGAAGTGGATGATTCCGGCCTCGCTGCTCAACATCGTCTGGACGGGCGTGACGGTCTTCGCCCTCCAGGCGCTCGACGGGCGGCTCGACACGGTCGAGTCGCTCGGCCGCGGCCTCAACCTGACGCTCGCGGGCAAGCTGGTGGCCGGCGGCTTCGGGCTGGCCGGCCTGCTCGTCGCGGCGCTCTTCCTGGCGCGCCTCAACCGCAGCTCGCGCGACTTCAACCTCAAGACGCAGCGCCGCCAAATCAAGCTCGTTGACGTGCCCAGGGGCGCGCCCGCTGTGGCGGCGGCGGCCGCGGCCGCGACGGCGGACAACGCCTGAATTGATGAAGGGCCTGGGGGTGGACGTATGCCTTTAGTCAAAGTCCCGCAGCCGACCTGGGGTGAGAGGCTGAAGCGCTTCTTCCTGGCGGACATGTTCAAGGGGATGTGGCTGACGCTGAAGTACAACCTCGGCGCGCTGACCGACCGCGACGCCGTGCGCGGCTTCGGCACCTACACCGAGCAGTACCCTTCCGTTCGGCCGCAGGTCGCGCCGCGCTTCCACGGCGCGCCGCGCCTGAACATGGACCCCGAGACGCACGAAAGCCTGTGCATCGCCTGCAACCTCTGCGCGCTGGCCTGCCCCGAGGACTGCATTGACGTCATCCCCATGGACATCGAGGTCATGGTGGCCGGCAAGCCGCGCAAGAAGAAGGTGCTCGACGAGTTCATCTTCGACACCTCGCGCTGCATGTTCTGCGCGCTCTGCCAGGAGGCGTGCCCCACGGCCTGCCTCGAACTGACGCAGGAGTTCGAGCTGGCCACCTACTCCCGCGCCGGCTTCGTCTGGAACCGCGAGATGCTCGAACAGGGGCGCGAGTCGAAGAAGTTTGAAGCCTAGGAGGGAGGCGCCGGGGGCCGGGGACTGAGGACTGAGTGGAGAGCCGGCGGCGTTTTACTCAGTCCACGGCCCCCGGCCCCGGCGCTCAAAACTATGGTCTTGCAGGGCTGGGAAAGCGTCTTCTTCTGGGTCTTCGCGCTGGCGGCGCTGGTGGCGGGGCTCCTCACCGTGATGGCGCGCAACGCCGTCCACTCGGCGCTGTTCCTGATTTCGGCGCTGGTGTCGGTGGCGGCGCTCTTCGTGCTGCTGGGCGCGGAGTTCATCGCGGGCGTGCAGATTCTGGTCTACGTCGGCGGCGTGATGGTGCTGTTCCTGTTCGTCATCATGCTGGTCAACGTCGGGGCGGAGGAGCGCGAGCAGGAGGAGCTGTTCAACCGGCCGGGGCAGGTGACGGCCGCCGTCTGCTTCGCCGCGCTGCTCGTCCTCGGCCTCTTCGCCGCCATCAACCGCTCGGCGCCGCGCTTCTCGCCCTACGCGCAGGAGCAGGCGGCCGCCGCCGCGGGTGCCGGGGCCGACGAGCGCCGGCTGCGCAACGCCGAGACGCGCGTCTCGAAAATCTCCGAGGACACGCAGCGCGTCGGCTCCAGCCTCTTCCGCTACGGCGCGCTGCCGTTCGAGATAGCGAGCGTGCTGCTGCTCGTCGCCATCGTCGGCTCGGTGCTCCTGGCGCGCACGCACAGGCAGGAGTTGGCGGCCGACGACGTTGACCCGGCGGTCGTCTCGGAGTTGAGCGCCGCAGGCGAGTTGACCCCGGCCGAGATAGAGGCGGCCTCCCGCGCGCGCGCGGCCGAAGTCTGAGCGGGCGCGCGGGCGGCGCCCGCGCCCTTTGTGAGCCTGACCTTATGAACACCCTTTTCACGCCGGCGCTCGCGCTGCTCCAGGGCTCGGTGCTCGACAACATGCGGAGCGGCGTCGAGAACCCGGACCTCTCGAAGTTTCTCATCATCGCGGCGCTGCTGTTCGCCGTCGGCGTGGCCGGGGTGCTGACGCGGCGCAACATCATCGTCATCTTCATGTCCATCGAGCTGATCCTGAACGCGGCCAACCTGAACTTCATCGCCTTCTCGCGCTACCTCCAGGAGACGGGGGGCGTGAACGCGGTCGCCGGCCAGGTCTTCACGGTCTTCATCATCGTCGTCGCCGCCGCCGAGGCGGCCATCGGCCTCGGGCTCGTCATCGCGCTCTACCGCAACCGCGAGACGATATTCGTGGACAAGATTGACCTCTTGAAATGGTGACGTGTGACGCGTGACGCGTGACGAGAGGAGGCCGGGCTCGCTCCTTCCCCCACGTCACGCGCCGACCGCCACGCCAAAGCTTATGCATAGATACATCTGGCTCGTCCCACTCCTGCCGCTGCTGGGCGCGGCCGTCAACGGGCTGCTGGGCCGGCGCTTCCGCTTCTCGGAAAGGGTCGTCGGGTCGGTGGCGGTCGGGTCGGTGGCGCTGGCGTTCCTGATAAGCCTGGCGGCGGTCGTCTCGTACGGCTCGAACGTCTGGCCGCGGCCTTACGTGACGAGCGAGGACGGCGCCTTCGGCTACACGTGGATTCCGGGCGGCGCGGTCGAGCTGACGCAGGGGCTCGACGCGCGGGCCGCGGGGGGCGGCGCGGCGGCGGCTGCGGCGGCCGGGCGCGGCGCGACGCTCGACGTGGAGTGGAGCTACCAGCTCGACGCGCTCTCGTCCATCTTCATGCTCGTCATCACGGGCGTCGGGCTGTGCATCTTCGTCTTCGCCACGGGTTACATGCACGGCGACCGCGGCTTCTACCGCTTCTTCGCCTACCTCGGGCTCTTCATGTTCTCGATGCTCATCCTGGTGATGGGCTCGAACTTCATGATGATGTTCGTCGGGTGGGAGGGCGTGGGCCTCTGCTCGTACCTGCTCATCGGCTACTACTTCGACCGCAGGGAGGCGGGCGACGCGTCGCGCAAGGCGTTCATCACCAACCGCATCGGCGACTTCGGCTTCGCGCTCGCCGTCTTCGGCGTCATCGCCGTCTTCGGGACGACGCAGTACACGGCCGTCTTCGAGCAGGCGCGCGCCTTCCCCGTCGAGACGGCCCTCGGCCCCGTCACGTGGGGCGTGATGTCGTGGATAGCGCTCGGGCTCTTCGTCGGCGCGTGCGGCAAGTCGGCGCAGATACCGCTCTACGTCTGGCTGCCGGACGCCATGGCGGGCCCGACGCCCGTCTCCGCGCTCATCCACGCCGCGACGATGGTCACGGCCGGGCTCTACATGCTGACGCGCTGCAACGTCATCTTCCAGCACTCGCAGGCGATGATGACGGTCGTGGCGGTCGTCGGCGCCCTGACGGCGCTGTTCGCGGCGACCATCGGCGTCACGCAGAACGACATCAAGAAGGTGCTGGCCTACTCGACCGTCTCGCAACTCGGCTTCATGTTCCTGGCGTGCGGCGTGGGCGCGTTCGTCGTCGGCATCTTCCACGTGATGACGCACGCCTTCTTCAAGGCGCTGATGTTCCTCGGCGCGGGGTCGGTCATCCACGCGATGCACCACGAGCAGGACATGCGGCGGATGGGGGGCCTGCGCAAGTACATGCCGAAGACCTACTGGACGTTCGTCGCCGGCTGGCTCGCCATCTGCGGCGTCATCCCGTTCTCGGGCTTCTGGTCGAAGGACGAGATACTTTGGAACGCGGCCTCGACCGAGTACGTCCCGGGCGGGTGGCTACTCTGGCTCGTCGCGACGGTCGCGGCCGCCTGCACGGCCTTCTACATGACGCGGCTGATGGCGCTCACCTTCTGGGGCGAGGAGCGCTTCCTCGAAGTGCCCGCGGGCGGGCAGGCCGACGAGGCGCACGCGCTGGCGTACGCCGACGGCGGGACGGCGCACAAGGCCGAGACGCCTTCGGTCGGCGACCGCCCGCACCACGGCCCCGAGGAGCGCGTCGGCGCGGCGCACGCGCTGGAGTCGGCCGCAGCCGGCGAGCCCGAGGGCGTTGACGCGCGCGGCCACGACGTGCACGACCACCACGACCCGCACGAACCGGCCGGCCGCGGGCGCCACCCGCACGGCTCCGTGCTGCCGCACGAGTCGCCGCCCTCGATGTGGGTCCCGCTGGCGGCGCTCGCCGTGCTGGCGACCGTCGGCGGCCTCGTCGGCGTCAGCCCGGCCTTCGCCGGCGGCGCGCACGTCGGCGGCAGGCTCAACATCGTCAACTGGCTCGACCCAATCATCTGGAACCCGGCCACGGGCGAGTTCGGCAAGGAATCGCACGCGCAGGCCGCGGCGGTCGCCGGCCACGACGGGGCGGCGGCCGCGCGCGAGGCCGCGGGGCAGGAGGGCGGACACGGCGCGCCGCTCCCGACGCGCGCCGACTCGGAGCACGCGGCGGCCGCGGGCGCGGCCGGTCACGCCGCGCCGGGGGCGGGGCACGCCGCGGGCGCGCTCCCCTACGGCGGCGAGTCGCGCTTCAACCTCGCGCACTCCGTACAGCGCGCGCTCGGCGACAGCCACGCGGCGGCCGAGTGGTTCTTCATCGTCGTCTCGCTCGTGGTGGCGGGCTTCGGCATCTGGCTGGGGCTGCTCTTCTACGTGTGGCGGCCGCACCTGCCGGCGGCGTGGGCCGGGCGGCTCGCGCCGCTCTACCGCGCGAGCTTCAACAAGTACTGGGTGGACGAGCTGTACGGCAAGCTCTTCACGCGCCGGACGATGGACCTGGCGCGCGGCGTCTACGGCGCGGACTCGCGCGGGATAGACGGCGCGGTCAACGGCGCGGCGTGGCTCACGCGGCAGCTCAGCCGATTCACGGGCAACGCCGACCGCCTCGTGGTGGACGGCGCGGTCAACGGCGTGGCGGGCTTCATCAAGCTCCTGATGTCGCCGCTGCTGCGCGCCGCGCAGACCGGCCTGACGGCCAACTACGCGCTCGCCATGCTGCTCGGCCTCGTCGCGGCCGTCGGCCTCTACTTCGGCGGGGACATCGTCTCCGCCTTCACGGGCGCGCGCTAAAAGATAAGGGCGAGGGCGGAAGGATGAATGATGAAGGACGCGCTTTCGGAGATTCGCCTTTCGCCGGGACTGCGGCCCGCCGCCTTCGGCCTTTAGCTTCGGAGGAGTCGTGAACATCCCCTACCTTCTCTCGGTCATCACGTGGCTGCCGGCCGTCGGCGCGCTCGTCATCCTCTTCGGCTTCCGGGGCCCGGGGCGGGAGGCGCGCGCCGGCGCCATCAAGCGCTTCGCCACCGCGTGGTTCGCGCTCGACTTCCTGGTGTCGCTCGCGCTGCTCGGCTACGACCGCCAGGTCGCCGGCTTCCAGTTCGTCGAGGACTGCCAGTGGATTCCGGCCGTGGGCGCGCGCTACCAGATGGCGGCGGACGGCGTGGCCGTGCTGCTCGTCCTGCTGACGACGCTTTTGGGGTGGATAGCGTCGCTCTCGTCCTGGGAGTACATCCGGAAGCGCCAGAAGGAGTACTACGTCCTGCTGCTGCTGTTGCAGACCTCGGTGCTCGGCGTCTTCTGCGCGGCCGACCTCTTCCTCTTCTTCCTCTTCTTCGAGGTGTCGCTGGTGCCGATGTACTTCCTCATCGGCATCTGGGGCGGCGAGCGGCGGCTCTACGCGGCCATCAAGTTCTTCCTCTACACGCTGGTCGGGTCGGTGGGGCTGCTGCTCGGGCTCATCAAGATGTACCTGCTGACGCAGGACGCGTCGCTCGTCTCGGCCGTCACGCCGGCGGCCAAGGCGCTCGTCGCCGGCGCGGGCAACGCCGGCGCGCTGGCGCTGATTGATTCGAGCCTCGCCGCGGCGCAGGCCAACGGGACGGGCACCTTCAACATCCTCTTCATGCAGGCGCTCGGGGGCGTCCTCCCGATGGGGACGTTGCAGGTGCTGCTCTTCTTCGCCTTCGCCGTCGGGTTCGCCATCAAGGTGCCGATGTGGCCGTTCCACACCTGGCTGCCGGACGCGCACGTCGAGGCGCCGACGGCCGGCTCGGTCGTCCTCGCCGGCATCCTGCTCAAGCTGGGCACCTACGGCTTCTACCGCTTCAACCTGCCGTTCTTCCCGAAGGCGGCGATTGACCAGAGCTACTTCGGCTCGTTCGGCGTGCGCAACGTGATGGTCGTGCTCGCCATCGTCAGCATCATCTACGGCGCGCTGGCCGCGATGTACTTCGTCGTCAGGCGCGACGGCGACGTGAAGAAGCTGGTCGCCTACTCGTCCGTCTCCTCGATGGGCGTCGTCATGCTGGGGCTGTTCGCGATGAACCCGAACGGGGTCAACGGCGCGGTGCTCCACATGGTCAACCACGGCATCTACTCGGCCGCGCTCTTCCTGCTCGTCGGCGTCATCTACGAGCGGCGGCACACGCGCGCCGTCAACGAGTTCGGCGGGCTGTCGCACGTCATGCCGGGCTACGCCGCGGTCTTCCTCGGCATGGCGATGACGGCCATCGGGCTGCCGCTGCTGTGCGTCTTCATCTCGGAGTTCCTGGCGATGCGGGGCGCGTTCGAGGCGAACCCGTGGTGGGCGGGCTGGGCGGCGCTGGGCATCATCCTCAACGCCGGCTACATGCTCTGGCTCTACCAGCGGATGTTCTTCGGCGAGGTCGAGAACCCGAAGAACGAGGGCCTGCAAGACCTGAAGGGGCGCGAGTGGGCGTACCTGACGCCGCTGCTCGTCATGTCGCTCTGGATAGGCGTCTACCCGAAGCCCTTCATGGACTTCATCCAGAAGCCGGTCGCGGCCGTCGTCAGGCACGTCCGCCCCGACTACCCCGTCGGCCCGCCGGCGCCGCGCGCGCCGCAGACCGCGGAGAAGAGGTGAAAGTAGACGGCGGCGGCCGCCGCCCCGCCGCCGCCGACGACGAGAGGGCGGCGCGACCGGCGAAGGCTTTTCCGCCGGCCGGCGGCCGCCGCCCGCCGACCACTTGAATTCATATGTTCCTCCTCCAAGCCTCGACCACCGCGCTGTTCGACGCGGCCGATTTGAAGTTGATCGCGCCGGAGATCATCCTCTCGCTGTGCGCCTGCGTGGCGCTGGTGATGGAGGTCGTGCTGCCCTACCGCCTGAGCCGCCGTGTGGGCCACTTCGCGCTCGGCTCGGCGCTGCTGGCGGCCGTGTCGGTCTGCGTGCTGGGGTGGCCGTTCCTGTCGGGCGCGCAGCCGGCGATGTCGCTCTCGGGCTTCTACGGCACGGTGCGCGTGGACGGCTTCGCGGTCGTCTTCAAGCTCATCTTCCTCGTCTCGGCGGCGCTGACGGTGGCGCTCTCGCTGCGCTACCTCGACGTGGAGGGCGAGCAGCGCGGCGAGTACTACTCGCTCGTCCTGTTCGCCGCCACGGGGATGATGTTCCTCTCGTCGGGCTACGACCTCATCGTGCTCTACATCAGCCTGGAGCTGATGGCGCTCAGCTTCTACGTGCTCGTCGGCTACGCCAGGCGCGACCGGCGCTCGAACGAGGCGGGGATGAAGTACTTCCTGCTCGGCGCGTTCTCCTCCGGCATCCTGCTCTACGGCATGTCGCTGCTGTTCGGCGTGGCGAAGTCCACGAACCTGGCGGAGATCGCGCCGAAGGTGGCCGAGATAGCCGGCGGCGCGACGGCCGACGCGGCGCTCGCGCCGCTGCTGGGGCTGGCGATGATAGCGCTGGCCGCCGGGCTCTTCTTCAAGGTCGCGGCCGTGCCGTTCCACATGTGGGCGCCCGACGCCTACCAGGGCGCGCCGACGTCGGTGACGGCCTTCCTCTCGACGGGGTCGAAGGCGGCGAGCTTCGCGCTGCTGGCGCGCGTCTTCCTCGAAGCGCTGGGCGGGATGCGCGCCGACTGGGCGCCGCTGCTCGGGCTGGTCGCGGCCGTGACCATCGCGGTCGGCAACTGGGCGGCGGTCACGCAGAGCAACTCGAAGCGGCTGCTGGCCTACTCGTCGGTGTCGAACGCGGGCTACCTGCTGCTCGGCGTCATCGCGGCGAACCAGTACGGCTACACGGGGCTGGTCGTCTACCTGCTGGTCTACACCTTCATGAACGCGGGCGCGTTCGGCGTCATCATCGCCCTGAGGCGGCGCGGCGTCCTCGGCGACGAGGTGGACGACCTGACGGGTCTGGGCCAGAAGGCGCCGGCCGTGGCGCTGATGATGGCGATCTTCATGCTCAGCCTGGGGGGGCTCCCGGTGACGGGCGGCTTCATCGGCAAGCTCTACCTGTTCTGGGGCGTCCTGCAACGCGGCGACGTGGAGGGGCGGAGCTGGTACTACTGGCTGCTCGGCTGGGCGGCGCTCAACACGGTGGTCAGCTTCTACTACTACGTGCGCTTCATCCGCGCGATGTACATCGGCGACCGCGAGCCGGACGCGCGCCCGCTGTCGCTCTCGACGCCGCTCGGCGCGGCGCTCGTCGTCTGCGCCGTCTTCGTCATCCTCATCGGCGTCTACCCGCAGCCGTTCATCAGCGCGGCCGGCGCGGTCGTCGAGGCCATCGCGCCCGGCGGGGCGCTGGCGCTGCGCTAGCGGCCGGCGGGGCGGAGTTTCCACACACACACACACAGAGCAAGGAGGAGTCATGGCGGGAGAGTTGGAGGGGAGGGCGGCGCTCGTGACGGGCGCGACCTCCGGCATCGGGCACGCGACCGCGCTGCGGTTCGCCGAAGAGGGCGCGCGCGTGGCGCTGGTCGGGCGCGACGCCGCGCGCCTGGGCGAGACGGCCGCGCGGGTGGCCGAGCGCGGCGGCGAGGCGCTGGAGATACAGGCCGACGTGACCGAGGAGGCGCACGCGCGGCGCGCCGTCGAGACGGCGGCCGAACGCTTCGGCGGCCTCGACGTGCTGGTCAACGCGGCCGGCGTCATCTCGAACGGCACCGTCGAGACGACGCCGCTCTCCGACTGGGACGCGATGATGAACGTCAACCTCCGGTCGGTCTTCCACCTCATGCAGCTCGCCGCGCCCCACCTAGAGCGCCGGCCCGGCAACGTCGTCAACGTGTCGAGCGTGACGGGGCTGCGCGCCTTCCCCGGCGTGCTGGCCTACTGCGTCTCGAAGGCGGGCGTTGACCAGTTGACGCGCTGCGCGGCGCTGGAGCTGGCGCCGAAGGGCGTGCGCGTCAACGCCGTCAACCCCGGCGTCGTCGTCACGCAGATTCACCGACGCGGCGGCATGGCCGAAGAGAAGTACGGCGACTTCCTCGAACACTCGAAGACGACACACCCGCTCGGGCGCGTCGGCGCGGCCGAGGAGGTCGCCGACCTCATCCTGTTCCTCGCCTCCGACCGCGCCGCGTGGATCACCGGCGCGACCTACTCCATAGACGGCGGCCGCGCGCAGACCTGCGCACGTTGAGGGCGGTGGACAAAAGCAGTAGGCAGTAGGTAGTAGTCAGTAGACGGTAGAGCCGGCCGCCGATTACTCTCTACCGGCTACTGCTTACTTATGTTCGTCTTCTACTTCTTCGCGGCCGTCGTGCTTCTGCAGAGCGTGGCCTCCCTGCGGGGCGGCGTGCGTTACTTCAGGTTCTTCCGGCGTGAGCTGGGGCGGCCGCGGTCGCTCTACATGCCGCCGGCGTCGGTCTTCGTCCCGTGCCGCGGCGTTGACCAGGGCTTGCGCTGGAACCTGGAGGCGCTCTTCCGGCAGCACTACCCGGCCTACGAGCTGGTCTTCGTCTCGGACAGCGCGGACGACGAGGGGCTCGGCGTCGCGCGCGAGGTGGCGCGCGAGTTCGAGGGCGAGTCGGTCGCGCGCGCGCGCTTCGTCGTCGCGGGGCGCGCGACCGACAGCGGGCAGAAGGTTCACAACCTGCGCGCCGCGGTCGCCGAGGCCGACGCCGGGAGCGAGGTCTTCGTCTTCGTGGACACGGACGCGCGGCCCCGCCCCGACTGGCTGCGCTCGCTCGTCGGGGCGCTCTCGGAGGAGGGCGCGGGCGCGGCGACCGGCTACAGGTGGTTTCTGCCCGTGCGCGGCGGGCTCGCGTCGCAACTGCGCTCGGTGTGGAACGCGTCCGTCGCGTCGGCGCTCGGCGAGAACACGCGCTCGAACTTCTGCTGGGGCGGCTCGACCGCCGTCAGGCGCGAGACGTTCGAGCGGCTGGGGATGAGCGAGCGCTGGCGCGGGACGGTCTCGGACGACTACGCGCTGACGCGCGCCCTGCGGGCGGCCGGGCTCCCCGTCCGCTTCGTGCCCGCGTGCCTGACCGCCTCGCTGGAAGACTGCGGCTTCGGCGAGCTGCTGGAGTTCACCACGCGGCAGTTGAAGATCACGCGGGTCTACGCGCCGCGCCTGTGGGCGTTCGTCCTCGTCTCGAACCTGCTCTTCGTCTCGGTCTTCTTCGGCGGGCTGGCGCTGGCGGCGTGGCGCGCGTGGTCGGGCGGGCAGTTCGTGTGGCCGCTGGCCATCGTCTCGGTGGTCTTCCTGCTCGGGATGTGGAAGGCGTTCTTCCGGCTGCGCGCCGCGGCGCTCGCGCTCGAAGAGCACCACGGGCGTCTGCGCGCGGGCGTCTGGCCGCACCTGCTGCTGTGGCCCCTGACGGCCGCCGTCTTCCTCTACAACGCGCTGGCCGCGGCCGCGTCGCGCCGCATCGTCTGGCGCGGCGTCGGCTACCGTTTGAAATCGCCGGCGGAAACTGAGATTATCGAGCCGCCCCGCGAAGACACTTAAAAAGGCATGCCCAACAAGGTCGCACAGTTCGCCCGGCTCATCCGCTCCACGGGGCGCGAGCGACGCCTCGGCACGGTCATCCTCTTCGTCACCTCGCGCTGCAACGCGAAGTGCCAGACCTGCTTCTACCACGAGGAGCTGAACCGGCCGGGCGACATGACCTTCGCGCAGCTTGAGCGCGTCTCGCGCACGATGCCTCAGATTACAGACCTCTGGCTCTCGGGCGGCGAGCCGACGCTGCGCCACGACGCCGTCGAGGTCGTCCGCCTCTTCGTCGAGCACAACGGCGTCCGCCGCGTCATCGTCCCCACCAACGGCCTCCTGAAGTCGAAGACGTGCGAGCTGGCCGAGGGCGCGCTCTCGATGAATCGGGGGCTGCACCTCTACCTCAACGTCGCGCTCGACGGCTACGGCGAGACGCACGACCGCGTGCGCGGCGTCCCCGGCAACTGGGGGCGCGCGCTCGACTGCATCCGCGCGCTCTACCCGCTGAAGGAGCGTTACGGCGACCGCTTCCGCCTCAACGTCAACACCGTGGTCTGCGCCGAGAACTACGAGGAGGTCGGCCGCCTCGCGGACTTCATGTGGGAGAACTTCCGGCTCGACGGCCACTACTTCAACCTCGTCCGTGGCGAGACGAAGGCGGGCGAGGGCATCAAGGAAATTCCGGAGGACGCGCTGCCGGGGATGTACGCGCGCGTCGCGGCGCTCACCAAGCGCTACGGCGAGCGCATGTTCGCCGCGGACGACCCGGCGTCGCGCTTCGTCAAGTCGGTTGCCTACGTCGGCGCCATCACCACGCACTACCGCGCGCAGCGCGCCAACTTCGCGGGCCCCTCGGCCTGGCCCTTCCCCTGCACGGCGGGCGAGACGGCGGCCGTCATCGACTACAACGGCGACGTGCGCGCCTGCGAGCTGCGCGCGAAGTTCGCCAGCCTCGCCGACTTCGACTACGACTTCGGCCGGCTGTGGGAGTCGGAGGCGCGCCGCGCCGAGCTGTCGGCGATAGACGGGGGGCGCGCCTGCTGGTGCACGCACGTCTGCTTCATCCACGACTCGATGCGGCACTCGCGCCGCGCGCTGCTGGTCGGGGCGCCGCGCAACTACCTGACCCGCGGGCGCTGGTAGCGCGAAAGAGCGCGAACGCGGGGGCGCGCCCGAGCGTTTATCAGGGCAGAGGCGCACACCCTAAACCGGTTCGGCTGCGGAGGTCTTGAGTATGAAATTCTTCAAACTGCTGCTGGCGCTCGTCGCGCTCGTCTTTATCGCCTGGGGCGTGTTCTGGGTCTTCGGCGTCGTGGCCGGCCTGCTGTTCGCGCTCGTCAAGTGGGCGGTCATCATCGGCGTCATCGCGCTCGTGGGCGCGGGCGCCTACAGGCTGCTCTCGGGGCCGGACGAGGCGGCGCGGCCCGAGCTTTCGCCGGCCGAGGCCGAGATGATGAAGGCCGAGCGCCTGCTGGCGGAGATCAGGCGCAAGGAGTTGACGAAGTAGGCGCCCGCGCGGCGGCGGCGGAGGGGCGATGGCCGAGGGCGAGCCGGAAAAACCTGACGGCGGCGAGCGCGAGGCGGCGCGCGGCGGGGCGGTCGCCTACGCCGCGGGGCTGGCCATCTTCTTCTCGGTGCTCTCGTTCATGGGGCTCGGGTGGCTGCTCGACCGCTACTTCGGGACGGGCTGGATGATGGTCACGGGCATCCTGGTCGGCGCGGCCGTCGGCTTCTACGAGTTCATACGCATCATGTCGCGGCTCAACAAGTAAGGGGGCGCCGGCGCGCTCGACAGGCGCGCGGGGCGGCGTGTAGAATCTTCCGTTCCGTGATGAGCGAAGGCGCAGACAGTGCGCGCCCCGCGCGGCCGGGCGACGCGGGCGAAGACCCACGCGCGGCGGAGCGGCGCATCTTTCGGGACACGCTCGTGGCGGCGGCCGTGGCGGTCGCCGTGAGCGCCTTCGTCGCCCCGTGGCGCGTGACGGCGGGGCTGGGCCTCGGCGGCGCGCTCGCGCTCTTCAACCAGCACTGGCTGCGCACGTCGGTCGAGGCGGTCTTCGAGGGGGCGGGGTCGGGCCGGCCGCCGAAGTTGCGGGCCGCGCGCATCGTCCTGCGCTACTTCGTCGTCGCCGCGGTCGTCTTCGTCGCCTTCAAGGCCGGGCTGGTTTCGCTGGCCGCGACGCTCGCCGGCATGTGCGCGGTCGTCGCGGGGCTGCTCGCGGAAGGGTTCAGGCAGTTGTACTTCGCCATCGTACGTCGGGAGGAGACTTAGTCAATGTTCTTTCTGTCCAGCGAACCGGCGGCCGCGGGCCACGGCGCCGCCCCGGCGGCCGGCCACGCCGCGCCGGCCGGCGGGCACGCGGCCGAGGCGGGCGGGCACCACACGCCCTGGCTCGTCGAGTTCGTCAACTACCACGTCGGCGAGCCCGTCCACCACTTCCAGGTGGAGTACACCAAACCGCTCTGGGACAAGTTCTTCGGCTACTTCGGGACGAACGCCGAGGCGATGTTCGGGCCCTACACGCCCGAGAACGCCGTGCCCTGGTACACGGTGATGTTCGTGCTGGCGGCCGTCCTGACGCTGGTCCTGGTCTGGATTCTGAAGCCGTCGAAGCTCTCGGTGGACGAGCCGGGCTACGGGCAGTTGTCGCTGGAGACGGGCGTGCTGGCCATCCGCGACCTGCTGACGGACAACGTCGGGGCGCACGGGCTGAAGTACCTGCCGGTCGTCGGCACGTTCGGCGTGCTCATCCTCATCTCGAATTTGATGGGGCTCGTCCCCGGCCTGATGTCGCCGACGGCCTCGACCTCGGTGACGTTCGCGCTCGGCATCTCGTCCTTCGTCTACTACAACGCCATCGGCATCAGGGAGAACGGGCTGTTCGGCCACCTGCGCCACTTCGCGGGCCCCGTCGTGTGGCTGGCGCCGCTGATGTTCCCCATCGAGCTTATCTCGAACCTCGTCCGCCCGATGTCGCTCGGCGTGCGCCTGTTCGGCAACCTGTTCGGCGACGAGCAGATTCTGGGCACCATCTCGGGGCTGGTGGCGTGGGTCGTCCCGGCGCTCATCATGCCGCTCAGCGTCTTCGTGGCCTTCATGCAGACCTTCATCTTCGTGCTGCTGTCCATCCTCTACATCAGCGAGGTGTCGCACCACCACGACGAGCACGTCGCGCACGAGGGGCACGGCCACGACGCCGGCGAGCACGTCGGCGAGTTGAAGGCGGAGGCGGGCGGCGTGATGACGCTGCCGTCGCACACGTAAAAGTTTTTCGCCGGTTTCATACTTCGGCTTAACAAAGCGGGCGGCCGTCGGGCGGCGAGCGCAAGCGGGCGCGCGCGCGTCGGGGCGCGAGGACTAAGTCAGAGGCTCGTGCGGAGGACCGCGGGGTCGGAGTCGGGGACGTAAAGCGGGGGCGCGGGGTCGTGGGGCTCGCCGAGTTTCGAGAGCCCGCAAGCGTGCCGAGGTCGCTGGAGCGCCGTTGTAAGAGGGGCGGCGGATACCGGGTCGAGGCGAAATCATACAAGCGCGCCGCGCCGCGCGTCCCGTCCGGAAGCCCGCGGGGTCTTCGGGTCAACGGGCCGGAAGTCACAGGAGAGAGCAGATGAACAAACTGAGAATGGCCTTCTTCGCCGTCGTCGGCGTGCTGATGTCCGCCGCGCCGGCGCTGGCGCAGGCCGGGCAGGTCGCGGCCGACAACGAGAACTCGGTCGCCAAGTACTCGAAGATCGCGGCCGGCTTCGGCTTCGCCATCGCGGCGGCGCTCGCGGCCATCGGCCAGTCGCGCGTCGCGGCGGCCGCCGCCGAGGGCGTGGCGCGCAACCCGGGCGCCGGCGCGCGCATTCAGACGTTGATGATTCTGGGCCTCGTCTTCATCGAGACGCTGGTGCTCTTCACGTTCGTCATCGTCTTCGTCAAGCTGCCGTAGCTTTCGGCCGCCCGGCCGACAAAAAGGGCGGGCGCGCGAACCCTCCGGAGGGTTC
>DASVUF010000345.1:0-56408 GCA_036387195.1 Pyrinomonadaceae bacterium | reverse complement strand
GGCGGGGGCTCCTCCGGCGGCGGCGGCGGGACTTTGCGCGGCGGCGGCGGCGGGGGCTTCGGCAACGGCGGGGCGGGCGGCGGCGGCGTCGCCGCCGGCGTCTCACTCCGCTCGGCGGGGGCCGACGGCGCGGACGGCGCGGACGGCTCGCCGGCCTACGACGGGGCCGAGGCGGGCGCGTCGGTCAGGGACGACCGCGGCGACATCCAGCCCGGCGAGCGCGTGCTGCTCATCGTCGAGGACGACCCGGGCTTCGCGCAGATACTGCTCGACCTCGCGCACGAGAAGGGGTTCAAGGGGCTGGTGGCGACGCGGGGCGACGTGGCGCTGGCGCTGGCGCGCAAGTTCAGGCCCGACGCCATCACGCTCGACATCCTGCTGCCCGACCGCGACGGCTGGACGGTGCTCGACCGCCTGAAGCACGACGCCGACACCAGCCACATCCCCGTCCACATCATCTCGTCCGGCGACGAGCAGCGCCAGCGCGCCATCAAGATGGGCGCCTTCACGCAGCTCCAGAAGCCGGTCAGCCGCGAGCAGTTGGCCCGGGCCTTCGACGACATCGCCGCCTTCGTGCAGCGCGGCGTCAAGCGACTGCTCGTCGTCGAGGACGACGACGCCCAGCGCATGAGCATCGTCGAGCTGATAGGCAACGGCGACGTGGTGACGACGGCGGTCGCCTCGGGCGAGGAGGCGCTGGCGGCGCTCGCGGCCGAGCAGTTCGACTGCATGGTGCTCGACCTGAAGCTCCCCGACATGACCGGCTTCGAGCTGATAGAGCGCATCCAGAACGAGCTGGGGCAGACGGAGCTGCCCATCATCATCTACACGGGCAAGGAGCTGACCGAGAAGGAGGAGACGCAGCTGCGGAGGGTGGCCGACGCCATCATCGTCAAGGAGGTCAGCTCGCCCGAGCGCCTGCTCGCCGAGACGACGCTCTTCCTCCACCGCGTCGAGGCGAACCTGCCCGAGCCGAAGCGGCGCGTGCTGGAGCAGATGCACCGCCGCGACCCCGTGCTCGCCGGCCGGAAGGTGCTCGTCGTGGACGACGACGTGCGCAACATCTTCGCGCTGACGAGCGCGCTGGAGAGCCAGAACATGGTCGTCGTCCACGCCGAGAACGGCCGCGAGGCCATCGAGGTGCTGGAGCGGACGCCCGGCGTGCAGGCCATCCTGATGGACATCATGATGCCCGGCATGGACGGCTACGAGACGACGGCCGCCATCCGCGAGATGCCGCAGTACAGGTCGCTGCCCATCATCGCGCTGACGGCCAAGGCGATGAAGGCCGACCGCGACCGCTGCATCGAGGCGGGCGCCTCGGACTACATCTCCAAGCCGCTCGACATCGACCAGCTCCTCTCGCTTCTCCGCGTCTGGCTCTACAGGCAGGAGGGCGCGCTTGGCTGAGGCCCGGCGGCAGGGGGGCGAGGAGCAGCTCGAAGACATCGAGGTCGGGCTGCTCCTCGAAGGCGTCTTCCGCTACTACGGGGCGGACTTCCGCAACTACGCCCCGGCGTCGCTCCGGCGGCGGGTGCGCGAGAGCGTGCAGCGCGAGGGCGTCGGGACCGTCTCGGGGCTCCAGGCGAAGCTGCTGCACGACCCGGCCTGCCTGGAGCGCTTCCTGCACACCCTCTCCATCAACGTCACCTCGATGTTCCGCGACCCGGCCTTCTACCTCGCCTTCCGGACGAAGGTCGTGCCGCTGCTCAGGACCTACCCCTTCGTCCGCGTCTGGCACGCCGGCTGCTCCACGGGCGAGGAGGTCTACTCGATGGCCATCCTGCTGCACGAGGAGGGGCTCTACCCGCGCTGCCGCATCTACGCCACCGACATGAACCCGGTCGCCCTGCGCAAGGCGCGCGAGGGCATCTACCCGCTGGCCTCGATGCAGGAGTACACGGGCAACTACCTGAAGGCGGGCGGCAAGGGCTTCTTCTCCGACTACTACACGGCGCAGTACGAGCACGTCATCTTCAACCCGTCGCTCAAGGAGAACCTCGTCTTCTCGGAGCACAACCTCGTCACGGACGGCTCGTTCAACGAGTTCCACGTCGTCCTGTGCCGCAACGTGATGATCTATTTCAACAAGGCGCTGCAGGGGCGCGTCCACAACCTGATTTACGAGAGCCTCGTCATGTTCGGGGTCTTCGGCGTGGGGAACAAGGAGTCGCTGCGGTTCACGCCGCGCGAGGCCGACTACGACGAGCTGGACGCGGAGAACAGGCTGTACCGGAAGGTGAGGTAGGGTGGCGGGAGAGAGGGTCGTCGTCGTCGGCGCCTCCACGGGTGGCCTGGCGGCCATGCAGGTGCTGCTGCCGGGGCTGGCCGAGGGCTTCCCGTGGCCGGTCGTCGTCGTCCAGCACCGCAGCCGGGAGCCCGGCGGCGAGCTGTGCAGGTACCTGCAACGCTGCTGCCGCCGCGACGTGTCGGAGCCCGAGGACAAGGAGCCCATCGCCGCCGGCCGCGTCTACCTCGCGCCGCGCGACTACCACCTGCTGGTTGAGCGGGGCAGCTTCGCGCTCTCGACCGAGGCGCCCGTCTACTTCGCGCGCCCCTCCGTTGACGTGCTCTTCGAGTCGGCGGCCGACGCCTACGGCGAGGCGGTGGTCGGCGTCGTGCTGACCGGCGCCAACGGGGACGGCGCGCGCGGCCTGGCGAGGATCAAGGCCGCGGGCGGGCTGGCCGTCGTACAGGACCCGGCGACGGCGCGCGCGCCCGAGATGCCGCAGGCCGCCATCCGGGCCGCGGCCGTTGACAGGATTCTGCCGCTCGGGGAGATAGCGCCCTTCCTGAACGGGCTGGGCCGTGTGGCCGCGAGGTGACGCCGATGCCGGACGCCGAGCCGCAAAAAATCAACATCCTGCTGGTGGACGACAACGAGGGCAATTTGCTCGCGCTGGAGGCCATCCTCGCCGCCGCCGACCGCAACCTGGTGCGCGCCTCGTCGGGCGACGAAGCGCTGCGCTACCTGCTCGACCACGACGCGGCCGTCATCCTGCTCGACGTCCACATGCCGGGCATAGACGGCCTGGAGACGGCGGCGCTCATCCGCGGGCGCGAGCGCTCGCGCGACATCCCCATCATCTTCCTCACGGCCGACAACGCGGGCGGCGCGCTGCTCGCGAAGGGCTACTCGCTCGGCGCCGTTGACTACATCCTGAAGCCGGTCGAGGCCCCCATCCTCCGCTCGAAGGTGGGCGTCTTCGTCGAGCTGTTCAAGAAGACGGAGGAGGTCAAGCGCCAGGCCGCGCTGCTGCGCGAGAAGAACGTCGAGCTGGAGAACGCCAACCTCCGCCGGCTGGCGCTGCTCATCGAGCTGGGGCAACGGCTGGCGGCCGAGCGCGACCCCGAGCGCGTGCTGCGGAAGTTCTGCCGCGCGGCGCGCGACATCGTCGGCGCGCGCTACGCCGCCGTCGGCATGTTCGAGGGGGACAGGCGGACGCTGCGGCACTTCCACGCCAGCGGCGAGGACGGGCGCGCGTCCGCCGGCCGCGACATCTTCGAGGCGGGCAGGGAACTGCTCGGCCCCCTGCTCGGCCGGAGCGGCCCCGTCAGGGCGCGCCTGGCGGGCGACGGGCGTCCGGCCGCCGACGGGTCGGCGCCCGGGCACGCTTCGACCCCCTTCCTCGGCGCGCCCATCGTCTCGTCGGCGCAGAGCAACGGCTGGCTGTACCTGAGCGGCAAGCTCGACGGCGGGGAGTTCAGCGAGGCCGACGAGCGGCTGGCCGCCACCCTTTCGGCGCAGGCCGCCGTCGCCTACGAGAACGCGCGGCTCTACACCGAGGCGCAGCGCCACGCCGCGGAGTTGCAGCAGGAGGTCGCCGACCGCAAGCAGGCCGAGCAGGAGCGCGCCCGGCTGTTAGTGCGCGAGCAGGCCGCGCGCGCCGAGGCCGAGGCCGCCAACCGCGCCAAGGACGAGTTCCTCGCCACGCTCTCGCACGAGCTGCGCACCCCGCTGACGGCCATCCTCGGCTGGTCGCGCCTGCTGCGCACGGGCAACCTGCCGGACGGCGCCGCCGCCGGGGCGCTTGAAACCATCGAGCGCAACGCCAAGGCGCAGTCGCAGTTGATAGACGACCTGCTCGACGTTTCGCGCATCATCACGGGCAAGCTCCGCCTCGACAGCCGCCCGGTCGAGATAGCCGGCATCATCGCGGCCGCCGTTGACTCGGCGCGGCCGGCGGCGCGCGCCAAAAACATCCAGCTCGGGGTGGAGATGGAGCCGATGCCGGGGCCGCTCCTGGGCGACGCCGGCAGGCTGCAACAGGTCGCGTGGAACCTGCTCTCGAACGCCATCAAGTTCACGCCCGAGGGCGGGCGCGTCTCGGTGCGGCTCGGCCGCGCCGGCGCGCGCGCCGAGGTCACGGTGGAGGACACGGGGCAGGGCATCGCCGCGGAGTTTTTGCCCCACGTCTTCGACCGCTTCCGGCAGGCCGACGGGACGACCACCAGGAGGCACGGCGGGCTCGGCCTCGGCCTCGCCATCGCGCGCCACCTCGTCGAGCTGCACGGCGGCTCCATACGCGCCGACAGCCCCGGCGAGGGGCGCGGCGCCTCCTTCAGCGTCAGCCTGCCGCTGATGAACGCCCCGGCCGGCGGCGACGGCGCCGAAGCCGCGCGCGGCGCGGGGGCGGCCTCGCCGGCCGGCCGCGGCGGGCTGGAGGGGCTGCGCGTGCTGGTTGTGGACGACGAGACGGACACGCGCGAGCTGGTCGCCTTCGCGCTGACGGCCTCCGGCGCCGAGGTGCGGACGGCCGCGCGCGCCGCCGAGGCGCTCGACGCGCTCGGGGCGTGGGCGCCCGACGTGCTCGTCTCCGACATCGGCATGCCCGACCTTGACGGTTACGACTTTATACGCGAAGTGCGCCGGCGCGAGGTTGACTCGGGGGGACTCCTCCCGGCCGTCGCCCTCACGGCCTACGCGGGCGTCGAGGACCGGCGGCGGGCCGCCGCGGCCGGGTTCCAGACGCACCTTGCGAAACCGCTCGACCCGGGCGAGCTGGTTTCGGTAGTCGCGGCGCTGGTCGGGCGCGGCCCCGGGCGCCGCGGGCCAGAAGGCGCCGACGGGGCGGGGGATTCGGAGTAGCTTATGGTTTCAAGCGCGGGCGCGGAGATGCAGCCCCAAGAGACAGTCAACATCCTGATGGTGGACGACCATCCGCAAAACCTGATGGCGCTAGAGGCCGTGCTCGGCGACATGGGCCAGAACCTCGTCCGCGCGGGCTCGGGCCGCGAGGCGCTCAAGCGCCTCCTCGAAGAGGACTTCGCGCTGATACTGCTCGACGTGCAGATGCCCGGGCTCGACGGCTACGAGACGGCGGCGCTGGCGAGGGAGCGCGAGCAGTCGCGCCACACGCCTATCATCTTCCTCACGGCCATCAACCAGTCCGAGGCGCAGGTCTTCAAAGGCTACTCGTCGGGCGCGGTGGACTACATATTCAAGCCGTTCGTGCCCGAAGTGCTGAGGGCGAAAGTCTCCGTGTTCGTAGACCTGTACAGGAGCGCGCAGGAGGTCAGGCGGCAGGCCGAGCTGCTCCGTCAGGCCAACCGGGAGCTTGAGAGCGAGGTCGCCGAGCGCCTCAAGGCCGAGGAGGCGCTGCACAAAGTCCACGAGGAGCTGGAGGCGAGGGTCGAGAGGCGCACGGCCCAACTGGCGCGCGCCAACGCCGAACTGGAGGAGCAGAGCGCCGAGCGCCTGCGCGCCGAGCGCGAGAGGGCGAGGCTTCAGGAAGAGGTCATCCGGATGCAGGCGGCCATGCTCGAGGAGCTGTCCACGCCCCTCATCCCCTTGAGCGACGGGGTCGTCATCATGCCGCTGGTCGGGACCATTGACTCGAAGCGGGCGGCGCAGGTCTTGGAGGTCGTGTCGTGGGGCGTCGTCTCAAGGGGCGCGCGCATCGCCATCATAGACATCACCGGCGTCCCGACGGTGGACAGCCACGTCGCCAGCGTGCTGGTGCGCGCGGCGCAGGCCGTGCGGCTGCTCGGCGCGGAGGTCGTCCTGACGGGCATACGCTCGAAGGTGGC
Source organism: Pyrinomonadaceae bacterium (assembly GCA_036387195.1). Taxonomy (GTDB): domain Bacteria; phylum Acidobacteriota; class Blastocatellia; order Pyrinomonadales; family Pyrinomonadaceae; genus QHXN01. The sequence continues at coordinate 50,378 of DASVUF010000345.1, read as the reverse complement.
GCGGTCGCTCGTCGAACTCGGCGTGGACCTCGGCGGCCTCGTCACGCGCGGCAACCTACAGGCCGGCATCGCCTACGCGCGGTCGCGCCTCTGACACCTCTAATCCCCCGCGCGGCCGCGCCCGCTTCCGCGTCGCCGGCGGCCCGCGTGACGAATTTCGCCACATCCCGAGTGACGTAATTTGTCGCACGCGCGCGTGCGCGGGGCGGCGACGCGTCCCGGCCGCAGCCCCGCGCGGGCGCAAAAGGCCGGGCCGGGCGGCGCGGCGGGAAGGCCGGAAAAGGCGAGAAGCCCGCGTTTTAAGCGGGCTTCGTCAGAAAGATGTTTTGATAGGGATGCTCGGCGGGCGGCTGGCGTAGCGGCAGGCCACGCTCAGGGAGGGGTGGCGGCGGGGTCACGGTTCAACTGCTTCCGTGCTTGCCGCTTATCCCCATTGCAGGCGGCGTGCCACGGCGGACGCCGCGCCCGCCCGAGCGCGCGTCACCTGCGGTCCCGTGGGTCGCGGCCGGGCGCGTCCCTGTTCTCGTGGACGACGGGCACGCGCTTGCGCGGCATCAGCCCGAGCAGCCCGCCCAGGCCGAGCAGCCCGAGCCAGCCCCAGTCGCGGTCGTCGTCGCGTTCGCCGCGGCGCTCCCTCCGGTCGTCCCTGCGCTCCTCGCGGTTCGCGGTCGAGTTGTTCGAGCCGCCCGACGCGCCGTTGTCGTTCGACTGCGCGTAAACCGCCGCGGGCGCGAAGGCGAGTAAGGTGAAGCCGAGCGCCAGGGCCCGGACCGCCGCCGTCAGTTTCATGTCTCTCATCTTCAAGATTCTCCTGTCCCTCCCCTGAAAGTGTCGTACACCCGCCGGGGCGCGGGCCCCGGCGGCAAAAGTCAGCGCGCCCTACTGCTCGTCGCCCTCGCGCGCGCGGCGGGCGTCGCCCCCGGCGGAGGTCGCGCCGCGCGCCCGCCCCGGCTCCAGCGGCTCGACGTCAACCTCGGTCTTGCGCAGCGTCTCGCGCACGGTCTCGGTGTGCTCCGCCACGTCCTTGTTGATGACGACCTCTTCGATGACCCGCGCCTTCTTGTTGAGTATCAGCTCCTCGTAAGCCTCTTTGATTTCGACGACGGACTCCTGGAAGGCTTCCGACTCCGTGCCGTGGAAGGTGTAGTCGGCCGCCCGCCGGTTGACGTTGACGCGCTCCTCGCGCAGCGTGACGTCCTCCTCGACGGGCGTCTCGCTGACGCGCTTCTGCACGCGGACGCCGCCGCGCTCGACCTCGCGCTTGCCGACCTGCAACTCCTCCGCGACGACCGGGATGGCGACCTCCGGCGGAGGGACGGCGAACTCGTCGTGGGCCGCCGCCGCCCGCGCGGGCGGCGCGCCGGCGAGTGGCCGCGCGCGCACGGGCTCGTGCTCGGCGGTCACCTCCGAGCCGCGTTCGACGCGGCGCGTGACCTCCTCGTCTTCCAGCTCGTGCGTGACGTGCGGCCTGAGCGTCTCGGTCTGCGCGAAGCCCTGCCAGCCGCCCTCGCGCCACTCGGCCGCGCGCTTGTCTATCTCGACGGCGCCCAGGCGGCGCATGAGGCCCACCGCGAGGCCGGCGCGTTCGTCGTCGGCGTTGACGGTGACGAGCGTGCCGCCGCGCCTGAGCCCTTCGGCGTAGGTGTGCGCCTCGTCGTCCTCGACCCCGAGTCGCGTGAGCCCGCTGACCAGCCCGCCGGCCGTCGCGCCGATGCCGGCGCCGGCGATGAGCGCGACGAGCGGCCCGGCGGCGAGCACGGGGCCGATGCCCGGGATGGAGAGCGCCGTCAGGCTCAGCAGCAGCGCCGCGGCGCCGCCGATGGCCGCGCCCGCCCCGGCGCCCTTCGCCATGTCCTCTATCTGCTCGCGGCCGTCCTCCTCGACGTACTCGACCTCGACGCCCTTGCCGTCCGGCTTCTTCGAGACGACGCTGACCTCGTCGCCCCTGAACCCCTCGGCCGTCAGTTCGCGCACCGCGTTCTGCGCCGCCACCCTGTCATCGAACAGACCGACAACTGTCTTAGCCATCGCTTGCCTTTCTCCCTTCACTCGTCGTTAACGCGCCGGCGCCCCCGTCGTCCGCGCCGCCCCCGTCGTGGCCGCCGCGCCCGCCCTCGACGCGCTCGACGACCGCCTCCTCCGTGCGCAGGCGGACGCGCTGCGGCCTGTAGGATTCGACCTGCTCCTTCGTGATGTGCAACTCCTCCTTGACCATCAGACGCTTCTCGACGACCAGCACCTCTTCGAGCAGCGAGACGATCATCGTGTCGCCGACGTGGCGCACGGGGACGGGGCCGTCAACCACCCTGTTGACGGGCACGCGCTTGACCTGCACCTCCTCGCGCATCAGCGGCTCGTCCACCACCTCTTCGCGCTCGCGGACGGTCTTGCGGATGCGCACGCCGCCCGCCTCCACCTTCCGCTTCTGCACTTCGAGCTGCTCGGCGACGATGGGCACGACGACGGCGCCGCCCGCCCCCTTCGCGCCGGCGCCGCGCTGCGCGGCCGGCCCCCTCTGCGACGCCTGCGTCAGCTCCGACAGGCTGAAAGGCAGGTAGAGGCTTCCGTCCCTGTCGGCGCGCAGCTCGTCGGCCGGCACGAGCGCCTGCCGGCCGTCTTCGAGGCGGACGAGCACCTGGCCGTGTTTGTCATCCCACCCGGCGTCCTGCTCGTCTATAAAGCCGCGCAGTCCGTCCCTGTCAGTCAGCACCAAAGTCCTCGCCGTCTTCTCGCTCATCGCACTCCTTTTCTCAACGTGGGGGCCGCGGCGCCGCGCCGGGCGCAGGCGCGCGTCGCCGCGGGCGGCCCCGGCCTTGCGCCGCCTTCGCGCGTGTCCGGACGACGCCGTTCGCGGCCGCGGGCTTCACCCGCCCGCACACTTCGCACACGAGGGAGAGATTCAAAACTCAGTCCTTAGCAACATTCATACCCGACCCGCGTGGGGAGGGACTTACGCGCTTTTCCGCGTCCGGCGGATGCCTCGTCGCCGGACGCGGTGTGCTTGGCGACGATTGGTTGTAAGAATTCGGTACGGCGTGTCGGCATAAGACGTCGCGCGCGCCGGCCGCGCGTCTGCGGGGAAATTATGTGGGGGCGCGTGGGTTCTGAATCGGTTAGAATGTGCGCAAACATTCAATCGCGGAATCGGCGCCGGTACCTTGGTCACGTCCCTTCGGGGCTCGCAGCCTGATGAAGATTTGTCCCACCTGTCTAACCTGCTACGAGGACACGGACGCGGCGTGCGCACGGGCGGGCCACGAACGCCTCGCGCCCGCGCGCCCCGGCTCGCGTCTCGTAGACGGCAGGTACAGGCTCGACAGGCTGCTCGCCCGCGGCGGCATGGGGGCCGTCTACGCCGGCGTGCACGTCGAGCTTGAACGACCGGCCGCGATAAAGATGCTGCTGCCCGACCTCGTCAGCGACCCGCGGGCGCTGGAGCGCTTCAAGCGCGAGGCGCGCGCCGCGGCGCGCCTGAACCACCCGAACGTCGCGGGCACATACGACTTCGGGACGCTCCCCGGCGGCGAGTCTTACATCGTCATGGAGCTGGTCGAGGGCGAGACGCTGGACGAGCGCCTCGCCGCGGGCGGCGCGCTCCCGCTCCGCGAGGCGGCGCTCATCGCGCGCCAGATAGCCGACGGCGTCGAGAGCGCGCACCGCGGCGGCGTCGTCCACCGCGACCTCAAGCCCTCGAACGTCGCCGTCTCGCGCGACCACCACGGCGCGCCGTTCGTCAAGGTCCTCGACTTCGGGGTGGCGAAGCTGAAGGGGCAGACTACGGGGCGGCTCGACGCCGCGCGCGCCGGCTCGATAGTCGGCACGCCCCGCTACATGTCGCCCGAGCAGTGCGCGAACCACGAGGTTGACGCGCGCTCGGACGTGTACAGCCTCGGCGTCATCCTCTACGAGATGATAGCGGGGCGCGCGCCGTTCGACGCCGCGTCCGCGCCGGCGCTCGCGCTCAAGCACATCAAAGAGTCGCCGCCCCCTCTGCGAGAGGCGCGGCCGGACGTGCCCGACGCGCTCGCGCGTCTCGTGACGTGGGCGCTGGCGAAGTCGCCCGCGGACAGGCCACAGACCGCCGCCGAGTTCTCGCGCGCGTTGGCCGCGGCGGAAGAACAGTTGGCGCCTTCGTCTTCGAGCTTTTCAACGTCGCCCGCGCCGCCGCTCGAACAGCCGCGCGGGCGCGAGCGAGAGGGCGAGGTTGCGGCCGGCGCGCCTTCTTCAGCCGGGGCGGGGCCGGGCGGCGTGGCGGCGCCCGACGCTCCCGCAGAGGTTTCGCCGCCGCGCTCGGCCTCCGCCACGCGCGCGGTGGACGCCACGTCACACTTCGTCGGGGAAGGGGAGGACGCCTCGTCTCGCTACGAGCGAGACGTGACGGAGCGCGCCAGGGGTTCGAAGTGGCGGGGGCGGCTCCTTCTCGCTTTAGCGGTGACGGTGGTGTTCTTCGTTTCCGCCATCGCCTCCATCCTCTTCCTGACGTGGCGCGGCCAGGGCCGGTCGGCCGCACGCGGCGCGGGGGCGCCGTCCAACGCGCCGCAGACCCCCGCGCCGCCGAGCCCCACCGCCGAGGGCCGGGTCGCCGACGCCGCGCAACCCGGCGCCGAAGCCTCGCCCGCGCCATCGCCGACGCCTGAGAAGAAGGACGCGGCGCGCGCCCCAGAGGCGGAGAGGAAGGCTTTACAGTCCGCGCTCACGGGCTGGGTCGCCGCGACCAACGCGCGCGACGTCAAGCGCCAGCTCGCCTACTACGCCCCGCGCCTTGAGGTCTTCTACCTCTCGCGCAACGTCTCGCGCGACGCGGTCCTCGGCGAGAAGAGGGGCACGGTCGGCCGCGCCGAACGCGTCTCGATAAACGTGGGCGACCCCTCGGTCGAGTTCGGCCGCGACGGGCTCACGGCGGTCATGACGTTCCGGAAGAAGTACGTCATCGAGACGGGAGGGAAGCGCCGCAGCGGCGAGGTCGTGCAGGAGCTTCGCTGGGCCAGGGCCGGGGCGGACAGACAGGAGTGGAGGATTACAGGCGAGCGCGACCTCCGCGTGGTTCGCTGAGCCGCGGGACGAAACCGCGCCGTGACGCCCTGAAGTTTCCGGGCCGGCCTAGGCCGCCGGGCCGCCGGCGCGCAGCAGCGCGACCAGCCTCTCACGCGCGCCCCCCTGCGAGAAGGTGGAGAAGCGGATGGCGAAGCCCCTGCCTTCGACGCGGTGAATGATGACGCCCCAGAGGGGAAGCGCCTCGCCCTCCGGCAGCTCGACCTGCACCTGCACCAGCTCGCCCTGCTCCGCCGCGTCCGCGGTCATGACGAAGCAGCCGTCGGCGCTCAGGTTCGTCACCGTCCCCTCGCGCCCGGTCCACTCGCCGCCGTCCCAGCGCGCGCGCAGGCTCACCTTGTAGCGCGGCGACTCGCGCCTTTCCGGCCCCTCGTAGGTCTTCTCCGGCTCCATCTCTGTAATTAAAGCTCCCGCGCCGCGGACGCGCGGCTCTACGCGGTCTGCGCGGCGCTGCGTCCTCTGTCCGGCGACTCGGCTTCGAGGCTCTCCTGTGACTCGGCTTCGACGCGCGCGTCGGCCGCGTGGGTTTCGGCGGGCGGGGCGCACGCCCAGCCCCCGGCTTCCATGCGAAGTCGCAACGCCTCCTCGAAGAGGCGCGCCTCTTCGAGCGACGTGAGCGAGAGCGAGCGCAGCGCGCGCTCGATGCGGCGGCGGTAGTCGGAGACGAGCGAGTCCGAGACGCCGAGCCGCGACGCCACTTCCATCTGCGTCGTGCGCTCCGCGCTCAGGTAGCAGAGCCACAGCACGCCCACGATGCGCTCGTACTGTCTGCCCTTCCCCCTGACCTCTTCGGCCAGCCGGTTCAGGAACTCGTCCACGCGCTCGCCGACGCGGCCGTCAGCGTCGCGGCGCAGCGCCTCCTGCTCCGGCGTCGGCTTGGCGTCGGCCGGCTCGAAGACTTTGCCCTCGCCGTCTTCACCCTCGCCGGCGGCGCGGAACTGCGTCAGGTGCACGTCCAGCACCGGTAGGCGCGACATCACCAGACCCCTGATAGTCCGCACGTCGGCCGGCGCGCCCATCGCCTCCAGCACCTCGGCGATGAGACTCTCCAGTTCCGCGTTGCCGATGATGAGCTGGCTGTCGCCCGTGCGCCCCTTCATACGCAGGTCGCGCCGCCGCACGGGCACGGCGGCGACACGGCGTTCCATCTCCGGGTGCGGGAGGCTCGCGGCCCCGTCCGGCCAGCGCGTCAGGCCGTAGACCTGTTCGGTCAGGCGCGTGTGCCGCCCCCCGCCTGTTCGCGCGTCGTCGAAGCGGCGGAAGCGGCGGCTCGCCTGAAGCAGGACGGAGATGCGGCGGACCAGCCTGTAAGACTCCGGGTAGCGTTTGCGCAGCCCCGTCGTCAGCAGGTTGGTCAACTCTATCTGCGCTATCTCCGTCTCTATCTCGCGGTCGGTCATCCCCGCGTCGAGGTAGTGGCGGAAGCGGTCTTTACACAGCAGCGTGACGAACAGCTCTTGCGTGAGGTCGTCGTGCGAGTCGGGCGTCGCCCAGCTTGTGACGGTCGTGGCCGACGAAGGGTGTGTGAGCGGGTGGTTGCGTACGAGGCGGTGCAGCCGCCGCCACACCTGTCCCGCGTCGGACGAGCGGAGGCTCTCGGTCCAGCCCGCGCAACGGGCCTGCCCGGGCGAGTTCGCGAAGTCTTCCATCCCTGTGTTCTGAAGCTCGGGGAGAGCAACTCAGCGGGGTGGAGCCGTTCACACGCAGAGTTGTCTAATGGTCAAGGACTTCGGCGGGTCTTCGAAGCCGCCCCCGCCCTCTCCCTCCGTGCACTGCCGGACGAGTTCCAGGAGGAGGTCGAAGTCCACGGGCTTAGGGACGAAGTGGTCGCAACCCACCCTCGCGGCCGCGGAGACGAAATCTTCGGTGCATTGCGCCGAGACGGCGATGACGGGGACGCGGGAGATGCTCTCAATCCTCCGGATGCGGCTCGTGGCGGAGAAGCCGTCGAGCACGGGCATTTGTATGTCCATCAGGACGACGTCGGGGCACTCCCGCTCGGCGACTTCCACCGCCTCGCGGCCGTCGGCGGCCTCCAGAACCCTGTACCCGCTCATCTCCAGCAGCCGCCCCATCATAAAGCGGCTGTCGGCGTAATCTTCCGCCACGAGAACTGTCTTAACTGACCCGCGAGGTTCTTGCATGAATTCAATACCATTTGACCGCTCATAATAGGCAGGCTGTAAAATTTCGGTGCGCCCGCCCCCGAAGTGGATGCTTCTACCGCAAGAGCTATTCCAGTGGCCGCGTTTGCGCAGAACCTTGTAAAAACTGAAGCGCTCGCCCGCTTCGCGGCGCGAGGCTCGTGCCCCCGGCGGCTCGGGCACGCACTTTGCTCTATAGCCTGACGGCAATAAAGAAGACGGACGGAAACGTAACGTTCTTTATCATCAGGCAGGACGTTTGAGGGGTTTGGGGGAATCCCGATTTCGTCCAGAGAGCCGGCGGCGATTCTTTCGGGGGAACGGAATCGCGCCAGCGCCTCGCGCCAGATGGTGTCGTAAAATAGGCCGCCGGTCGAACGGGTCTGCGGGGCTTGGGGGAGCCCTTCAGAACTAGACCGGCGGCTTATTTTTTTATCCGAATCAGTCAAAGCGAAAGGCCGGGCCCCGAATGGTTGCGGCTTCCTTGCGGTGACGTTGCCGGCAGCAGATATCAATGACGGCCCGTACGGGGGGAGAGCCTGCGGCTAAACCCTCGTGTGGTCGGGCCTGAGCGTGCCCACGGCGACGAGCAGCATGGCGAACCCAACGAGCAGCGGAATCATGCCCTCGCCCCCGCCCCTGGACGCGGCCCAGATGGAGAAGAGTATTAAAGCGACGGCGAGCCCGCCGCACGCGTAACCGATTAAACTATTCAACGCGAGCACAAACCCCCTTGCACGAACGTTCCGTCCACGCGGCGTAGGCTCCGCGCCGACGAGATAATAGTAAACGCCGCGGGCTCTCCTTGGTTGTGAGCGGGTTTCGATTAAGCGAAAGATGAGTTGCGGCGCGAACTTTCGCGCCGGCGTTCGTGAGGGCGGACGGGAACGGCGCGTAAGCGGGCGCCCTCTCTCAGAAGGTCTTTGACTCCGGCGGCTAACGCCTCGCGCCGCGGGCCTTTCTCAGCAGGGCGACCACGTCCGACCTGTCGTTGTCTTCGGCCCACGCCAGCGCGTCGCGCCCGCTTGCGTCTTTAACGTCTACCCTCGCCCCTCTATCGAGCAGCTTGCGCACGACGTCGGCGTGTCCGCGGGCGGCCGCGCGAATCAGCGCCGTCTGGCCGTTATTGTCTCTCAGGTTAACGTCCGCGCCGGCCGCCAGCAGAACGTCGGTCGTCTCCTGGTGTCCCGCCGCGGCCGACTGCATCAGCGCCGTCGAGCCGTCGGCGTCCCGGGCGTTCACGTCGGCCCCGCCGCCCAGCAGCTTGCGGCTGATGTGATTGCGGCCCCGCGCCGCCGCCCTGCCGAGCGCCGTCGCGCCGTCGCCGTCCCTCACGTCGGGGCCCATCCCCGCCGCGAGAAAGAGGTCAACCGCGTCGGTGTCGCCCTCTTCCACGGCCCTCGAAAATGCGACCTCGCTGAAGGGGATGTCCTTTTGCGCCAGCTTCTCGCGGGCGGCGAGTTCGGAAGCGGTCGGGGCCGGAGAGCTTTCGACCGCGGGGCGGCGGTTGGCGTTCTCCGCCGGCGTGGCGCTCGGGGTCGGGCGGGGGCTGACGCTGACTACGGGGCGATTGGTCTGCTTCACGCCGCCCGTGTCGCCCCAACGGAGGAACAGGTAGAGCGACGCCGAAATTGCGGCCAGCGCGAAGAGCGAGACGGCCGCCAGTCCCCAACGCTTCCCGCCGCCGCTCCCGTGACTGACCAGCGTCTCTTCCGGCACGGGCACGATTACCGGAGGGCCGGGTCTGCGGCGCGGTTCGGGCGTCGCGGCCTTCATGTTCGGTCGTGCGGGCGCGACGGCGACCCGTGTGGTTTCGTCCTCGACGACCGCCGGGACGGTGTGCGCCGCGCGCGGCGCAGCGCCGTGCAGCAGGCCGCGCAACTCGCGGGCGTTGCGGGGGCGGCTGTCTATGTCGAGCGCCATGGCCCGCATCAGCGCCGCCGAGACGGAGGCGTCCACGTCCGGCCTGATTCGCCGCGGGGGCTGGAGCGGGTCGGGACGGCCGTTGACGACGGCGGTGGCGCGCGAGAGCGCGTCCGTGGGGCTCGCGTTGGTCAGGAGGTGGTAGAGGGTCGCGGCGAGCGAATAGAGGTCGCTGCGCTCGTCGGTGCCCGCGCCCTGCATCTGCTCCAGGGGGGAATAGGCGGGGGAGTAGCCGAGCAGGCTGACGCCGCCCGTGTTCGTCATCTGCCCGGCGCTGCCCTTCGCAAGGCCGAAATCGAGGAGGACGACGTGCCCCGGCGAGACTACTTTGAGATTGGACGGCTTGATGTCCCTGTGAAGCACCGGCGGGTTCAGGCCGTGAAGGTATTCGAGCGCGTCGAGCAGGCGGTCGCCCCAGACCATCACCTCCGCCGGGGCGAACGTGCGGCCGAGGTCGAGCAGGCGGCCGAGGTCGTCGCCGGGTATGAATTCCATCACAAGGAACAGCCCGCCCCCCTCCTCGAAGTGGTCGAGCACCTTGGGCAGCGCCGGGTGGCGCAGGTTGGCGAGCAGACGCGCCTCGCGCCCGAATGCGCGCCTCAACTCGTCCGTCTCGACGAGCGTCTCCTTTAAAGCGACCGTCCGGCTCAGCCGCTCGTCGAACGCCTCGTAGACCGCGCCCATGCCGCCCCGGCCGAGCGGGCGGACGACGCGATACCTGTTCTGGAGAATCGTGTCTGAAGAGAGCATATGACCCCGCTGATGTTTCAAACCCCGTCCGGCGGATGAATTACTTCGCCGTGTAGAATTTTATCCCGGGCCGTCCTTAAACGCCCCCCGGCGCGGAGCCCCCTTGAGTCTCTACCACAACGACCGGCCATGCTCTCGTCCCGGCTCGTGAAGGAAGGCGGCGCTTAAAGTCTGCCCCGGCCTGGACGGGGCGCGTGCAACCGCCGGGCATCTAAGTATAGAGAGGCTCAGACTGAGGTCGGCGCGGACGCGGTTTCGGGCGCGCCGGCCGGCGAGTCAAATTCTGACGGGAGGCGAACGACAATTAAAGAGCAAAAGGTTAGAACGATTGCGGGCGTGGTCACGGGCGTCGAGACGCTGGAGGGCGAAGGGTTTCTCGTGCGCAGGCCGTTCCCGACGTACGCGCTACAGGACTTCGACCCCTTCCTGCTGCTGGACGAGATGGGGCCGAAAGACCTCGCGCCGGGCGAGGCGAAGGGCGCGTCAGACCACCCGCACCGCGGGTTCGAGACGGTCACCTACATGCTCGCCGGCAGGATGGAGCACAAGGACTCGCAGGGTCACGCGGGTAAGCTCACGCCCGGCGACGTGCAGTGGATGACGGCGGGCGCGGGCGTGATTCATTCCGAGATGCCCGAGCGCGAGTTCGCGCGCGGCGGCGGGCGGCTGCACGGGTTTCAGCTCTGGGTCAACCTGCCGCGGCGCGACAAGATGATGCGGCCGCGCTACCAGGAAATCCCCGCGGGGAAGATTCCGTCGGCGCGGACGGACGACGGCCTCGTGTCGGTCAAGGTCATCGCCGGCGAAGCGCTCGGCGCACGCGCCGCCATCGAGACGCGCACGCCCATCACGTACCTGCACTTTACGCTCAGGCCGGGCGGGCGCGTGACGCAGCCCGTCCCGGCCGGGTACAACGCCTTCGCCTACGTCTTCGAAGGCGAGGGGCGTTTCGGGGAGGAGGGCGAGCGCGCGACCCGCGGGCAGATGGTGATGTTCGCGCGGGACGGCGACGCGGTGACCATCGAGAACGGGGACGACGCGGGCGCGCCGCTCGGCCTGCTGCTAATCGCCGGGGCGCCTCTGGGCGAACCCGTCGCGCGCTACGGGCCGTTCGTGATGAACACTCAGGAGGAGATATATCAGGCGGTCGAGGACTACCGCAGCGGCCGCATGGGCGAGATAGACTTCTAAGGGCGCGGCGGAGCCCGCCGCCCTTCATAAAGCAAAGGAGGGACGATGAGCCGAGACGTGACGGGCGAGCCCTCGCCCGAGTCTTTGACCCGACGCCTGGCGAGCCTTCGCGCCGCGTTGTTGCGACTGCACAAAGTCCTGCTCGACGACGAGCGCGCGGCCTACGAGCGGGCGCGCGGGCGCGTGACGGGCGGCGAGATGCTTCAACTCGTCATCAACGACGAGCGGTTCGCGTGGCTCCGCCCCGTCTCCGAGTTGGTCGTCGGGATTGACGAGGCGCTCGACGCGGACGAGCCGGCGACGGCCGACACGGCGGCGGCGCTCTTCGCACAGGCGCGGCTGCTGCTCAGGCCGTCCGAGACGGGGAGCGAGTTCGGGCGGAAGTACCACGACGCGCTCCAGCGCGAGCCCGCCGCCGTGCTGGCGCACGGGCAGGTGATGGCCAACCTTTGATTTGAGTGGAGTGGAATCCGCCCCCGGCGGGCGGAAGGCGTTCGCGGCCGGGCGCGCCGGCGAAGAGTCTTTCGCCGGCAGGCTCCGCCCGGTCGTCACTGTGTGGCCGGTGGTGAAAAAAAAGAAAAGGCGTCGGGGGCCCCCACCCCCGACGCCTACGGCCACTCGCGTGGCCTGCCCCAAAGTTTCACTCGTTCTCAGAAGGAACGCCCGTTAGGCAAGAAGGATATTAACCCCCGGACCGGCCGGCTTGGTTGCGATTCTGTTGCGAGAAAAAGTTAATTCGCAAGAGCGCCTTCCGGCCGTGAGGCGTCAGGCGCGGGAGGTTCGGGCGCGTTTAAAACGCCGGGCGCGCCTCGGACAGGGGTATGCGTATCCTGAACGTGGCCCCGCGCCCTTCGCCCTCGCTCTCGGCGCGGACTTCGCCGCCGTGCAGCTCGACCAGTTGGCGCACGATTGCCAGGCCGAGGCCGAGCCCGCCAGACCCTTGCGAACGACCGCCCTTCGCCTGTCGGAACCTGTCGAAGACGTAGGGCAGAAAAGCCTCGTTAATGCCTTCCCCCGTGTCGGTGACGGACACCTCTGCGTATCTGCCGGCTGAGGCCAGCCTGACTTCGACGCGACCGCCCCCGGGTGTGAACTTGACCGCGTTGGAGAGCAGGTTCCAGACCACCTGCTGGAGGCGCGCGGGGTCGCCGAAGACCAGCCCCGTCTCGGGGTCGTACTCGGCGCGGAGGCCGACGCCCCTGGCCTCCGCCGCCGGGCGCACAGACTCGACGGCCTGCGCGATGACCTGCGCCAGTTCGACGGGGCGGGCGTCAATGCGGAGCTTGCCGGTGATGATGCGCGAGACGTCGAGCAGGTCGTCTATCAGGCGCATCTGCGCGCTGGCGTTGCGCTCGATGACCCGAATCGCGCGCTCGGTGGTCGCCGCGTCGAGCTGCCCGCCGCCGAGCATGTTCGCCCACCCGAGCACGGCCGTCGGCGGGGTGCGCAGCTCGTGCGAGAGCGTGGCCAGGAAATCGTCCTTCAGTCGGTTGGCGTCCTCTGCCTCGCGGCGCGCCGTGACCTCCGGGGTCACGTCAACGCCGTGCACGAAGATGCCCGTGACCTCGCCGCCGTCCCCCGTCATCGGCTGGTAGACGAAGTTGACGAACAACTCCCGCGGGTGCTCGCCCTCGCCCCGGCGGACGAGGACGGGCGTCTCCTTGCCGACGTGCGGCTCGCCCGTCTCGTAGACCCGGTCGAGCAGCTCGAATAAGCCCTGCCCCTCCAAATCCGGCAGCGCCTCGCGCGCCGGCCTCCCGAGCACCTGGCGCTCGCCGACCAGCGCCATGTAGGACGGGTTGGCCAGCTCGAAGACGTGTTGAGGGCCGCGCAGCAGCGCGACGAAGGACGGCGAGAGCGTGAAGAGGTGGCTCAGCCGCGAACGCTCGGCTTCGAGCGAGCGCAGGACTCTCGCGTTCTCAAGCCGCGCCTCCCTGAGCCGCAGCAGCGCGCGCACGTAGGACAGGAGAGCCGGCGGCGCCGCCGGCTTGATGAGGTAGCCGTCCGCGCCGACCCACGCCCCCTCGGCCTGATGCTCGGCCGACGTGCGCATCCCCGAAATGATGAGCACCATCGTCTCCGACAGCCCCGGCGTGGACTTGAGCTGCTGGCAGACGTCGAAGCCGCTCCGGTCGGGGAGGACGGCGTCGAGGAGAATCAACGCGGGCCGCTCGCGCGCGGCCAGCAGGAGACACTCCTCGGCGTTGGCCGCCTGCGACACGCTATGTCCGGCGGCGCGGAGGACGCGGGCGTAGGCGCGCAGTGTGTCTGGGTCGTCGTCTACGACGAGGATTGACGCTTCTTTCACCGTGACCCCCGCAGCAGCGTTCCAGTAAGTGAGCGGTCTGACGTTGTGTGGGAATCATAGCAGAAGGCGGCGGGCGAGGCCCCACGCGGCCCGTCCCCTACAGCTTAGCCGCGCAGTATTTGCAGTAGACGGCGTCGGCGTCGTGCCCCTCCGCGGCGCACTCCGGACACGCCTGCGTCGAAACGACCCTGCGCGACGCCTTTTGAGCCGGGGCGGCGGCCGAATCTGTCCGCCACCCTTTTCAACCCGCCGCCGTCTCCTGCCCGGCCCGCCCCCGGCGCGGGTTAACGGATTCGCCCGCCGCGGGTTTCAGACTGGAAGCCGGACGGGTCATAATCCAGCGCAGGATTTCCAACACATCGCGCGCCCGCGGGGCGAGGTCTGCCATGGGTTCTGACGAGGGGAGGGGCTACCGCCCCATTCGCGACTACGCGCTGATAGGCGACGCGCACACGGCGGCGCTCGTCGCCACGGACGGCTCGATAGACTGGTGCTGCTGGCCGCACTTCGACAGCCCGGCCGTCTTCTGCCGCCTGCTCGACGCCGCGAAGGGCGGCTTCTTTCAGGTCCGCCCCGTACAGGATTTCAGGGCCGAGCGCTCCTACCTGGGGCCGACCGCGGTCGTCGCCACCACCTTCGAGACGGAAGGCGGGCGGGCGCGCCTGACCGACTTCATGCCCGTCGAGCGTCTGGGCGATGGGCGCAGGGGCGAAGACATCGCGTCCGGGCGACGCATCCTGAGGTTGGTTGAAGGGCTCGGCGGCGACGCCGAAATCGAAATCAGCTTCCGCCCGACCTTCGACTACGCGCGCGCGCCGGCCGCGGTGACGGCGGGCGAGGGCGGCGCGGTCGCGCGCTCGGGCGCCGAAGCCCTCGTGCTCTCGTGCCCGGCCGCGCTGAGGCTCGACGACTCGGGCGGGGCGCGCGGCCGCCTCCGCGTCGCGCAGGGCGAGCGCGCGTGGGTCTCGCTCACTTATCACGCGGGCGCGGCCGCCGCGGCGGCGACCCTCGGGCCGGCGCCGGCGGACGGGGAGGAGCAACTGGAGCGCACTTCAAAGTACTGGGAGAGGTGGTGGAACGACTGCCGCTACGAAGGGCCTTACGGCGACCTCGTGCGCCGGAGCGCCCTGACGCTCAAGCTGCTCACCTTCGAGCCGACGGGCGCGCTCGTCGCCGCCCCGACGACCTCGCTGCCCGAGGAGTTGGGCGGCGTCCGCAACTGGGACTACCGCTTCACGTGGCTCCGCGACTCGGCGCTGACCATCTACGCGCTGCAACTGCTCGGCTACCACGAGGAGGCGGCCGACTTCTTCGGCTGGCTCGACAAGCTCTGCATCACCTGCCGCGACCACCGCCTGCAAATCATGTACACCATCGAGGGCGGGTCGCGGCTGCCCGAGCAGACGCTCGACCACCTGGAGGGCTACAGGGGCTCGCGCCCCGTGCGGGTCGGCAACGCGGCCTTCGGCCAGAAGCAGCTCGACGTCTACGGCGAGGTGCTCGACGCCGCGCACCTCTACCACGAGCGGACGGACAGTCCGGTGCGCGCCGCCTGGCGCGACGAGCTGAGCTTCATGGCCGACGAGACGGTGAGGCGCTGGCGCGAGCCCGACCACGGCATCTGGGAGGTGCGCGGCGGCAAGCGCCACTTCCTGCACTCCAAGCTGATGTGCTGGGTGGCGCTCGACCGAGCCGCGCGGCTGGCCGGGAGGCTGGAGGCGGACCGCGAGGCGGCCCGCTGGGCCTCGGCGCGGGACGAAATCCGCCGGGCGATTCTGGGGCAGGGCTACGACGCCGAGGTGGGCGCCTTCACGCAGGCGTTCGGCGAGAAGGCGCTCGACGCGAGCGCGTTGATTATCCCGCTCTCGGGCTTTCTGCCCGCGACCGACCCGCGCGTGCGCTCGACGGTCGAGCGGATACGCGAGCGCCTGACCTCGGGCGGGCTCGTCCACCGCTACCTGAACGAGGACGGGCTGCCGGGCGGCGAGGCGACCTTCGCCATGTGCAGTTTCTGGCTGGCCGACAACCTCGCGCTCCAGGGGCGCCGCGACGAGGCGCGCGAGTTGTTCGAGCGCGTCGCCGGTTACGCCAGCGACACGGGGCTCTTCGCCGAGGAGATAGACCCCGGGAGCGGCGAACTCCTCGGCAACTACCCGCAGGCGTTCACGCACCTCGCGCTCATCCGCTCGGCGCTGCACATCGCCAAATCCGAGACGCACGGGGCCGAAGACCACGCGGAGACTTCCGCCCAGCGCGCGGGCGAGGTGGAGACGACGGGCTCCATCTCCGAACGGCCGCGCGGTCGCGCGGGGTCCCGGGAGGCGTGACTCGTGACGGCCGCCCCGCGCGGGGCGCGGCCAAAACCAAACAGCCGAAGCGCGCGCCCGGCCTGACGCCGGGGGCGCGGAAAGGGTCTGCTGTCATGTCCACCATCAGCGAAGCGTTCCTGCCCGGCGTCGGGCGCAAGTTCCAGGTCGAGACGACGAGCGGCGACCGCCTCGTCATCGTCATCCACGACGACGGCACGCGCGAGCTTTATCACTTCGCGCGCAAGAAGTTCGACCGCCCGGCCTCCGTCCTGCGGCTCTCCGACGGCGAGGCGCGGCAGATAGCCGGCATCATCGGCGGGCTGACCTACGTGCCGCGCCGCCTCCCGATGGCGGAGGTCGTGCTCGAAGACCTCGTGCTGGAGTGGTTCACCATCGAGCCGGGCGCGGCCTGCGCCGGGCGCACCATCCGCGAACTCGGGGCGCGCTCGCGCACGGGCGCCTCCATCGTCTCCATCATCGAGCCCGACCAGACGAAGCGCACCAACCCCGAGGCCGACACCGTCCTCAACGAGGGCGCGACGCTCATCGCCGCGGGCGACCGGCGCACCATCAACGCGCTCAAGCGGCTGCTCTCCACGGGGGAGACGGGGTGAGCCGATGGATCACATCATCCTCGAAGTCGGGCTGGCGCTGGGGCTGATCGCGCTCGCCGTCTCGGTCGCACACAAGCTCGGCGTGTCGAACGTGCCGTTCCTGATTCTCATCGGCATGGCGGTCGGGCCGCACGCGCCGCAGTTCGGCGTCTTCGACTTCCGCTTCATCGAGACCGGCTCCATCATCTCTTTCATGGGGCGCATCGGCGTCCTCTTCCTGCTCTTCTACCTCGGGCTCGAGTCCAACGTCACGCGCCTCATCGAGGCCGGGCGCTCCATCCTGATGGGGGGGACCATCTACGTCGGCATCAACTTCACGGCCGGGCTGCTCTACGCCTACCTCGCGGGGTTCCCCCTGCGCGAGACGCTGGTGATGGCGGGCGTGACGACCATCTCTTCGAGCGCCATCGTCGCCAAGGTCCTGTTCGACTACCGGCGCACGGCCAACCCGGAGACCGAGCTGATACTCGGCATCACCATGTTCGAGGACGTCTTCCTCGCCGTCTACCTGTCGCTCATCTCGGGCGTCGTCCTGAGCGGCGCGAGTTCCGTCACGGGCGTGCTCACGTCGGGCGGCGTCGCGCTCGGCTTCATCGTCGGGTTGATGGTCGTCGGGCGCTGGGCGACGCCGCTGCTGAACCGTCTGTTCCGCATCCCTTCGAACGAGGTCTTCGTCGTCGTGGTCTTCGCCTCGCTCTTCCTGCTGGCGGGGCTCGGCGAGACCATCCACGTCGCGGAGTCCATCGGCGCGCTGCTGCTCGGGCTCATCCTCGGCGAGACGGAGCACAGCGAGAGGATGGAGCGGCTCATCGTGCCGTTCCGAGACTTCTTCGGCGCGGCCTTCTTCTTCAGCTTCGGCCTTTCAATTGACCCGTTCAGTCTGGGCGGCGCGGTGTGGCTGGCGACGGGCGCGGTCGTGCTCTCGCTCGTCGGGGTGGTCGTCGCGGGGCTGATCGTCGGGCGGCGCGCGGGGCTCCCGCCGGTCGCCTCGCTCAACACCTCGTTCACGCTGCTGGCGCGCGGGGAGTTCTCCATCATCATCGCCAACCTCGCGCTGGCCGGCGGGCTCGCGGCCATCCTGCAACCGTTCGCCGCGCTCTACGTGCTCATCCTCGCCAGCGCCGCGCCGCTTCTGGCGAAGGAGTCGGAGCGCATCTACGGCCTGTTCGCAAGGTTGTTCGGCGGCTCCGGCGGGCGGGAGTCGGCGGACGAGGGGGCCGCGGACGGGGAGGGCGCGGACGAGGGGGCCGCCGACGGGCGAATATGACTCGCCGCGGGGCGTCCGCCTGCGACGCCCCCGGCCCCGCCGCTGACTAGAGGGGGAACCTCTCGGTTCGCAGCTTGTTGCAGTTGAGGCACAGACGCCCGGCGGCCATCGCGGACTGGCCGAAGACCTCCGCGCGGAGCCGCCTCGCGAAGTCGGAGGCCATGATGGAGGAGATGTCGGACTCGCGCAGGTCGCCGAGCACCGTCCGCTGCTCGTAGTCCTGACAGCACAGGTAGACCTTGCCCTCCCAGGAGACGTGCAGGTGCGCGACGAAACGCTCGCAGCCGCCGTAGCGCCGGCCGGCGCTCCTCGCGTCTATCCTGACCAACTGGTTCTCAATCGCGCTGGCGCGCGAGTTGGAGTCCTCGCGGATGATGCGAACCGGGCCGAAGGCCGAGAAGTGCTCGCGCAGCCGCGCGACCCTCTCCGCGGCGTTGGCGGTGCGGCCGTTGACGGAGATGGAGGCGCCGCGGCCGCCCCCGCCGCCCCGCGAGAGAAAGCGCTCGACGCCGCGGCGCGCGTTCCAGTAGAAACGCTCCTTCATCTGCATCAGGTCGCCCCACTCCCCGGGGTCGAGCGAGGGGAAGTTGAACGTGACTTCGTAGAGCCCGCCCTCGCACAGAAAGTCAACGGTCGCGTCCTTCAAAAGCGTCCCGTTCGTGAAGAGGTAGAGCGGGAGGCCCCGCGCGCGCAGCATCCGGACGCGCTCGCGGAAGTGAGGGTCGAGCAGCGGCTCGCCGTAGTGATTCAGCGCGACCCACTCAGGCGAGGCCCCGTCCAGGCGGGACAGGATGCGCCCGAAGAGTTCGAGCGGCATGACCTCGGGCGGCTTCGGCGAGACGCTCTGCGGGCAGAACCGGCAGCGGGCGTTGCACTGCCTGCAAGTCTCGATGTCCACCCGGTGCGGGACGAAGCACGGCGTCTCGTCACGTGACGCCGGGACAATCATCTGCTCTCGAATCAGGTATTCGAGGAGCGAACGGAATCCTGGGTCGGGGTTGGAGGACGTGAGCGTCTCGAAATCGGCGGGCGCGTTCGAAAGACGCCTCAGCAGGTCGAAGGCTTCGGGGTCGTACTCGTAAAAGCGGTTCGTCAGGTTGTTGACGAGGCGCGAGGCGGTGGAGAAGACAAAAATACTGGTCTTGAGGGGCGTCTCGCCGGACATCGCGCATCACCTTGTCGTGAAAGAGTTTGCCCCGCGGGCGGAACCGGCGAGGGAGGCTGGGGCCGCGTCGAGCCGGACTTTAAGGCAGCGCGAGCGGCAGTGTCAAACCGGCCGTCGCGCCGCCCCTTCGGCCGCGCGCCGCGGCCCTCGTCTACTCGCCGTCAGGGACTAAGACCGAGCGCAGGAGGCTGAAGCGGTTCAGGGCTTCGGACGGGGGCAGGGGCTCGGCGAGCGCCGGATGAAGGCCGCGCAGAATCTCGCGCGCCGCCTCCGTGAAAAAGACCGTCCCGTCGCCGGCGATTGTCTCGACGCCGTCGAGGCGGGCGCTCTGTCTTTGGAACTCCAGCGCCTCTTCGAGACTCAGCGCGCCGGGCAGGTCGAGCTGAACCTGGCCGTCGGCGATGCGGACGGGGTAGCCGCCCGGCAGCCCGAGAGGCCCGGGGGCCGAGGTGCTCAAAGGCGCGGCGCCCGGCAGCAGCGCCCGAATCACGGGCAACGCGCTGGCGGCGCTCAGCGCGTTGAGGCCCGGGTCGGAGCGGAGCGGCGGCCCCGCGAAGGCCAACTCGTCCGCGCGCTCGCCCTCCGCGCCGAGGTAGACGCGGGGGCGCGTCTGCCCCTCCGCCGGCGGCGCCGAAAGCATGACCGGGGTGAGGTGCGCGTGGTGCGCCAGCACGCGCGCCTCCGGCGGCCGGCCCGCGCCGCGCTCCCTGAGTACGGCGCACACGCGCGCGCGTATCATCGAGACGTTCCCCGTACCGATGGTCGGCGCCAGACCCAGACCCGCGAGCACGGGGTGCGTCAGGTCGGGGAAGGAGCAGTTGACTACGGCCCCGCGGAAGTCCACCTCGCGCGCCGACCGCATGACGTTGAGAATGAGCGGCAACTGCGCGGGCAACTGCGCGGCGAACCCGGCCGACCCGAGCGCGTCGGAGACGGGCCCCGGGTGCGAGGCCAAATGCCACGGCGAGAGCAGGCTGGCGCACTGGACGACCACGTCGGGGCGCTCGCGCCGCAGCAGGCTCTCGACGGAGGAGGGCCGGCCGGCGTCAAGCTCCTCGAAGCGGACGCGCGCCGCGCCGCAGGCGGCCAGCAGCGCGGCGAACGGCGGCCCGTCTCGCGCGTCGCGGCCGGCCAGCAGCAGCTCGTCCACCTCGACGCAGCCGGCCAGGCCGGCGGCGATTCGCTTCCCGAGATTCCCCAGGCCGATGATGAGAATTGAACCGCCCATCGCTTCCCAAGCTCGTCCGGCGGCCGTGGCCGCGGCCGGTTATCTTCTGATTGATTCGGGGGGCAGGGCTGCAACTTAAAGCAGCGCGAACGGACGTGTCAAGCTGCTCGGGCGCGTGCGGGCGGGGGGCGAATTTCGGCCGATAACGAGGCTTGTCTTTAAAACCGCATTCCTGTATAAAAGTCGCGGAATCGTTATCGTCGTCGCTCCGAACCCTTACATTTTCAAGCATTTTCACCCTGACGGCAGTGCCACTTCATGCGATGCCCTGTGCCCTCGTCAGAACGATTCTCGGCCGGCCCGCTGACGCTTCACCCCGACGCAGTAATCAAAGGTTAAGCCATGACCGCATTTCGCGCCCAGGCGCCGCCTGACCTCTCCCTGCCTGCGGAAGCGGCCGAACTGCGGCGCGACATTATCGAGGCGCTTTACGCCAGCGGCGGCGGACACTACGGTGGCTCGCTGAGCGTGCTCGACCTGCTTCTGACCCTCTACCGGCGCGTCCTGCGAACCTTCCCCGACGACCCGCGGCGCCCCGACCGCGACCGCCTGATTCTCTCGAAGGGTCACTCCTCGATAGCCCTCTATGCGGTGCTCCGCCGGCTCGGGTTCTTCGACCACCCGCTCTCGTCCTACGGGCAGATGGGCTCGCCCCTGGAGGGGCACCCCGACATGACCGTGCTCGAAGGCGTAGACTTCTCGACCGGGTCTTTGGGGCAGGGCCTGTCCGTCGGGCTCGGCATGGCGCTGGCCCTGCGCGGGACCGAGCGGCGCACGTGGGTCGTGCTCGGCGACGGCGAGTGCCAGGAGGGGCAGGTCTGGGAGGCGGCGATGCTGGCGGCGCGTTACCGCGTCGAGCGCCTGCACGCCGTCATAGACGCCAACGAGTTTCAGGAGTGGGGCTGGGGCCACGCGCCGGAGTTGAACGGGCGGCCCCTGGAAGAACTCTCTGACAAGTGGCGCGCCTTCGGCTGGCGCGTGCTGGAGGCGGACGGGCACGACCACGAGGCGCTGGCCGCCGTCTTCGAGGACGCGGCCACGACCGAAGGCCGGCCCTCGCTCGTGGTGGCGCGCACGGTCAAGGGGAAGGGTTACCCGCTGATAGAGGCCGACCCCATCCGCTTTCATTGCACGACCGTCACCGAAGAAGAACATCGGGAGCTTGTGCGGGGTAGAGAATGACATTGCGCTTGGCAGACCACTGCGGGCAATACCTGAGCGAGTTGGCCCGCGAAGACCCGCGGGTTTACGTGCTGGACGGCGATTTGGCGGATTCGGACGGGGCCATACACTTTGCGACGCGGCACCCGGAGCGCTTCGTCATGGCGGGCATCGCCGAGCAGTGCATGGTGTCGGTCGCGGCCGGGATGGCGAGCTGCGGGCTGCGGCCCTGGGTCTTTTCGTTCGGGGCCTTCCTCTGCTACAGGGCCTACGACCAGATTCGCGTCTGCCTGAGCCAGAGCCGCCAGCCGGTGACGCTCGTCGGCTCGCACACGGGCGGCCTCTCGGCGCGCAACGGCAAGACGCACGCGGCGCTCAACGACATCGCGCTGATGGCCTCGCTGCCGGGGATGGAGGTCTGGGCCCCGGGCGACGAGAACGACCTCAAGCTCGCCATGCGACGCATCCTCGACAGCGACGGCCCGGCCTACCTGCGGCTGCCGCGTCGCCCCCTCGACCCGCTGCCGGGCGAAGCCTCTGCGTGCCGCTGGCTCACCGCGCCTCAGCCGATAGCGCTGTGCGGCGCCGGCCTGGGGACTCATCTCGCGCTGGCCGCGGCGCAGGAGCACCTGGCGCGGCTCGGGCTGCGCGTCGGCGTCCTGCACTGCCCCCAAGTCTCCCCGCTCCCGCAGCCCGAGCTGGCAGAGGCGCTGGGGCAGTGTGAGATGGTCTTCGTCGTCGAAGACCATTACCGTTTCGGCGGGCTGGCGAGTCTCCTACAGTCTCTCAACCCGTCGGCCAGAATCATCCCCCTGGGGTGGCCCGACGACTGGCCGGGCCGCTCCGGCGGCGACGAAGAGTTGCTGGAGGCGCACGGGCTGGCGCCGCGCCAACTCGCCCGCAGCGTCCTCGCGGCCGTCGAGGGCGCGGCGCCGGCCGCCGCGTCGAAGGTGTTTCTGTCCTGAGCGGGCCCGGCCGCCGAAGCCCCGGCCGGCCCGCCCGCGGCTCCACAGACGGCGCTCGCGGCCGCCGCACGCATCCCGAAATGCGGCCGCCGCGCAACATCGCCATGGGTCATCAGTCTCTCTCCATCGTAGTCTCGTGGCGCGACCGCGCGGAACTCGGCGGGGCGCTCCCGGGTCTTTTGGCCACGGCCCGCGAAGTTGACGGCGACGTGACGGTCGTCAATTTCGGCGGGTCGCCCGAGATGCTGCGCGCGCAGTTGGGCGAACGGGCCCCCGAGGTCAGGGTCGTCGAAGTCCGCGGGCAGGAATACTTCAACAAGTCTTGCGCGCAGAACCTGGGCGCGGCCCACACGACGGGCGCGCTCCTGTTCTTCTGCGACTGTGACATCGTGCTTGAGCCGGGCGACGTCAAACACCTCGCCGGGCTACTCACGACGCGCCCCGGGACTTTCGGGACGCTGGCCGGGGTGCGTGAGTCTCAGACCAATTCGCGCGGGGGCAAACACATCGTCCGCTTCGGCTACGAACTCCTCATCGTCACGGCTGACGGGCGGCGGCTGAGCATCGTTGACAACGAGGAGGACGCCAACGACGGCAGCCGGCAGGCGCCCGGCCTCCTGATGGCGCGCCGCGCCGACTTTCTCTCCGTCAACGGGTACAACTCGAAGCTGCACGGCTGGGGGTGGGAAGACCAGGACATGATCTCTCGCCTGACGCTCGGGGCCGGACTCGAAAGGGTCGTCCACGGCCACGCCGTACACCTCTCACACGACGACCACGCGCGCGTCAGCAACTACCCCGTCGCAGACCGCTGGGAGAGCCGCGACCGGATGTTTCGTCAGGCTTTGGCGAACTACGACGAGGCGAACTTCCGCGGGACATATGACCTCGACGTGGAGCGCATCGCGTCACAAGTCGTAGACGCCGGCCGCTGACGGAAGCGCGCGCTGCGACACACGCCCCGGCGCGGGCGCCGCCCGCCGAACTTACCCATACCGTCCGGACGACTACTCGTAGTGTAAGACGGCCACCGGGTCCAGCTTCGCCACCCTGCGCGTCGGGACGAGGCACGCCAGCAGCGCCACGACGGCCAGCAGCAGCGCCACCCCGACGAAGATGAGCGGGTCGGTCGTGCTCGTGTTGTAGAGCAGTCCCGCTATCGGGCCGGCGAAGGCGACGGCGAACGCCAGGGCGACAACCAGACCCGCGCCGATGCCCAACAGCACCAGCCTCATCCCCTGCGCGACAATCAGCTTCAGCACGTCGCGCGTCTGCGCCCCGAGGGCGATGCGGATGCCTATCTCGCGCGTGCGCTGCGTGAACATGTAGGAGACGACGCCGTAGATGCCGATGAGCGCCAGCGTCACCCCGACGAGCGCCAGCGCGTTGAGCAGCAGCATGTTGAACCGCGGGCGCCCGATGGCGCGCGCGACGAGCTGCTCGCCGGTCATTACGCCCGTCAACGCCTGCTCGGCGTCCAGCCCCGCCAACACACGCCGCACGACGGGCGCCATCGCCTCCGGGTCGCCGGTCGTGCGGATGGCCAGATACCTGCTGGGGGCGTTGGACTGCCGGTAGGGCACGTAGATGTCGGGCCGCTGGTCGCCGAGCGAACGGTAGCGCGCGTCGCCGGCGACGCCGACGACTGTGCGCCATGGCTCCTCCGGGTCCGAGGGGTCTAACTTGAGACGCCGGCCCAGAGGGTCAACCCCCGCGGGGAAGACCCTGCGCGCCATCGCCCGGCTGACGACGACGACCTGCGGCGCCTCGGCCCCGTCCTGCTCTGTGAAGTCGCGCCCCGCGAGCAGGGGGATGCCCATCGCGCGGAAATACTGGGGCGTCACGACCTCGTAGTTCGGGACGGGGTTCCTCTTCGCGTCGTCGGCCGACTGGCCTTCGGTCATGTAGGGCATGTCCCACCCGATGGGGCCTTCGAGCGGGCGAATCAGCACCGCGCCGGCGGCCGACACCCCGGGCTGCGCCCTGAGCTGCTCCAGCAGGAGCGCGTAAAATTCGCGCCGCTTGTCGGGCTGCGCGTACTTCGCCCCGTTGAGCGACAACTGCATCGTGAGCACGTTCTGCGGGTCGAAGCCCAGCCTGTCCTGCCGGAGCAGCACGAAGCTCCGGAAGAGCAGCCCCGCGCCGACGAGGAGCACGACCGTCACGGCCACCTCCGCGATAATCAACCCCTGTCGGAGCCTGTTCCCGCGCCGCTCGCCCGAGACTTTGACGCCGCCCTCCCTCAGCGACTCGTTGAGGCTCGTCCGCGAGACGATGAGCGCCGGGACGAGGCCGAAGAGGAAGGTCGTCAGGAGGGTGACGAGGGCGGTGAAGAGAAGCGCCGGGACGCTGATGTAGACCTCGTCCATGCGCGGGATGTCCGACGGCGCGACCCGCACCAGGACGAGCATCAGCCAGTAGGCCAGGAAGAGCCCGAGCCCGCCGCCGCCGCCC
The DNA here is from genome assembly GCA_036387195.1 of Pyrinomonadaceae bacterium. GTDB lineage: Bacteria > Acidobacteriota > Blastocatellia > Pyrinomonadales > Pyrinomonadaceae > QHXN01. Next base: position 25,847 of record DASVUF010000345.1, on the reverse strand, counting down.
GACGAAAGTCAGCGGAGTCCCGCTCCCGCCGCGAAGTGATTCCTCGACGCCGGCGACGGATTATTTGACATCATCCGACTTTATGATATAGTGCGCGCTTGTTGAAAACGATATTCAATTTCAGACGTTCGCGTCGAAGGCATTAATGAGAGTGAGGCTCCCGGCGCGGCTACGCCGGGAGCCTCGGCGCACGACCGATTCGCTTCGCCCTGTGAGAGCTTAAGGATGGCGTGCAGTTTCTATCCTAGCACCCCTTCCGTTTAACGCTCAATTGTCTGCCCTACAACCTCCGCCGGTCGCGGCCGCGACACGGGGGCGCGCCGCCGACCCGTTCCGGCAGGACCCCGGGGGCCGTTCGCAGATTCCAGGCAGCGAGATTCGTACCTCCGTCGCCCGCGCGTCGGGTATGTGATACGCGGCCCGGGGCCGGCGTCATGTCTTCAGGAAGGTGTCGAGAGGAGAGTGTGTATGCACGCGCAGAAGGGCCGGGAGAGGCGTAAACGCAGGCAGCGGTGTTGGGTGCTAAAAGTCGGCGCGATGGGCGCGCTGTTGGCCTTCACGGTCGGGAACAGCCGGGCCGTCTGCGTCGGCTACGCGCGCCGCGCGGACGCGCCGGTCGCCTCCGCGCAGACCAGGGACCGTGCGCGGGTTCTGCCTTTCGACATACCCGCGGGGACGCTGGAGACGGCCCTCAACGCCTTCCAGCGATTGACCGGGCTGAGGGTAATCATCACGAACGAGTCGATGCGCGGGCTCGCGTCCCCGGGCGTCTCCGGCGCGCACACGGCCGAGCAGGCGCTCGCGCAAATCCTCGCCGGCACGGGCGTCACCTACCGCCGCTCCGCGCCCGACACCTTGACGCTTGAGATACAGGCGGCGCCCGAGTCGGTCGAGGTGGTCGGGCGGACGTCACCGCTGTCCTCGCCCAAGTACTCCGAGCCGCTGCGCGACATCCCGCAGACGATCACCGTCATCCCGCAAGACGTCATCGTGAAGCAGGGCGCGACGACCCTGCGCGACGTGCTGCGCAACGTCCCCGGCCTGACCATGACGGCCGGCGAGGGCGGCGCGCCGGCCGGCGACAACCTGACGCTGCGGGGCTTCAGCGCGCGCAACGACATCTTCGTGGACGGCGTGCGCGACCTCGGGCCGCAGTCGCGCGACCCCTTCAACCTCGAACAGGTCGAGGTGGTCAAGGGGCCGGGCTCGGCCTACACGGGGCGCGGCTCCGCGGGCGGCGCCATCAACCTGACGAGCAAGTCCCCGGGGCCGACGCCCTCCTACGGCGGCACGCTCGTCCTCGGCAACGCCGGGATGAAGCGCGGCACGGCCGACCTGAACGCGCCGCTCGGGCGGCTCGGACTCGGCGAGAGCACGGCCTTCCGCCTCAACCTGCTGTCGCACGACTCCGGCGTGGCCGGGCGCGACGTGTCGGAGGAGGAGCGCTGGGGCGCGGCGCCGTCACTCGCCTTCAGCCCCGACCCACGGACGCGCGTCACGCTCAGCTACTTCCACCTCGAACAGGACAACCTCTCGGACTACGGCATCCCCTGGGTGCCCGCGACCAACAACGCGCTCGCGGCGCACCGCGACCGCCCGGCGCCGGTCCCGCGCGGGACCTTCTACGGCTTCCGCGAGCGCGACCGCGAGAAGCTGCGCTCGGACCTCGCGACCTTCAGGCTCGACCGCGAGTTCAACGACAACCTGAGGCTCAGCAACCAGCTCCGCTACGGGCGCTCGACGCGCGACTCGATGGCGACGCCGCCGCGCTTCGCCTCCAACGACTCGACCGTCATCAACCGCGAGATGCGCTCGTGGCTGACCGAGGACGACATCTGGGACAACCAGGCCGACCTGCGCGCCGCCTTCGACACGGGCAAGGTCGGCCACACGCTCGTCGCCGGGCTCGCGCTCACGCGCGAGCGCAACGTCCGCCGGCTGCGCACCGCCCCGAACGCGCAGACCACCCTGCTCAACCCGAACGCGGGGGACGCGTACACGGGCGCGATTACGCTCAACCCCTTCGCCGGCGACATCACGGCCGACTCGCAGGCGCTCTACGCCTTCGACACGGCGCGCGTCGGCAAGAAGTGGGAGTTCAACGGCGGGCTGCGCTGGGACCGCTTCGACGCCGCGGGCGTCCCCGTCGGGACGACCAGCGCGGCGGGCGTGTTCGCGCCCGGCGCGCCCGTGTCGCGCGTCGACCGCATGTTCAGCTTCCGCGCGGGCGCGGTCTTCAAGCCGCGCGAGGAGGGGAGCGTCTACGCCGCCTACGGCACGTCGCTCAGCCCTTCGCTCGAAGGGCTCTCCTACGGGACGGCCAACACCGCCATCGACCCCGAGAAGACCTACACGTTCGAGGCGGGCAGCAAGTGGGAGATGTTCGGGAGCCGGCTGCTGCTGGCGGGCGCGGTCTTCCGCGTCGAGAAGACGAACGCGCGCACGCCGGGGCTGCCGGGCGAGCCGCCGCAGGTGCTCGACGGGCGCCAGCGCGTGGACGGCGTGGAGCTGAGCGCGTCGGGGCGCGTCGCGCGCGGCTGGCAGCTCTTCGCCGGCTACACCTTCCTCGACAGCGAGATAGTCAGGTCGAACACCGCGGCCGAGGTGGGCCGGGAGATTCTCAACACCCCGCGCAACTCCTTCAGCCTTTGGACGACCTACGACACGCCGTGGAAGCTGGAGCTGGGCGGCGGCGCCCGCTTCGTCGGCCGCCGCTTCGGCAACAACACCAACACGCGGCAGGTCGAAGGCTACTGGCTGCTCGACCTGATGGCCTCGTACCCGCTCTCGCGCCACGTCGAGCTGCGGCTCAACGTCAACAACCTGACCGACGAGTACTACTTCGACCGCATCGGCGGCGGGCACCTCGTCCCCGGCGCGGCGCGGACGGCGACGGTCAGCACGAGCTTCAACTTCTGACGGGGCTTGGCGGGCCGAAGATGCTTTTACACATCCCCGAGGTGCTGACCGCCGAGCAGGTCGCGCACTGCCGGCGCGCGCTCGAAGGGGCGGAGTGGGTTGACGGGCGCGTCACGGCCGGCCACCAGTCGGCGCGGGCGAAGGACAACGCGCAGGTCGCGGAGGGCCACCCCGTGGCGCGCGAGCTGGGCGACCTCATCCTCGGCGCGCTGGAGCGCAACCCGCTCTTCATGGCGGCGGCGCTGCCGTCGAAGGTCTTCCCGCCGCTCTTCAACCGCTACGAGGGCGGGCAGTCTTTCGGCAGCCACGTTGACAACGCCGTCCGGCAGGTGACGGGAACCCCGCACCGCGTCCGCACGGACCTCTCGGTCACGCTCTTCCTCGCCGCGCCCGAGGAGTACGACGGCGGCGAACTGCTGGTCGAGGACACGTACGGGGTGCACGGCGTGAAGCTCCCGGCGGGGGACTTGATTCTCTACCCGGCGAGCAGCCTGCACCGCGTCAACCCCGTGACGCGCGGGGCGCGCCTCGCCTCCTTCTTCTGGGTGCAGAGCATGGTGCGCGACGACGGCGAGCGCGCGCTCCTCTTCGACCTCGACACGGCCATCCAGCGTCTCGTCCACGACGCCCCCGAACACCCTTCGGCCGTGCAGCTCACGAACGTTTACCACAACCTGCTGCGCCGCTGGACGGAAGTGTGAGGCGTGACCCGTAAACCCGTCTCACACGCCGGGGGCGCGCCTTCGACGCCGCGCGGGCGTTCGTCGCGGCGCGCGGGCGGCGCGGGCCGCCATCTTTCCGGGAACTGTTATTCATGAGGCTCTTTCGTAAAGTTATCTTCTGGTGCCACCTGGCGGCCGGCGTCTTCGCGGGCGTCGTCGTCCTCGTCATGTCCGTGACGGGCGTCCTCCTGGCCTACGAGCGGCAGCTCACGGCGTGGGCCGACACGCGCGGCTACCGCGCCGCGCCGCCCGCGCCGGGCGCGTCCCGCCTGCCGGTCGAGGCGCTGCTCGCCGGCGTCCGCGAGGCGCGCCCCGGCTCGCCTTCCGCCTTCACGGTGCGCGCCGACCCGTCCGCGCCGGCCGAGGTCGGCTTCGGGCGCGAGGGCGTCGTCTACGTCAACCCCTACACGGGCGAAGTGCTCGGCGAGGGGTCGCGGGCTGTCAGGAGATTCTTCCGCGTCGTCACGGACTGGCACCGCTGGCTCGGCGCGTCGGGCGAGGGGGCGGGCCGCACGGTCGGGCGCGCCGTCACGGGCGCGTGTAACCTCGCCTTCCTCTTTCTGGTCGTCAGCGGTTTCTACCTCTGGTGGCCGCGCAACTGGACGCGCAAGTCGCTGAGGGGCGTGACGTGGTTCCGGCGCGGGCTCGGGGGGAGGGCGCGCGACTTCAACTGGCACAACGTGGCCGGCTTCTGGTCGGCGCTGCCGCTCTTCGTCGTCGTGTTGTCCGGGGTCGTCATCTCTTACAACTGGGCGGGCGCGCTGGTCTACCGCGTAGTGGGCGAGACGCCGCCCGCGGCGCGCGGCGGCGCCCCCGGCCAGCCCGGCGGGAATGTCGCGCCGGCGCAGGGCGGGGCCGCGGGCGGCGTTGACGCGGGCCGCCCCGCCGGGCCCGCGGCGGGCGACGCCGAACAACTGTGGGCGAGCGCGGGGCGGCGGATGAGCGACTGGCAGAGCATCAGCATGCGCATCCCCGCGCCCTCGGAGCCTACCGTGACGTTTACGCTCGACCGGGGCGACGGCGGCCAGCCCCAGAAGCGCGCGCAGCTCACGCTGGACAGGCGGACGGGCGAGGTCGTGCGCTGGGAGCCGTTCGCGAGCCAGTCGCCGGGCCGCCGCCTCCGCTCGCTGCTGCGGTTCGCGCACACGGGCGAGGTCGCCGGCCTCTTCGGGCAGACAATCGCCGCGCTCGCGTCGGCCGCGGCGGTGCTGCTCGTCTGGAGCGGCCTCGCGCTCGCCTGGCGGCGCTTCCGCGCGTGGTCGGCGCGAAGGGGTGTCGGGCCGGATGAAGCGGCCGCGCGGCGCGGGCCGGCGGCGGTAGTTTTAAGCGACAGCAGCGTCGGCGGCTCCGAATAATACGGCCCCGAAAGGGCGCACGCGCCGGAGCCGCGAGGGGTGACATCACGCGCTACGGGCCCGGGCGGCTCGCGGCGCGTGAATCGGCTACGCGCTCAAGGTATTTTCTTCCTTTGTCAGTTGGCTGACAGTCTTCTGAAGACGCCTCCATCATAGTGCCCACCCAAGGGAATTAGCGGTCGCGGATTTAAGTCTGACACGCCTCGCCGCCGGCTCCGCTTACCCCGAGACGAAAACCAGCCGGTGACATTTAGCAGGGAGCGCGGGCGGCCCCGAAACAGGCGGGGCCGCGGAGCCTTCGCCCATTCACACGAGCCCCGACAGGGCGCCGGCCGCTCAACGCTTATCCGGGCCGGGGCGTCACCCCGCAAGGCGCGGCTGCTTTCGTTAATTCTGTAAATACATTGCTCCACGCTTCCCACTGTCAGCAGGATACATCGTCCCTCGCGGTATACATCTTGCTGCTCTTGAATGTGCGGATTACAACTTGCGCTCCGCCCGCACGGCCTTTAGCACCCCGAGGAGGCTCCACCTTTGCGGCGCACCCGGCAAGCAGCCCTCAAGACGTGCCCAGCCATCGTCAGGCCGTTCCTGGCGGCGGCGCTGCTGTGCTGCGTCCTGTCGGGGGCGCTCCCGGCCGAAGCCGTCATGAACCCGCAGGGCTTGATGGCGTGCTGCCGCGGCGTGAAGGGCGCGGCCGGCGAGTGCCACGGCGACTCGTGCCCCATGCGCTTCGGGGAGCCACAGAAGCCGGCCGGGCGCGTTCAGCACGACCCTGTGTGCGGGGCCGAACGCGCCCTTCGGGCGGCCGTCAGAACGCCGGCTCCCGCGCCCCGGGACTACTTCGAGCAGGAGCCTTCCCACGAGCGGGCTCGGGCAGAAGTAGAACACGAACACGGCCGGAGTGTTTCGCGGCGAAACACTCCGGGTGAGCAGCGACCGGCCGTCGGAGTCGCCTCGCTCGGCAAGCCCTGCCCGTCGGATTGCTGCGGCGCCGTCGCGGTCTCTTTCGCCGGCCTGCGGCGTCCGAAACAGGCGGCGGCGCTGACGGACGGCCTCCGCCCGCGGCCGCCCACCGTCGAGCCACACAGGCGCGCCACCCCCGGCCGACTCAAGGCCACGTCCGCGCAACTCCGTAGCCACCCGCCACGCGCCCCTCCGGCCGGCCCCCACAGCCGCACGTCTTAATTATCGAGGACTTTCTCCGCGCCGAGGTGTATGCGGCGGAAGGCGCGCCCGCCCCTGCGGGCCGCCGGCCGCGCGCGCCGCGCAGGCTGAGGCGTCCTCGGCGGCGGCCACTTCGGCGCGCGCGGCCTGCCACGGCCGCCGTCCCGCGTCGTGGTGGCGGGGAGCCCACCCCGGAGAGATTGCGATGAAAACCCCCAGTAGAAGCGGGGCCGCGGCGTCGGCCCTGCGCGTGGTCGCGCTGTGCGCGGCAATGATTTTGAGCGCGGGCGCGCCGTCGGCGCTCGCGCAGCAGACCGTGACCTCCGCCACGCTCGGCGGGAGAGTCGAGGACGCGAACGGCGCGGCGCTGCCCGGCGTCACGGTCGTCGCCACCAACACGGAGACTAACCAGAGCAAGTCGCTCACGACCGACGACGAGGGGCGCTACCGCTTCTCGTACCTGCCGGTCGGCGCTTACGAGTTGAAGGCCGAGAAGCCCGGCTTCGCCACGCTGACGAGGCGGCTCACGCTGACGGTCGGGCAGGCGCTCGACGCGCCGCTCGCGCTGTCGGTGGCCGGCGTCTCCGAGGACGTTCAGGTCAACTCGGGGAGCGCGCCCGCAATCGAGACGGGGCGCACGCAGTTGGCCGAGACGGTTCTGCCGAAGGACGTCGAACGCCTGCCGCTGAACGGCAGGAACTTCCTCGACCTCGCGCTGCTGCTGCCCGGCGTCTCGCGCACCAACACGGGCGGCGTCCAGCGCTTCGCCGAGACGTCGGCCGTGCCGGGGACGGGCATCTCCATCGCCGGGCAGCGCAACCTCGCCAACAGTTTCATCGTGGACGGCGCGAGCGCCAACGACGACTCGGTAGAGCTGGCCGGCACCTACTACAGCCAGGAGGTGATACGCGAATTTCAGGTCGTCACCAGCGGCGCGGTCGCCGAGTTCGGGCGCGCCTCGGGCGGCTTCGTCAACATCGTCACGCAGTCGGGCACCAACGACCCGCACGGCAAGGCTTACGGCTTCCTGCGCAACCAGCGGCTCGACGCGCGCAACCCGCTCGCGCCGGCGAAAGACCCGCTGACGCAGACGCAGTACGGCGGCAGCTTCGGCGCGCCCATCATCAGGAGCCGCACCTTCTTCTTCGGCAACGTCGAGCAGACGCGGCGCAACGACTCGAACGTCATCACCATCGCGCCGGCCAGCGTGGCGGCCATCAACAACCGCCTGCGGGCGGTCGGCCACCGCGGGCCGCTCGTCCAGACGGGGCTCGTGCCCGGCGGCTACGACACGACGAACCTGTTCGCGCGCCTCGACCACCAGCTCGACGGGAGGAACGCCTTCACCGCCACCTATAACTTCTACGACATCGGCGCGGTCAACGCGCGCACCGTCGGCGGCCTGAACGCCGTCAGCCGCGGGACGAACCTCGACAACCAGGACCACACGGTCAACCTCCAGAACATCACCGCCGTCGCCCCCAGCTCGCTCAACGAGCTGCGCTTCCAGTTCAGGCGCAGCCGCCTCGGCGCGCCCGCGATTGACCAGACGGGGCCGGCCGTCAACATCTCCGGCGTGGCCAGCTTCGGCACGGCGACGAGCTCGCCGACCCGCAGGGACGTGGACCTCTACCAGTTGACGGACAACTTCAGCGTGCTGCGCGGGAACCACTCGCTCAAGTTCGGCGGCGAATACCTCTACAACGACCTGAACATCGTCTTCCCCGGCGCGTTGCAGGGCGTCTACACTTTCACGAGCCTGGCGAACTTCCTGAGCGGCAGTTACAGCCAGTTCCAGCAGGCGTTCGGCGCGCCGTCGCAGGCGCAGAAGAACCCGAACGTCGGCGTGTTCGCGCGCGACGAGTGGAGGGCGCGGCGCGACCTGACGCTCAACTTCGGGCTGCGCTACGACCTGCAATACCTGCCCGACCCCGTCGAGACGGACGCGGACAACGTCGCGCCGCGCTTCGGCTTCGCCTACTCGCCGAACGAGAAGACGGTCATCCGCGGCGGCTTCGGCCTCTACTACGACCGGATACCGACGCGCGCCACCTCGAACGCCCTTCAGCGCGACGGCTCGAAGTACGTCGTCGCCATCCTCTCGCGCACGAGCCCCGGCGCGCCCGTCTTCCCCAACGTCCTCGCCGCGCAGCCGTCCGTGCTGACGACGAAGCCGAGCGTCACGCGCGTCGCGCCCGACATCGAGAACAGTTCGAGCCGGCAGGCGAACCTGCAAATCGAGCGCGAGCTGCCGTGGGACTCGTCCGTCTCGGTCGGCTACGTCCACCTGCGCGGGACGCACATCATCCTCTCAAGGAACGTCAACGCGCCGCGCTGCGCCGCCTCGGTGGACGCGAACCTCTGCCGGCCCGACCCCAACTTCGGCAACGTCTCGCGCTTCGAGGGCTCGGGCAATTCTTACTACGACGGGATGGTCGTCTCCTTCAACAAGCGGCAGGGGCGCTGGGCGACCGCGCGTGTCTCCTACACGCTCTCGAAGGCGATTGACGACTCGGGCAACTTCTTCTTCTCGACGCCGCAGGACAACTCCAACCTGCGCGCCGAGAAGGCGCTGTCCGACAACGACCAGCGCCACCGCCTGACGTTGAGCGGGACTCTGGACATGCCGGCCGGCGTCGAGAACGGCTTCGCGCGCAAGGCGCTCGGCGGCTTTCAGGTCAGCTACATCTTCACCTACGCCTCGCGCCTGCCCTTCAACGTGCTGGCTGGCAGCGACCTCAACGGCGACTCGAACAACAACGACCGCCCGGCCGGGCTCGGGCGCAACACCGGGCGCGGCTTCGACTTCGCCTCGCTCGACCTGCGCCTCGCGCGCCGCTTCCGCGTGACCGAGAGGCTCAACCTGGAGCTGATAGCCGAGGGCTTCAACCTCCTCAACCGCGCGAACTACAGCGTGCCGAACAACAACTTCGGGACGGGCGCGCGGCCGCCCGCCACCTTCGGACAGCCGACTGCCGCCTTCGACCCGAGACAGGCGCAGTTCGGGTTCAGGCTCAACTTCTAATCTCGTTTGGTGAGAAGGAAGCTCGTATGCGGAAAGAAAAGGTCTTGAGCGCGAGGGCGGCGACGCCCGTGGGCGTGAGGGCGGCGACGCTCGCGGCGTGCGCCGCGCTCTGCGCCGCGCTGGCGTTGACGGCGGGCTGCGCGCCGGCCGCCACGCGGGGCGAGGGGCAGGGGGCCGCCGCGGCCGAGGCGGCGCCGGGGGACGCAAAGGCGCGCGCCGCTTCGGCCGTGCGCGTCTCCGCGGAGAAGACCGAGGCGGCGGAGCCCGCCGTCGCGGCCGGCGCCGACGGCACGGTCTACGTGACGTGGGTCGAGCACCGCGGCAAGGAGGCCGACGTGTGGCTGGCGCGCTTCGGCGGCGGGGAGATGCCGCTCGGCCCGCCCGTGCGCGTCAACCCGGACGCGGGCGTGGCGACGGCGTGGCACGGCGACCCGCCGACGCTGGCCGTCGCCCGCGACGGCGCGGTCTACGTCGGGTGGACGGCGCGCGACGGGCGCGCGCCGCGCTCCAGCACGCTCTACCTTTCGGCGTCGCTCGACGGCGGGCGCAGCTTCGGGCCGCCGTCGAAGGTCAACGACGACGCGAAGCCGGGCGTCCACGGGATGCACTCGCTGGCCGTCGCGCGCGACGGGCGCGTCTACCTGGCCTGGCTCGACGAGCGCGACATCAGGCCGAAGGAGGCCGACCCCTCGAAGGCCCCTTCGCACATGCACACGGAGAGCAACCGCTTCGTCTACTTCGCCTCGTCGGCGGACGGCGGGCGCACCTTCTCTGCGAACCGGAAGTTGGCGGACGAGGTCTGCCCGTGCTGCAAGACCTCCCTCGCCGTCGGCGGGGACGGGCGCGTCTACGTGGGATGGCGCCAGGTGCTGCCCGGTAACTTCCGGCACATCGCGGTCGCCGCCTCGGCCGACGGGGGGCAGACCTTCGAGCGCCCGTCGGTCGTGAGTGACGACCGCTGGGAGATACAGGGCTGTCCCGTCTCCGGCCCGGCGCTCGCCGCAGGAACCGACGGTTCCGTGCGCGTGCTCTGGTACACGGCGGGCGAGGCCGGCAAGCCCGGCCTTTACTGGTCCGAGTCGCGCGACGGCGGGCGCGCCTTCTCCCCCAGGCGGGTCTTGTCTGAGACGGGCGGCCACGGCACGCCGGCGGTGTTGAAGGGGGAAGGCGGCGCCCTGACCGCCGTGTGGGAGGCTGACACGGGGACGTCGCCCTCCGCGATGCGTGCGCGGCTCGACGGCGCAGGCCGCGTCACGACGGCCCCCGTCGTGGAGGGCGGGGGGCTGCCCGCGGCCGCCGAAGCCGCCGGACAACTCTTCGTCGCCTACGTCGGGAAAGACGCCGGGGGACACGTCGTCTGGATGGTGAAGTCTCGGAACGAGTAGCCCGGGGCGGACGCGGCCGGAGTGGGAGTCCGCTTCTCTGTCTTCGATGTTCGTCCGGGGGCGCCGCCCCGGCGTGATGCGCGGCCGCCTCCGCGGGGAGCAGTGGCGGACGTGTGCGGGCGAGCGTCCGTTGTTAATCAGTCCGCCGCCCCTGACCACGCGCCGGCGCGAAGAGGCGCCAGAGCCGGCGGGGCGGTCAGCACGTCGAAGACCGAGGGGCGCGGCCCCCGCTTCGGCCGCGAAGCCGTCAGCCGAGCCGCAGGCTCCGCAGGACGCCTTCGAAGGACGGGCGATAGCTCTCGAACTCCTCCTCCGGCGCCACGGCTATCAGGTAGAACAGTCGCCCGTCGGAGGTGAAGGCCGTGTGGACGAGGTTGACCTCCAGCTTCCCGGTGACCGGCGAGGGGCCGGCGACGACCACGGCGAACGCCTCGCGCCCCGCGAGGCCGACGCGCCGCGGAGCGCCCTGCGCCTGAAAGTCGGGATTGGCCGCGAGCTGCTGTCGCAGGAAGGCGTCGGTGGCGGCTTCGAGGTCGCCACCTTCGACGCCGACCGTCCCGACGAAGACGCCGTGCGTGACATAGGCCGCACCGTCGCGCCGCCCGTAGGCGCCCTCGGGCGCGAAGATGTATTCCGTTTCGCTCACCCGAAGCGCCTCCCAGTTACGCGAGTAGGCGAAGGCGAACGAGCCGTCGGGGGCGCGCGCCTCGGCCGCCTCCCCGTCGGGCCGCGCCGGGCGCGCGGCGGGCTCTACGTCTTCGGGCTCGCGCGGGCCTCTGCGCTCCGGCTCGGCCGAGGCGGGCAGCCGCCGCCCCGTGAGGCGGGCCTTTACGCGCTCGAACTCGGGCGTGTCGCGCGTCGGCCGGGGCGACACCTTGAGACTCGGAATGACCTCGTTTATAGAGGCGACGCGGTTGCCCGGGTCCGGGTGGTCGCTCAGGAACTCCGGGACGCGCCGGCCGCCCGCGCCCGCGAGCGTCTCGAAGAAGCCGGCCATGTCGCGCGGGTCGTAGCCGGCGGCGGCCATCAACTGCGCGCCGCCGATGTCGGACTGGCGCTCGGCCGTCCGCCCGAACTTGAGAAAGAGCATGTTGGCGCCGGCCCCGCCGACCGTGTCAATCACGCCGCCGATGTCTTCGCCGTCGCCGACGACCGAGCGCAGGACGCCGAGCCCGCGCCGGGCGACGTAAGCCTTCGACGCCTGGCTGGTGCCGTGGCGCAGCGCGACGTGCATGATTTCGTGCGCGACGACTCCGGCCAGCTCGCCCTCGTTGCGGGCGGCGGCGAGCGTGCCGGCGTTGACGAAGATGAAGCCGCCCGGCAGGGCGAAGGCGTTGACCTCGCGCGAGGCGACGACCCTGAACTGGTATGGGAACTTCTCGCCGGGCGCGTGCGCCGCGAGCCGCGCGCCGAGCCGGCTCACGTAGTCGGCGATTTCGGCGTCGGCCAGCGGCGGCGCCTCGCGCGCTATCTGCGCCGCCGACTGCCGGCCGACCTCCACGTCCTGCTCCGGGCTGAAGAGGTTGAAGCCGGGGCGGAAACTCGGGGCCGAGCGCTGCACCCCGGCCGGGCCGCCGCCGCCCCAAGGCCGCCAGCCCCCGCACGCGGCCTGCGCCGCGAGCAGCAGCGAGAGCAGCGACACCCGCAGCCGGCGGCCTCGCGCCCCTCGCCCTCCGGAACCCCGCGTCACGCGCGGCGCCTCACGGGCAGTAAGGGTAGGGCCGGCGGCGCCACGCTCACCACGCCGCCCGGCCGGAAGTAAGACCCGCCCCCGCCGCCGAACCCGCCGACGACACACGCCGCCTGTGACAGCGCGGGCGTCAGGCTTAAAAGAGATGCTCTCCTCATAGGGCGATAAAAGTCGAAAACCCGGCCCCGGCGCTTTCCCCTTTCGCGCGCGAGGCCAGGCGCCGGCCGTCGTCCGAAGCCCCGCGTTCCCACGAAACCGGGGCCGCGGCTCTCCCCCTCGACCCGGGCAATCTACGGCGGGCGCGTTGCGAAATCATCCCCGCGGCGTCTCTTTTCATCCCGCGCGCATGACGCGCTGCGAGGCGGACGCGCGGAGAGGCGGGGGGCGACTTCCTGGTTTATGATGAGGAATAAAGGGGGCGGCGATTAATGGACGGCAGCGAGCGGAAAGATGTAAGGCCGGGGCTCACGGTCAACATTGTTCTGAAGCAGGATCAGAGAACCGGGAGGCTGACGCGCGGCGTCGTGAAGGACGTGCTGACGAAATCCCCTCACCACCCGCACGGCATCAAGGTCAGGCTGGAGACGGGCGAGGTGGGCAGGGTTAAAGAGATTATTTCAGCCTGAGAACACTTGCGGCCCGGCGTTCACGCGTACGAGGGGGCATGGCGTCACAGTTGGACATCTTCGGCGGGGCGGGCGGCGCGCGCAGGGCGGCGGCCGAACTTCCGGAGGGCTTCCGGTACGAGCCTGAGCTGATAGGCCACGAAGACGAGGCCGCGCTCCTGGCGTCCGTGCGCGAACTGCCCTTCCGCGAGTTCGAGTTCCACGGCTACACGGGCAAGCGCCGCGTCGTCTCCTTCGGCTGGCGCTACGACTTCTCGGGTCACCAGCTCAGGAAGGCGGACGACATCCCCGACTTCCTCCTCGCGCTCCGCGCGCGCGCCGCCGCGTTCGCCGGCGCCGAGCCGGAGGCGCTGCGTCACGTGCTCGTGACCGAGTACGGGGCGGGCGCGGGGATAGGGTGGCACCGCGACAAGGCGGTCTTCGGCGAGACGGTCGGCGTCTCGCTCCTCTCGCCGTGCGTGCTGCGCCTGAGGCGGAAGGCGGGCGAGGGGAAGTGGGGGCGGGCGAACGCGTCGCTCGGGCCGCGCTCGGCCTACCTGCTGAGCGGCCCCGCGCGCTCGGAGTGGGAGCACAGCATCCATCGGGTGGACGCGCTGCGCTACTCCATCACCTTCCGCAACCTGCGCGAAGGTTGAGCGGCCCGGGGGCGCATAAGGGCTTCGGCGTCGAGGCGCCCGCGCGGCGTGGACAGGCGCGTCGAAAGGTTTTAGTCTGGCGTTGTTTCAACCCCCCACGGTCCGAGTTCCCCCTGTATCAAGAGTCGAGGAGCGGAGGTCATCGCTCGCCGCGCCGCCCGACGCGGCGCGGCTCCTGGCCGCGACAGGGAGAATGTCAAAAGAAACTTCTCAGGACAGTCAAATCCTCTTCCGCCTCATCGCGGAGAACGTCCACGACTTCGCCGTCTTCGCCATTGACCTCGACGGGCGCATCGTCAGTTGGAACCCCGGCGTCGGGAGCCTTTTAGGCTTCGCCGAGGGCGAGTGGGTGGGGCGCGACACCTCGGTCATCTTCACGCCGGAGGACCGCGAGCAGGGCGTCCACCTGTGGGAGATGGAGACGGCGCTGCGCGAAGGGCGGGCCGAGGACAGGCGCTGGCACCTGCGCCGGGACGGCTCGCGCTTCTGGGCCAACGGCATGCTGATGCTGCTCCGCGACGAAGAGGGGCGCGCGCGCGGCTTCGCCAAGATCATGCGCGACGACACGGAGCGGAAGGCGCGCGAGGACCGCGACGAGTTCCTCATCCGGCTCGACGACGCCGTCCGCACCCTCTCCGACCCCGACGAGATAGTGGCGGCCTCGGCCCGCCTGCTCGGCGAGCACCTGCGAGTTGACAGGTGCGCCTACGCGCAGGTCGAGCCCGACGAAGACCACTTTCTTCTGACGGGCGACTACACGCGCGGGGCGCCGAGCATCGTGGGCCGCTTCGCGATGTCGCAGTTCGGGGCCGAATCGTTGCGGCTGATGCGCGCCGGGGAGCCCTACGTCGTCAGCGACGTGGAGGCTGACCCGCGCGTCACGGCCGACGACCTGGCGGCGTACCGCCGGACGTTGATTCGGGCGGTCATCAGCGTGCCGCTGCTCAAGGGCGGCCGCTTCGTGGCGGGAATGGCCGTCCACCAGAAGGAGCCGCGGACGTGGTCGCCGCAGGAGGTGGAACTGCTGTCGGTGGTGGCCAACCGCTGCTGGGAGTCGCTGGAGCGAGCGCGCGCCGGCCGCTCGCTGCGCGAGTCGGAGGCGAAGCTGCGGACGCTGACCAACACCGTCCCGTCCCTCGTCTGGGTCTGCGCGCCGGACGGGGCGGCCACCGAGTTCAACGACCGCTGGTTCGAGTACACGGGGATGACGCCCGAGCAGTCGGCCGGGTTCGGGTGGGGCGACGCCGTCCACCCGGACGACCGGGAGAGGTGCCTGGACGCGTGGGGGGAGGCGCGCGCGCGCAACTCCACGTACGAGGTCGAGGTGCGGTACCGCCGGGCCGACGGCGAGTACCGCTGGTTCCTCGCGCGCGCGCTGCCGGTGCTCGACCCCGAAGGGCGAACGGGGGCGTGGTTCGGCATCAGCATGGACATCGAGGACAGGAAGCGCGCCGAAGTGGAGCGCGAAGAACTCCTCGGGCGCGAGCGCTCGGCGCGGGCCGAGGCCGAGCAGGCTAACCGCGTCAAGGACGAATTCCTCGCCACCGTCTCGCACGAGCTGCGGACGCCTTTGACCGCCATCCTCGGCTGGGCGCACCTGCTGCGCGGCGGGGAGCTTCAGGACGAAGGGGCCGCCCGGGCGCTCGAAACCATCGAGCGGAACGCGCGCGCGCAGGCGCAGCTCATAGACGACCTGCTCGACGTCTCGCGCATCGTCACGGGTCAGCTCCGTCTGGACGTCGCGCCGGTCAGCCCGCACTCGTTCATTGACGCGGCCGTCGAGGCCGTCCGCCCCGCGGCCGAGGCCAAGGGCGTGCGGTTGCAGAAGGTGATGGACACGGGCGTCGAGACGGTCATGGGCGACCCGGCCCGGCTCCAACAGGTGATGTGGAACCTGCTGACGAACGCCGTCAAGTTCACGCCCCGCGGCGGGCGGGTGCAGGTCAGGCTCGAACGTGTGAATTCACACGTCGAGATAGCCGTCGCCGACACCGGCACCGGCATACCGCCGGAGTTCCTGCCGCACGTCTTCGAGCGGTTCCGGCAGGCCGACCAGAGGACGACGCGGCGGCACGGCGGCCTCGGGCTCGGCCTCGCCATCGTGCGCCACCTGGCGGAACTGCACGGCGGAGCGGTCCGCGCCGATAGCGCGGGCGAGGGGGCGGGCTCGACGTTCACCGTCACGCTGCCGGTCGCGCCCGTCCACCGAAGGGCGGAGGCGGGAGCGAGCGCGCGCCCTTCGGCGCGGGACGTGGCGCACGCGCACGAGTGTCCGGAAAGGCTCGACGGCCTGCGCGTCCTCGTCGTTGACGACGAGCAGGACGCGCGGGAGTTGCTCGCCGCGGGGCTCGGCCAGTGCGGGGCGCGGGTGACCACCGCCTCGTCGGCGCGTGAGGCGCTCGAAGCCCTGGCGGCGCAGAGGTTCGACGCGCTGGTCAGCGACATCGGGATGCCCGGCGAGGACGGTTACGAGTTGATAGGCCGCGTGCGGGCGCTGCCGCCCGAGGCCGGCGGGATGACGCCGGCCGTCGCGCTGACGGCCTACGCGAGGACGGAAGACCGCCTGCGCGCGATGCGCGCGGGCTTCGAGATGCACGTCTCGAAGCCCGTGGAACTGACCGAGCTGATAGTCGTCGTCGCCAACCTCGCGCGGCGGGCCGGCCGAAGCTAGAGGGCGTAGGCGCATGCGCCTCGCCGTCCGCGGGCGGCGGCGAAGGGCGGAACGCGCCGGGGCGCATATGAATCGTTATGAATTTTAGCGCCGGCGTGACCGCCTCGCCCCTTTCCCCGTCGCGCCCCCGGCGACCCACTGCGACAGGGAAGGCGGCGGCGCCGTCGCGCGGTCGCTCGTCAATCCTTGCCGGTCTGGCCGTGCGGGGCGTCCACGGGCTTGGACTCGGGCGAGCCCTTCTGGCGCAGCCAGATGGTGAGCACCACCATCAGGCCGACGGACAGAAACTCGCTCTGCCAGTTCTGCAACGATTCGAACCAGAAGCGCGAGGTCCCCATGTACTGGAGGGTCGTGACGCGCTCGGGCGAGTTGTGCTCGGCCTGATCCTGGTTGTACTCGCCCGCGCCGCCGGCGGCGTGGAGGAAGAAACTCGCGAGGAAGAGCAGGAGGAAGGCGAGGCTTAAAGAGTTCTCGTAGAGCTTGAGGGCGACGCCGCCCCGGCGGACGGGCCACGGCGCGTCCTTTTTGTTCGTTGACCGGCGCGGGTCGCGGTCAACCTCCTCCTCCTCGTCGAGCTTCTTCGACTCGGCGGAGCCCTTCTGGTAGAGGAAGACCGTCAGCACGACGAAGAGGAACATCTGGAGAAACTCCGACTCCCAGTTCTCCATCGTCGCCTCAAGGAAGTGCGCGCTCCCAAGGTATTCGACGTAGCCGGCTTGCGGCTGCCCGTGCTCCTTCTGCTCGTTGTTGTACTCGCGGTGGCCGGCGACGGTCTGGCCGAAGATGAGGGTGATGAAGAAGAGCCCGAGCCAGACGATGGAAAGGCCGTTCTCACGCAGGATTCGGCGCATCCAGTTTAAACCCCCGGTCTAAGACTGTTTAGAGCGCCCGCATTGTATAACAGTCGGCGGACGGCCGTGCGCGCCGCGCCGCCCGCCGCGCAGGCGAAGGGCAAGGGGCGCGGCCTGATTCCGCGCCCGGCCTGCGCCGACCGCCGCCCCCGAACACCTCGCGAGCGCGAAGCCCGCGCCGCCCGGCGTCTGTTCGTGAGCGTACAGCCGGGCGCCAGGTTCTCCGCTAGGATTTGTCATTCCCTGATTCCCCTGCATCAGCCCCCGGCGACGCCGAGCCGCCTCCCGCGTGGCGGAAGTGTGACCCGGTTCGAGGGGGCGGCCTTGCGAAACCCCCTCCCGGATACTCTTTTACGCCCTTTCGAGCCGCCGCAGGCCGGCGGCGAAGAAGGAGGCGGACGTTAATAAGGAAGGGAGCCAGTTTAATGCTCGCGATGAACTACAGGGGCCCGCTGCGGGTCCGCATTGACCACAAGCCCGTGCCGGAGATAGAGCACCCGCAGGACGCCGTCGTGCGCGTGACGCGCTCCTGCATCTGCGGCTCAGACCTGCACCTCTACAACGGATCGGTGCCCGACACGCGCCCGGGGATGACCTTCGGGCACGAGGTGACGGGCGTGGTGGAGGAGGTCGGCCCCGCGGTGCAGAAGCTGAAGGTCGGCGACCACGTGCTCGTGCCCTTCAACATCGCCTGCGGCAAGTGCGTCTTCTGCCAGCAGGAGCTTTACGGCAACTGCCACGAGTCGAACTCGGAGGCGACGGCCGTGGGCGGCATCTTCGGCTACTCGCACACGGGTGGCGGCTACGACGGCGGGCAGGCCGAGTACGTCCGCGTGCCTTACGCCGACGTCAGCCCGACGGTCATCCCCGAGTGGATGGACCCGGACGACGCCGTGATGCTGACCGACGTGGTGCCGACCGGCTATCAGGCCGCGGAGATGGGCGGCATCCAGCCCGGCGACACGGTCATCGTCTTCGGCGCCGGCCCGGTGGGCATCATGGCGGCGCGGTGCGCGTGGCTCTTCGGGGCGGGGCGCGTGATAATCATTGACGAGGTCGAATACCGGCTCGATTTCGCGCGCAACTACGCCCCCTGCGAGGCGTACAACTTCAGGTCGCTCGGCGACCCGGTCGTCTTCGCCAAGCGGACGACCGACTGGATGGGGGCCGACGTATGCATAGACGCGGTCGGGGCCGAGGCTTCGGGGAGCTGGTTGCAGACGGCGCTCGGCCGGAAGCTGCTGATGCAGGGCGGCGCGGCGACGGCGCTCCACTGGGCCATCAACTCTGTGAAGAAGGGCGGCATCGTCTCCATGGTCGGCGTCTACGGGCCCATAGACACGCTCGTCCCCATCGGGAACGTGGTGAACAAGGGGCTGACCATCCGCGGTAACCAGGCGTCCGTGAAGCGCCTGCTGCCCCGCCTCATCGAGCACGTCAGGAATGGCGTCCTCGACCCGAAGCCGCTCATCACGCACCGCATCCCGCTCGAAGAGGTTTCGGACGCGTACCGGATTTTTTCGGCCAAGCTCGACAACTGCATCAAGCCGGTGCTGATACCGCCGTCAGCCAGAAGCTAGGGAGGAGACGCCATGACGAGAGACATCGAACAGACGCCCGTGGACCCTGCGCAGGTCAAGGGCTGGGGCGTGGACGCCGACCGGGGCAACGACCCGACCTACCCCATCAAGAAGCGCAACGACGGCGAGCACGAGGGTTACAGTTGGGAGCGCCCGCCGCAGCAGACGAGCGAGGTCGAGGTGCTGCACTCCAACGAGCGGCCCAACGTCTCGGCCGCCTTCGGCACTTCGACGCCGCCTGCGGGCCTGAGCGGCGTGATACGCCGCTTCGCCTTCAAGTACAGCGAGTCGAGCTACGGGCACTGGCTGCCGCTGATGCTGGCCGACCGCGTCGGGGTGGTCGAGGGCTACCTGGAAGACCTTTCGCGCGGGCACGTGCCGAACGTCTTCGCGGAGCGGGGCTGGAAGGCGGAGTGGAAGCACAACCGTAAGGGCTTGGTGACGCGGGTCGCCGTCGGGGCGGTGCTCGCCTCCGCGGCGGTCGCCTACCTCAGCTCCAGAGGGGGCGACTCCGCGGAGGAGCGCTCGCGCCGCCGCGACGAGTCGGCGCGACGGCCTCGCGGCAAACGCGGAACGCGCTGACTTGTCCCCCGGGTGAGCCCTGGCCGCGCGCCCGAGGCCCTTCCTGGGCCTCGGGCGCGCGGCTTTCTCATGCCCCGCGCCCGAGGCCGCGCCCCTTAGCGACGAATACAAGCGGGCGGGGAAGCAGCCTGCGCGCTCACCTCTTTGAAGGCTTGGCGCGGCCTTTATACCCGCCGGCGCGCGGCTTCGTCCGGGCCGACTTCTTCGCGGAGCGCGGGCGTGGCTCGTCGTCCCGCCCCGTGCCGGCCGCCAGGCGGATGTTCGCGTTGTAGTTGCGTATGCGCGTGCCCTTCATCCGCCTGAGCACCTCTTCGACGTACTCCCCAGGGAGGTCTACGAGCGTGAAGTGGTCGTGGACGTCAATCGCGCCGATCTCCTTACCCGGCACGCCGCCCTCGTTGGCGATGGCGCCGACGATGTCTGACGGGCCGACCCTGCCGTTACGACCCACGTCAATAAAGAGGCGCGTCATGCCGTCGCCCGTCTGGCCCCACTGCTCGGGCTCGGGCTCCACGGCGACCTCGAGCGGCCTGTCGCCGCCGGCCAGCCGGACGGCCGCCGCGGCTATCTCGGCCATGTCGCGCCCGCTCTCCTCGGCCAACTCCTCGACGAGCGACAGGTAGAGTTCCAGTTCCTCCGACTCCAGCGTCTTGAGCACCCTCTCCTTGAACAGCGCCACGCGGCGTGCGGCGACGTCGGCCTCGGTGGGCGCGCGCATCGGCTCGATGCGCTGCCCCGTGTACTGCTCGACCTCGCGCTTCATACGCTGCTGCCGCGGCGTCACGAAGAGCACGGCGCGGCCCGCGCGGCCCGCGCGCCCCGTCCGGCCGATGCGGTGGACGTATGACTCCACGTCGTTCGGCATGTCGTAGTTGATGACCAGCCCGATGCGCTCGACGTCGAGCCCGCGCGCGGCCACGTCGGTGGCGACGACGATTTCGACCTGCCCGCCACGCATCCTCCGCACCACCGCCTCGCGCTGCGCCTGGCTCATGTCGCCGTGCATGGCCTCGGCGGCGTAGCCGCGCGCCTGTAGCTTCTCGGTCAGCTCGGCCGCGCCGACCTTCGTGCGCGCGAAGATGAGCGCCGCCTCGCCCGCGCCCGCCTCGGCCTCCAGCAGGCGCGTCAGCACGTCCGGCTTCTGCCCCTCGGAGACGTTGACGTAGCGCTGCTCGACGGTCGGCACCGTCAGCGTCTTGTGCTCAATCTCGACGCCGGCCGGCTCCCTCAAATGGCGCTCGGCGATGCGGCGCACCTCGCGCGGCATGGTCGCCGAGAAGAGCGCCGTCTGCCGCCCCGCGGGGGTGTGCTCCAGTATCCACTCCACGTCTTCGAGGAAACCCATCCGCAGCATCTCGTCGGCCTCGTCGAGCACGACGAACTTCAGGGTCGCCAGGTCAAGCGTCTCGCGCCGCAGGTGATCCATGACGCGCCCCGGGGTGCCGACGACGACCTGCACGCCCCCCTGGAGGCGCCGGAGCTGCTGGCCGATGGGCTGGCCGCCGTAGACGGGCAGGACGCGTACGCCCCCCATGTGTTTCGCGTAGGTGTGGAACGCCTCGGCCACCTGTACGGCGAGTTCCCGCGTGGGCGTCAGCACGAGCGCCTGCACGCCCCTGACCCCCGGCTCAAGCCTCTCCAGGATGGGCAGGGCGAAGGCGGCCGTCTTCCCCGTGCCGGTCTGAGCCTGCCCCACCACGTCGCGCCCTTCGAGGAGCAGGGGGATGGTCTTCTGCTGGATGGGCGAGGGCGCCTCGTACCCGACGTCGGAGATGGCCTTCAGGAGCGGCTCGCCGAGGCCGAACTGGTCGAACGTGTCAGAGCGGATTTCATCATTCGTCTTCATCAGAACACCTCTTGATAAAAGGGCGCGCGCGTCGCCTTTCCGCCGAAGCGGCAGCCCGCCCCGCCCGGACCGCCCGCGAGCAGAGCCGCCGCGCAGGGGCTTTCGGGAGGTGACGCGCGTTTGACCGTTGAAGCGGGCGGGAACGCCCGGCCCTTCGCGCGACGAACTCTTCGCCCGCGGCCCGACGTTTCCAAAGTCATGCGGACGCCCGTCATTAAAATTAGTTCGGCGCGCGACCCTTCACCGCGTTAGCCCGGGCGCTGTAGGTGATGCGGCCGGCCGCGTCCGCCGGCAGGCGCGCGCGCATCCGCGCCGTGAGAAGCGCGCGGTCGTCGGACGCCATCGCCGCGAGCTGCGGGCCGACGCTCGGCCCCCGAGGATGGTCGCCCAGTAGTCTCCGAAGTCGGCGAACGTCCGTCGCACGGTAATCTCCCGCGTCTCGACCGATTCCAGGCCGGCGCCGGCCCACAACTCCCGCAGCGCGTCTATCCGAGACGCGCCGGGGTTCGGCGGCGTCGGAACCGCGACGCCCAGCCCGCGCATCTCAGCCTGCAACGCATCGTAAGGGAAGCCGCCGCCCTCCATGTCCCACGCGTAGGCCGTGACGGCGCCGCCCGGGCAGACCACCCGCGCCATCTCGGCCACGCCCCTGGCCGGGTCGGGGACGAAGAAGATGACCAGCGGCATGACGGCCGCGTCGAACGTGTCGTCGGGGAAAGGCTGCGCCATCGCGTCGCCCTGTAGAAACTGTGCGACGCGCGCCGCGGGCCGCCTGCGCGCGTAGGCGAGCTGCCCCTCGGACGGGTCTATCCCGTGAACCGAGGCCGGCGCGCACCGCTCGACGAGCATTTCGGTGAAGGCGCCGTTGCCGCAGCCGACGTCGAGCCACCGCAGACCCGGTTTCGGGGCGAGCCAGTCGAGGAAGATTTCGCCCGCGAGCCGGCTCCACTCCCCCATGTATCGTTCGTAGGCGGCCCCGTCGTCGAAGCGGATTTGGTCGGTCAACGCTTGTGTCATCCTCCAGTCGGACTGCCTTCGAAAAGTAGCGCCACGCCGCCGCGTCTCGCGCCGCCTAAAGCCCGGCGGGCGTACTTTGCGACCGCCTTTGAAGACGCTCCTCGGGCGCGTGACAACTCCGCGCCGGGCCGCCCGCTAAATGTCTGCTATTAACTTTAGAGCAACGCGGCGCGTCCGGGTTCGGCGACCCGGCGCCCGTGGGCGGGCGTAACGCCCGGCCACGGCCGACCGCCCGCGAGCTTGAGATTCGTAAAGCCGCGCCGTCGCGGGCCGGGCGCGCGCCGTCGTCAGGCGTATGTGGCGGCGACGGCGTCAATCTCGATGAGGAACCCGTGGTGCAGCTCCTTCGTCGGGATGACGGCGCGCGCCGGCCTGTGCTCGCCCATCACCCGCGCGTAGACTTCGTTTACCCCGCCCCACAGGCCGATGTCCGAGATGTACACCGTCATCTTCAGCACACGGCTCAGGTCGCTGCCGGACGCCTTCAGGATTGCGCCCACGTTCCTTAGCGCCTGCTCCGTCTGCTCCTCGATGGAGCCGAGCTTCTTCTCCCCCGTCCGCGGGTCTATGGCGAGTTGACCCGCGACGTAGACCAGCCCGTTGTAGACGACGGCCTGTGAGTAATGACCCACAGGGGTCGGAGCGTCGTGCGTGTGTATGGTTCTGATTTCCATGGCCCAAGATATTTAACTATCGGAGGATGATGGTCAAATACGCTTAGCGAGCCGGCTCCGGGGGCGCGGCCCCGCGCCGAAGCGGCGTCCGAAATGACGCCCGCCCCCGAGCCGCCGCGAGCGCCTGTCAGGCGGGGGCTCGGCGCAGCCGCCGCCATACCCGAGCCGCGCCGAAGGCGTAACAGAAACCGAGGAAGATGCAGATGAGGGAGCTGACCACCATGAAGGTCATCCTCCCCTTCAGTTCGTCGGCGTACGGGCCCTTCGCCAACAGGACCGCCGGAACGCCCAGAGCGCCGCGGGCTAAGTAGACGCCAGCGATGAGCACGAGGGCGAGGCGCAGGAGGGGCAGACGCCTTATGACGCCGGCGCCCGAGAGGCCGTAGAGCGCCCAGAGGCCGAGGACTGAAGCGATGCCCACGGTGACGACCGTCGGGTAGGGTGAGCCGCGCGCGGAGAGCCGCGCCATCCGTTCGCCCGCGCCGAAGAAACGGTACCAGTCAGGGCCGCCGAAGATGATGAAGAGATGCAAAAGCGACGCGGCCCCCGTGAGCAACGCGCCCCGGCGCAGCCACCTTTCACCATTCGGCACGAGTCCCCCTCCTCTTGAGCCCGGCGCCGGGCGTCACCCGCCCGCGCGCAAGATGGGAGTTGACGAGAACATGCGCGCCGCGCGCCGCGCGCCTGCCGCCGTCAGATGCGGTCAACTATAAACGAGCGACTTTTCAACTTCGGCGCATGTCTCTTCGGGCGTCTTCCCCTTCGTATAGACCACGCGCCTGGCCAGTTCATAGTTGCAACGGCTCCTGACGAAACTCTCGTGGAAGTCGTAGCCGTTGCTCACGTACCCGCCCGTCCTCTCGTTTAGGATGGAAATCGACTCCTCTAAATCCGGCGACGGCATGAGCAGAATAACATTCGGGAACGGTGACAGCGCTTTTTTCACGCGGGCGAACAGGGCGTCGTCCTCATAAATCGAATGCCCGCCGCCCAGGTCTATGACGGCGTCCCCCGGCTCCGACACCAACCGCTCAACGCCGTACGGCTCGAACGGCTTCCAGTATTTCGTCAGCTCGTAGAAGCCCTGTTCCTTGAGCCGCGCGGCGTGCCGGCGGTCGTAGCCGAGGTCGTCCAGGTAAGAGTCGAAGATGATGTCCAGCGAGCGCTGCGGCAGTCCCAGCCTCGCGGAGAGCAACCTGCCCACGGTGCTTTTCCCGACGCGAATCGGGCCGATGAGGATAACTTTGAACGCCATTTCCCGGTTCGCCGGCGCCCCCAGCGCGAGGGCCCGTCCCCGACCTCCTGCTCGATAGGCGTGGCAAAAAATATTTTGGCTAAAATTAGTAGCGGCTATGAAGGCGGCGGCGCTCAACATCCGGTGTAGTCGGAATCTTTTCGCAACGCCGCGCGCCGAACTACTGAGGCTTATGTTTTAACCACAAGCCCCTGCCTTCTTCACTCGCCTCCAGCCTCCGCGTCGGCGTGGTCACGAGCAGCCCCCGCTCGCACAGTCCGGCTATCTCATTCCTGGCCACCGCTTCGTCAACGTCCGCCTCGTCGCCGAGCACGCGGTCAATGATCCAGCCGGCCAGCCCCACGCGGTCCCCGCCCACAGAGGCCGCGAGCTGCTCCGGCCCGTACCGCGACGGAAGCTCGGCGATGATTCCCAGCAGGGCAAGCGAGGTTTCGGATAGCGCGCCGCGCCCGGGCGAGGGGGGGACGGCGGCCGCCGGCGCCCCCGCCTGAGCGCCGCCGGCGGGCGCGGCTTCGAGGGGCAGCGCGCCCTGCTCTTCGTGGGCGGCGCCGCGCGGCCGGTAGCTTCCCTTCAGCCCGCGCCCCGTCTGGTGCTCGTAGAGCAGCAGCGTCGCGGCGGCGTCGAGCGCGGCGTAGCCGAGTTGTCTCGGGTGCAGGGGGCGCGCTCCCCAATCGCTCTGCTGCGCGCCCTTGTCGAGGAGCAGCCCCAGATGGCTCTCGGCCTGCGCCTTGAGCGAGCACCGCCGCTCCCCGCCCCTGCGCGCCGCAATCATTGTGTCGTGGATGGGGGCGGGGCGAATCTTGAAATGCCTCTCAAGCCGCACGGCGTCGTAGGCGGCGTTGTGAATGGCCTTGGTGGATTCCTCCGATTCGAGGGGGCGGCGGAGCGCGGCGGGGTCGAGTTCGGCGAGCGCGTCCACGACCGCCACCCGCAGACGCCCTTCGTCGCGGTACGCGAGTTGGATGAGGGAGACGCGCTCGGCCCTCCGGTCCCACCAGCAGGCGGTCTCGATATCAAGCGCGAAGGCGGGGACCGCGCCCAGCCGCTCGCACAGCGCCCCCAGCCGCCGCCGGTCGTTGACGTAAACGATGCTGTAGTCGTTGTTCATTAGCCTTTGCGCCCGATTCTAAACCAAACGGCGGACGGAGCGACACGCGGGCTCCCACGGCCGCGTGCAACGGGGGCGTCCGCCCCAGCATCAGAACGGCCGTGCGCGGGGTGCGGGACGCCGGAACGCGTTGGTCGAAAGCGCCCCCCGGGCGTGCAACCGGGGCCGCGAGTGTCGCATCTTATTCCCGTCCTCACGCTGGACGGTTGGTTGACAAGGTGGGGTGGTTGGGCAACGGCGGCGTCCCCGGACGCATCTTATACCCGTCCTCACGCTCCTGGTTGGTTGATAAGATAGAGTGAAGCAGGCCGGGCAACGGTTGAGCCGAGCGGCTCATCTGAAGTCGGCGCGTTCAAATCGGCTGGTCAGTAGGAACCGCCCGAAGTTGAGCACTCAAAAACGGAAGCCCTCAGAGGGGCAGCCGGCGTTGAGTGTTGAACTCCGGGCGTCTTCGCGACGCCTGTGGTTGAAATCGTGAGTGGTCTTTGACAATCGAATAGTGAATGAATTAGTCCACAATCAGGTTCGTAATAGAACTTGATGAACTAAGTAAGCTGTGTAAGTTCCGTAGCTTTACCGCGCGCGCGTGTTTGCCCGCGAGTAAATACTACGGTCAAGCTACTAAGGGCAAACGGTGGATGCCTTGGCACTTCGAGGCGATGAAGGACGTGGCAAGCTGCGATAAGCCGCGGTGAGGGGCAAGCACCCTGTGACCCGCGGATCTCCGAATGGGGGAACC
>DASVUF010000344.1:0-41748 GCA_036387195.1 Pyrinomonadaceae bacterium | reverse complement strand
TCACGCGCTCGGCGACCGGCGCCGGCTCAAGCACTACACGCAGCTCGCCGCCCCGCCACTCGCCCGGCTTCCACTCACGCCCGAACGGCGCGAACCCTCCGGCCGTGACCGTCAGCATGAAGCCGAAAGACTCCGGGTCGTCGAACTCGAAGCGCCCCTCGGCGTCCGTCACCGCGCCGCCGGTGGTGACTTGCCTTTGGACGTTCAGCACGACCGAAGCCTTGTAGATTGTCAGCGCGACGGAGGCGCCGGCCACGGGCTCGCCGTTCCGGTCAACGACCGCGCCGCGCAGGCCCCCCTTCGCCGGCGCGGGCGAGGCCTCCTGCGCGCCCGCCGCGCGGACGAGGGAGGCGAAGGAGACGAGGAGGAGCAAGGTCGAGAATATCTTCGCGCGCACGCCCCGATGATAAAGCATCCGCGGCGCAAAGGCGGAAGCCGCGTCGGGACTACGAAGGCTGGGGGGATGAAGTCGAAGGGTGAAGGCGGAGGCCGGAAGGTGAAGGCGGAGGGCTGAAGTACATAAGCGGAGGGCTGAAGTGCGCAGGCGGAGGGGCGGAGGATGAAGGCGGCGCCGGGGGCCGTCCCTTCATGCATCGCGCTTCCGCCTTCGCCCTCACGTTGTGTTAGTCTCGGGCGCGTGAACCTCTGGCAGGAAGCGGTCATCGCGGCGGCGGCGTTCGCGGCGGGGCTCATCAACTCGATTGCGGGCGGGGGGACGCTCGTCTCGTTCCCGGCGCTGCTGTGGACGGGGCGCGACCCCGTGCTGGCGAACGCGACGAGCACGGTGGCGCTCTGGCCCGCGTCGCTCGCGGGGGCCTACGGCTTCCGGCGCGAGCTGAAGGGCGGGGGGCGCACGTTCCTCCTGTTCGGCGCGCCGTCGCTCGTGGGCGGCGTCCTCGGGGCGGCGCTGCTGCTGCGAACGCCGTCGGAGACGTTCGCGCGCCTCGTCCCCTTCCTCATCCTCTTCGCGACGCTGCTGCTGGCGGCGCAGGAGCCCATCTCGCGCCGGCTGCGCGGCGAGGACGGCGAGCAGCGCGCGCCGACGCGCGCGTGGTGGGCGGGCGCGATGTTCTTTCAGTTCCTCGTCGGGGTCTACGGCGGCTACTTCGGCGCGGGCATAGGCATCCTGATGCTGGCGGCGCTGGGGCTCCTCGGCTTCACGGACATCCACCGGATGAACGCGCTCAAGAACCTGCTCGCCATCTGCATCAACGGCGTGGCGGCGGTCTACTTCATCACGTCGGGCGCGGTCATCTGGTCGGACGTGCTGGTGATGACGTTCGCGGCGCTCGCCGGCGGCTACTCGGGCGCGCGGCTCGCCTACAGACTCGGACGGCGCTTCGTCCGCCTCGTCGTCATCGTCATCGGGCTCGTGATGAGCGCCTCGCTCTTCATCAAATAAGCACTGATTAAATAAGTACTGAGGACTGAGTGTAAGGACGGGCCTCGTCCCCCACTCAGTCCTCAGTCCTTAGTCCTCAGTCCTTTTTTTACAGCGAGCGTGCGCTGAAGGTGTCGCAGCGGCGCAGGTCGCCGGACTCGAACCCCTGGCGGAACCAGCGTGTGCGCTGGGCGGACGAGCCGTGCGTGAAGGAGTCGGGGACGGCGTAGCCCTGCGTCTCGCGTTGCAGCCGGTCGTCGCCGATGGCCGTGGCCGCGCCGAGCGCCTCTTCGAGGTCGCCGGGGTCGAGGATGTTCTGCTGTCGGGCGTGGAAGCCCCAGACGCCCGCGTAGCAGTCGGCCTGAAGCTCCAGACGGACGGAGAGGTCGTTGGACTGCGCCTCGCTGCGCGCGCGCCGCTGGAGGTTCGTCACCTTGTCGGACGTGCCCAGAAGGTTCTGGACGTGGTGGCCCACCTCGTGCGCGATGACATAGCCCTGGGCGAAGTCGCCCGGCGCGCGGAAGCGCGAACTCAACTCCTGGAAGAAGGTGAGGTCGATGTAGACCTTCTGGTCCGCGGGGCAGTAGAAGGGCCCGACCGACGCGCCCGCGCGGCCGCAGGCCGACTGCACCTGCTGTGAGAAGATGACGAGCGTCGGCTCGCGGTACGCCTCGCCGTTGCGGCGGAAGACCTCCTTCCAGACGTCCTCGGTGGTCGTCAGGACGCGCCTGACGAAGCGCGACTCCTCGTCGTCCTGCCGCGCCCCCGCGGGCGCCCCGCCCGGCCGCGACGCGGGCGCGGGGCCTCCTGCCGGCCCGGCGTCGCCGCCGCTCAGGAACTGGCTCGGGTCCACGCCGAAGATGAGCGCGAGGATGATGACGATGAGCGTCCCGCACCCGCCGCCCGCGGCCATCCCGCCCCGCCCGAGCCCGAACCCACGCCGGTCTTCAACGTTCCCGCTCTCACGCACGCCGCCTAGTCGCATCTCTCTATGTTCTCCGTTTATGGAAGGGTGCAGTCCGGAGGGCGGAGGGCGGAGGGGCGGCCGCCGGCCGGCGCCCCTCCGGCCGTCCCGCCCCCGCTTCAGCCTTCGGCCTTCGACTCCGAGCCTTCGACCTTGAGCATTTCGGGCGGCGGGGGGGGCGGGTCGCCGCGCTCGCGCTCCTCCCGCCGCGTGACGCCCTGCCCCTTGTGCAGCTTGTAGGCGCGGATGAAGAGCGCGAGCGCCGTCCACGTCCCGATGAAGGCCAGCGGGTAGGTCAGCCCGCGCGGCCACTTGACCGCGACCATCGAGAGCAGGAGCAGCAGCCCGCCCGCCATCCCCATCAGGCGCGCCTCGGCCGGCCCGAGCACGCGGCGGTTGGTGATGGCCGCGCCGACGGCGCTGCCGATGCCGATGGCGCCGGCCGCCGCGCGGCTCGTGCTGCCCTTGCGGCTGGTGCGCTGGCGCCGCCCCACGCGCGGCCGCGGCGGGCCGACCGGCCGCACGCGCCGCCGCTCGCTGATGACTATCTCGGTCGAGTGTTCGAGGTCGCGGCAGTACATCTCCTCCATCTGCCTGGCGAAGCCCTCGTCCTCCACCGTCACGTCCAGCTCCCAGTTGCCCATCCAGCTCGCCACGTTCAGGTTGGTCGAGCCGACGCGCGCCCACTGGCCGTCCACCACGGACGTCTTCGCGTGAATCATCGGCCCGTTCCACTCGAAGACGCGCACGCCCGCCTCCAGCAGCGCGCGGTAGTTGGCGCGCGAGAGCGCGCTCACGACGGGGATGTCGCTCGCGCTCGGGACGAGGAGACGCACGTCCACGCCGTCCTGCGCCGCCGCGCGCAGCGCCTGCACGTACATCGTCGTCCCGACGAAGTAGGCGTCCGTCAGCCACAGGTACTTGCGCGCGCCCGCGGCGACGAGTTGTTCGAGCCGGTAGAGCCCGACCGTGTTCGGCTCGGTGGCGATGACGCGGACGGCCACGTCGCCGCCCGGCTCGATGTCGTCGTGCCTGGGCAGGTCTTCGGGCGGGATGCGCTGGCCGCAGGCCGTCTCCCAGACGCGCGCGAAGGCGGCCTCCATGTCGGCGACGGCCGGGCCGCGAATCTCGACGCCGGTGTCGCGCCACGGCTCGATGTTCTTCTCGGGGCGGCCGACCCAGTCGCGGCCGACGCAGAGCCCCATGACGAAGCCGATGCGGCCGTCCACCGAGATCATCTTGCGGTGGTCGCGGTTGAGCCAGCCGAAGGGCTCGTCGTAGCGCGGCGGGTTGAAGCCGCGCACCTCGACGCCCGCGTCGCGCAGGTTCCGCCAGAAGCGGCGCGAGGTCTTGCCGACCGCGCCGAGCCAGTCGTAGACGACGCGGACGCGCACGCCCGCGCGCGCCTTCTCGCAGAGCGCCGCGGCGAACTCGCGCCCGACGTCGTCCTCGTGGATGATGAAGCTCTCGAAGTTGATGCTGCGGCGCGCGCCGGCGATGGCTTCGAGCCAGGCGGGGTAGTTCTGCTCGGCGTCCACGAGCAGCCGCACGCCGTTGCCGCGGATGAGCGGCGAGCCGGCGGCGCGCGCGTACGCCTTCTCGACGACGCGGCGCACGGGCGGGAACTCGGCCGTGTCAAGACCCGCTTCGCGCGCCTCGCGCGCCTCGCGCTCGGCCTGATACAGCTCGGTCGTCGTCATCAATCGCACATCATAAACGCCGCGGCTTTGGACAACTGTGTCCGCGAGCAAACAAATCTGTTGCGAGGTTCGGGAGAGGGACACATAATAGCGCGTTTTCCGCCGCCGCGCGCGTTAAACCGACACCGAAGATGAAGAGAATCGAGACGACGCACCTCTTCCTCCCGCTCCAGCGCGAGCTGTCGGCGCTGCTGCGCGGCCTCTCGGACGCCGACTGGTCGCGCCCGACCCTGGCGCGCGCGTGGGACGTGAAGGACGTGGCCGCGCACCTGCTCGACACCGACCTGCGGCGGCTTTCGGCGCAGCGCGACGGCCACCGGCCGGCCTTCAAAGAGCTGGGCGGCTACGACGAGGTCGTCGCCTTCATCAACCGGCAGAACGCCGCGTGGGTCGAGTCGGCGCGGGGCTTCAGCCCGCGCGTGCTGACCGGCCTGCTCGAATGGACGGGGCCGCAGGTGGCCGAGCTTTTCGCCGCCCTCGCGCCCGACGCCCCGGCGGCCGTCCCCGTCGCGTGGGCGGGCGAGGAGCGCTCGGCGAACTGGATGGACGTGGGGCGCGAGTACACGGAGAAGTGGCATCACCAGGCGCAGATACGCGACGCC
Source organism: Pyrinomonadaceae bacterium (assembly GCA_036387195.1). Lineage (GTDB taxonomy): Bacteria > Acidobacteriota > Blastocatellia > Pyrinomonadales > Pyrinomonadaceae > QHXN01. The sequence goes on along the minus strand of DASVUF010000344.1, from coordinate 37,101 downwards.
GTCGGCGCGCCCCCGCTCGACTCGCGCCGCTGGCTCGGCCCCGTCCTCGAACTCTCGATGCACGCGCTGCCGCACGCGCTGCGCGCCTGCGAGGCGGAAGAGGGGCGCGCCCTCTCAGTCCACATAGACGGCGACGCCGGCGGCGCGTGGCGCGTCGTGCGCGGCGCGTCGGGCTGGGGGCTACGCGACGGCGACGCGCACGACGCGGCGGCGCGCGTCCGCCTCGACGCCGACACGGCCTGGCGCCTCTTCTTCAACGCGCTCGAACGCGACGAGGCCGCCGCGCGCGTCCGCGCGTCCGGCGACGAGAAGCTCTGCTCGGCCTTCCTCGCCGCCCGTTCCGTGATGGTCTGAAGACGATTGAGCCGCGGCGAGGCGGGGACGCGGCTTAAAGACTGCCGGCCGCGCCCCCGCGCCCCCGCGGCTCAACTGACTTTGACGACGCCCGCCGCCCGGGCGCGGATAAGACCGAAGGCGATGACGCTCACGCCGATGACGGACACGACGACTGACACGACGACGACTGACACGCAGACGACTGACGCGGCGGACTTAAGCTTCCTGCGGCGCGCGGTGCGGCTCGCGCTCGAAGCGGAGGCGGGCGGCAACCTGCCCGTCGGCGCGGTCGTGGCGCTCGGAGGCCGGGCGGTCGCCGAGGCCGGCAACGCCGTGCTCGCGCCCGCCTACCACCCGGGCCGCCACGCCGAGGTGGAAGCGTTGCGCCTCGTCCCCGCCGAACTCTGGCCGCGCGCGCGGGAGATGACCGTCTACACGACGCTCGAACCGTGCGTGATGTGCGCCGGCGCGCTGCTGCTGCACGGCTTCGGCCGCGTCGTCTTCGGCGCGCGCGACGCGCTCGGCGGCGCGGGCGCGCTGCTCGAACACCTCCCGCCCTACTACGCCGGCGGCGCCGGCGTCCCGCTGTGGGTCGGCCCCCTCATGCCCGAAGTCTGCGACCCTCTCTTCCGCCGCGTCCTCGCGCGCTTCGACGCGCTCCCCTGCGGCAAGCGGAATTTTTAAGCCCCCCGAAGGTTCCGGGCCCGGGGCGCGGCTAGACCTGGCCGTTCCAGAGCTTTATCTCGTTCTGGCGCCGGTTGACGAGCCCCTGCACGACGCGGCCGGCCGCGCGCGTCCAGCGCATCAACTGCGTGGGCACCTCCGCGTACTGCCCCTGGTTGAGCAGCCGCAGCAGCGTGCTCCCCTTGAACGCCCCCGTCCCGACGTTGAAGGTGAAGGAGGTGAGCGCGTCGAACTGGTTCTGGCTGAGCGTGACCTTCACGCCGCCGTTGACGGCCTGCTCGGTCGGGGCCAGGTCCTGCGCCAGCAGGTCTTCGGCCTGCTGCTGCGTGATGCCGTCCGTGTACTTCACCGGCGCGCCGTTGATGGTGATTTTGCCCGAGGTCAGCTCGCTCCTCGTCAGCAGGTGGCCGACGCCGATGGTCGGCAGCCCCGCCGAGTCGTTGTAGACCTTCAGCTCGCAGCCTTCCCACTGCGTCAATAGCCCGATGCCGTGCTGGCTCATCTTCATAAGTCAATCCTCCGAGGTGTTGTGGCGTAAGCCGGGGAGTGCGTCAGCCGGGCGGGATCAGGCTTGCCGGCAGGTAAATGCGCGCTGAACATTATGCGGCCCGCGCGCGGTTGTCAACGCGCCGACTCCGCGTGGCCCCCGACGGCCGCGCGCGCGGCCGCGCCCGCCGGGGTTATTTTGTTGACACGCGCGGCGGCGCGTCATTAACATCCGCCGGCTCGTCCGGAAAGACTCTTCGCGCCCGTCTTCATCTTCGAGATGCTCAGCGCCTTCGACACCGAGAACGACATCAACCCGCTCGTCGCGCCCTGCCTCTTCGACTTCGACGGCCTCCCCGGCCGGGGCGTCGGCGCGCACGCGCAGCGCGTCGTCCGGCTCGCCGTCGGGGTCGTCTTCAAGCCGGGGCGCGGTATAATTCGACGCGAGACGTTTGGGGGTGACGGACGCGATGGACGCTAAGCAGCGCGCGGGGTTCAGGGCGGCGGAGCTGGTCGAGGACGGGATGACCGTGGGGCTCGGGACTGGCTCGACCGCCCACTGGGTGGTCGAGCGCCTGGGCGAGCGCGTGCGTGCGGGGCTGCGCGTGCGCTGCGTCCCGACCTCGCGCCGCACGGAGGAGCAGGCGCGGCGCCTGCGCATCCCGCTCGTCACGCTCGGCGAGGTCGGGGAGCTGGACATCGCCGTTGACGGCGCGGACGAGATAGCCCCCGACCTCGCGCTCATCAAGGGCGGCGGGGGCGCGCTGCTGCGCGAGAAGCTGGTCGCCTCGGCCGCGCGCCGCTTCGTCGTCGTCGCCGACTTGTCGAAGATGGTGAACGCACTCGGCCGCTTCCCGCTGCCCGTCGAGGTCGTGCAGTTCGCGTGGGAGCTGACGGCGCGCAGGGTCAAGGGCGTCGTCGGCGTCGAGCCGGAGCTGCGGCGCGCGGAGGGCGGCGAGCCCTACGTCACGGACAACGGCAACTACCTCCTCGACTGCCGCTGCGGCTCGATACCCGACCCGGCGGGGACGGAGCGGCGCCTGAAGTCTTTGACCGGCGTCGTCGAGTCGGGGCTGTTCGTCGGGATGACCGAATTCGCCATCGTCGCCACCGAGTCGAGTTTCCGGGTCTTCCTTTCGGACGGCACGGTGATTTGAGGGCGGGGGCGGGGCTCCGCGTCTCTCCCCCTCAGACGTCGAATCCCGGTTTTCGAGCCTTCAGGCGCTCCCGCCCCCGCGACGCAAAGCGCACAAAGACTACGCAAAGAGCGGAAAGAGTTTCTCTAGCATCCGGCGCGTGCGAACATCGCTGACACTCCTGCTGGCGGCCTCCTCGTGGGCGCGCTCTCTCATCGGGTTCTTCGTCGGCCTCGGCGTCCTCGGCCCCTTCCTGCTCGAAGCCCTGGACTCCTCCTTCTTCTACGCGCCGCTGGCGAACGAGCTGCTGCTCTTCGCGCTCATCCACGGCGGCGGGGGCGAGGCTTCCGGGTGGATGTGGGCGGCCTACGCCGTCTCGGGGGCGGCGGGGACGGTGGCGGGCGTGGCGCTGCTCGACCTGTTGATGCGGCGCTTCGGCGCGGGCGGGGTCGAGCGGCTGGTCGGGCGGAAGAAGTTCGGCAAGCTCAAAGGCAAGGTCGAGCGCAACACGGGCTGGGTCGTCTTCCTCGCCTCGGCGCTGCCGCCGCCGTTCCCGTTCCGGCTGACGATGATGACGGCCTCGGCGCTCCAGTGCGCGCGCGGGCGGATGCTGGTCGCGGTCTTCGCGGCGCGCACGCTCCGCTTCGCCGCCGAGGCGCTGCTCATCCTCCACTTCGGCCGCCGCTTCCTCGACTTCATGAACTCCGACGCCTTCAACTACGTCGTCTACGGCCTCACGCTGGTCGCCGTCGCCGGCAGCGCCGTCACCATCTACAGGCTCGTCGCGTCGTGCCGCGAGCGGCCCGAAGGCGCGGGCCGGGGGGCGAAGGGCGAAGGCGGCGGGCGAGGGGCGAAGGGCGGCGCGCGAAAATGAGGACGGCGCGCGGCGCGGCCCTCGTCACCACCCGGCGACGAGGGCCGCGCGGGCGGCCGTCCTGTCATTTACCTTTGGTCGTCCCCGACGCGCGTCAGTGAAGCCCTTCGCCCGAGGAGCCGCCGCGTGAGGAGTCGCGCTTGCCCTCCTTGGGGACGGCGCCCGTCGGGGCCGCGCCGCCCTTGCGCGCGGGGCGGCGCTTGCGCTCGCTCGGCGCCTGGCTCGAAGGGCCTTTGCGCCCGCGCACCTGCCGCTCGTCGTCCTTGCCAGCCATGTCTTTGCGCTCCGGCATTTCGTCTCTTCTCCTTCCCGCTTCAGCCGCGCCGCCCGCCGGCCGGCCTCTTCGACGTGGGGGCGAGGGGCGCGACCGTCCCCTCGTTCCCAAGGTTCTGCATCGCGCGGCGGTCGCTGCTGGCGACGCCGGCCTGGCCGCCGGCCGTCCGGCTCTTCTTCGCGCCGCGCACGCGGCGGCCCGAGGTGCTGAACGTCTCGATGAGCCCCTGCTCTTCGAGCCGCTGGTAGGCGTTGCGGACGATGTTGCGGCTGACGCCGAGCTGCTCGGCCAGCGCGCGCTCGGACGTGAGCGCGTCGCCGCGCGTGAACTTGCCCGCGAGGATGGCGCTCGCTATCTGGTTGAAAATCTGCTGCGTCTTCGTCTCGTCGCTCCCCGCGCGGATGCGTATGTTTAAGTCCGGCATGAACAGTGTCTCCCCCTTGAATTGAGGGGCGCAGGCGGAAGGATGAAGGCGCGGCCCGGTTCCCGCCGGCCGCCCCTTCGCCCCCCACCCCGGCCCCTCGCCCCTTCTCAAATCCCCGTCGGGTACGTCTCGGGCGGCTCGTCGCCGACCCGCCAGTTGGCGCCGGGTTCGAGCGGCTCGACGGCGCGCGTCTCGTCGAAGTGGAGCACGGCGTCGAACTGCTCGGCGAGCCGCGCCTGAAAGTAGTGGCTCAGGCGCTCGCTCTCCGGGCGGTAGATGACGCCGATGGCGCGCTCCAGCCGCGGGCGCCGCAGCAGTTCGCGCGCGCGCCCCTCCGCCCGCAGGTCGAGCATGAAGGCGGGCGCGCCCGCCTCGTGGAAGAGCGCCTCGTAGCTGCCTTCGAGCGCGGGGCGGACGCGCTTGCGCCGGCCGGGCTCGTCCCAGTCGGACGAGGCGGTCACGGTCCCGCGGTGGGTCGTGAACCCGACCAGCACGCAGTCGCGCGGGTAGCGCTCGCGCGCCAACTGCCCGACGTTCCACTCGCCGCCCTCGCCCATCTCGGTGGCGCGCGCGTCGCCGAGGTGCGAGTTGTGCTCCCACACGGCCACCTTCGCCTCGCCCCCCTCCGACGAGAGGTGCGCGACCAGCGCGTCCAGCGTCTGGGCCATGTGGCTGTCGCGCATGTTCCAGGAGTTGACCCGGCCGCGGAACATCGAGCGGTAGTACTCCTCGGCGTTCTTGACGAGCCGCGCGTTCTGCTCGGCGTGGAAGAACTCGTCGCGCGCGACGCGGCCGTCGCGGTTGGCCAGCTCCGATGCGCGGCGGCGCAGCTCGACCAACTGCTCGACGACGCCCGGCTCGCACGACTCGGCCGCGCCGTAGGCGGCCGCGTAGGCGTAGGCCGTCGTGTCCTCGCCGAAGTGCTCGAAGCACGAGTAGCGGCTGCGCGCGCGCCGCGCGGCCTCGGGGTCTACGCGGTCGAGGTAGCCGAGCACCGCCTCGATGGACGTGTAGAGGCTGTAGAGGTCGAGCCCGTAGAAGCCGACCTTGCGCGCGCCCGCGGGGAGCGCGTCGTTGTAGGCGCGCAGCCACTCGACGAACTCGACGACGACCGTGTTGCGCCACATCCACACGGGGAAGCGTTTGAAGCCCGAGAGGGCCTCGCGCGCGTCCGGGTCGTCGGACTCGCCGCGGACGTAGCGGTTGACGCGGTATGCGTCCGGCCAGTCGGCCTCGACCGCGACGGCCGCGAAGCCCTTCTCCTCGATGAGCCGCTTCGTAATCTTCGCGCGCTCGGCGTAGAACTCGTGCGTCCCGTGCGACGCCTCGCCGAGCAGCGCCAGCCGCGACGCGCCGACAAGCTCCAGCAGCGGGTCGTAGTCCGCCGCCCCGCCTTCGAGCGGCCGCGCCGCCTCACGCACCAACTCCGCCAGGCGCGCCGTCTTCGCCTCAGCCATAAAGCCTCCTAAGACGGAAGGGCGAGGGACGGAGGGTGAAGGGGTGGCCGATTCCCGCCGGCCGCCCCTTCATCCCCCGCCCCCGCCTTCATCCTCCACGCGGTCAACTGCCGCCCGCGGCCCGCGACGAGAGGCCGGGCGCGTCGGGGTCTGTCGCCGGCGGCGAGTCGGCCGCGGCCGTGTCGGTCATGTCGGCGGCGCCGGCGGCCGGCGCGGCGAGCGCCGCCGTCGTCGTCGCGGCCGCGTCGGCCCCGGCCTGCTGGTAGTGCTGCACGCGCAGGTTGTTCTGCACGTTGCCGACGCCCGGCACGGACTCGGCGATATTCTCGGCGAGCCGCTTGGCGTAGCGGCTGTCCACCGTCCCCGTCAGGATGACCTCGCCCGCGACGACGCTGACCTCGACGTCCGAGGCGTCGAGCCATTCGTTGTCGGTCAGGCGGTCGCAGACCTCCTCGCGGACGCGGTCGTCGGAGCGGTGATAGTTTCGCGGGCCGCGCCCGCGGAACTGGCCGCGCCCCTGCCCGCCGCGCGCGGGCGCCTCGCCGCGGCCGCGCTCGCGGTCGTCGTCGTCGTCGCCGCCGAACCACGAACGCACGTGGTCCGCGGCGCGGTCGAGCCAACTGCCGCCCTCGCGCCCCTCGTCGCGCCCCTCGTCGCGCCCCGCGTAGCCGCGCGCGCGGTAGCCGCCGCGCTCGTCGCGGTCGTCGTCGCGGTCGTAGTCCTCGCGCCCGTACTCGTAGCCGCTGCGGCCGTAGAAGCGGCTGGTCGTGCGCCCGTAGTCCGTGTCGTACTCGCGCACGCCCCCCTCCTCGTCCGCGCGTACGCGCGCCGGGTCGGGGCCGCGTCGCGCGCCGTACTCGCGGCCGTACTCCTCGCCCTCGCGGCGGCGCGGCGCGTAGCCGCCGCCGCCCGCGAGCCGTTCGCCGCGGTGGCGCGCGCCGTAGTCGCCCGTCTCGAAGTCGCGCGCGCCCTGACGCGCGCCGAACTCGCGCGCGCCGTAGGCCGGGCCGCGCTCGCGCGTCGAGTAGTCGCGGCCGTAGCCGTAGTCGCGCCCGTAGTCGTATTCGGAGCCGCGCGCGTAACCGCCGCGCCGCGCCGCGCCGTAGTCCGCCCCGCGCCCGTAGCGCTCGCCCTGCTCGCCGTACGCTCCGCGCTCGCCGCGCTCGCCGCGGTCGCTCCGCTCGCCGCGCTCGTAGTCCCTCTCGTCGCCGCGCTCGTCCTCCGGGTCGCCGTAGCGCCCGAAGCCTCTGTCACCGTACCGTGTTGACATCACCAACCTCCTTCTTCTCTTCAGCCTTCCGAATCATTCCGGCCGTGGGGAGGGCGCGGGCTCGGGGAGAAGATTTCGATGAAGACGTGGATGAATGAGCCCGCCCTGAAACCCCCGCGCCGCCTGCGCGCGGGGTCGGCCGCGTGGACGCAGGGGCGTCATCTCAGACTTGAAATTTCAACTCTCGAATCTCAAATCCGAAAGCCCCGCGCACGCGCGCGGTCCGCCTCCCGTCCCGGCGCGCGCGGCTACTTCTTCTGGTCGCCGCGGTCGCCCTGCCCGGACTTGACCTCGGTCTTGGCGGGCTTCTTCACGTCCTGCGAGAGCGAGCGGCCCACGTCGTCGCTCTCCTTGAACTTCCCCTCCTCGTCGCGCCGCACGTACCGCTTGTCCGTGCCCGTGTCAATCAGCTCGCGGTCACCCTTTTCAGCCATCTCCTCGTCCCTCCTCGTGTCTTGAAGTCGCTCTTTACCGACCTTGCGAAACTTCGCTCGCGCTCAGGGGCCGGCTCCCTAGCGGCGGGCGCGCGGCCCCTTCTTCGAGCCCTCCTCGTACAGCTCGCGCGCCCGCTCGAAGACGCCTTCGAGCCGCTGCCCCTTCTTCAGCACGGGCGCGAAGAGGTCGCCCTTCCGCTCGACGCGCCTGAGCATGTTCCCGATGTGGAAGTCGGAGGTCTTGATCTTCCCGCGCTCGACCTCCTTCCATTCGAGCGGCGCCGAGACGGTCGCGCCCGGCTTCGGCCGCGCCGAGTAGGGCGCGACGACCGACTTGCCCCGCGCGTTCTGCATGTGGTCAACGTAGATCATCCCCGCGCCGCGCTTGCGCTTCGAGCGCTCGACGGTCGCCGCCTCCGGCCGCGCGCGCGCCACGACCGTCGCCACCTGCTCGGCCAGCTCGGCTATCCGCCCGTAGTCGTAGGCCGGCTTGACGGGCACGTAGACGTGTATGCCGCGCGAGCCGGAGGTCTTCGGGTAGGAGTCGAGCCCGAGCCCCGCGAGCACGTCGCGCGTGGTGACGGCCACGTCGCAGATGGTCTCGAACGTGACGCCCTCGGCCGGGTCGAGGTCGAAGACGAACCAGTCCGGGTGTTCGAGGCTGCGGACGCGCGAGTGGAACGGGTGGCGCTCTATCGCGCCGAGGTTCGCCATGTAGAGCAGCGTCGCCGCGTTGTCGCCGACGACGTAGTCAACCTCGTGGCCGCCCCCGTCCTCGACTTCGAGCGGGACGGTGCGGACGAAGGCCGGCGCCTGGTTCACGTCGTGCTGGTGGAAGAAAGGCCCCTCGATGCCCGACGGGTAGCGCTTCATGATGAGCGGCCGGTCTTTCAGGTACGGCAGGATGACGTCGGCCACCTCGTAGTAGTAGCGGACGAGGTCGCCCTTCGTGTAGCCCTCGCCCGGCCAGTACTCGCGTTCGAGGCGCGTCAGCGGCACGACCTCGCGCCCGACCTTCACGTTCACGTCGCCCCCGAGCGCCTTCGCCTTCAGCGCGCGCCCCGCGGGCAGAACCTTCGCGCCCGCCGCCTTCTTCGCCGTGTCGAACTTTTCGACGTGGCCCGCGCCGCCCTTCAAGACGCCGCCGCCCTTCGCGCCCTTCCCCTTCGACTTGCCCTTAATCGTCTCCTGCCCGCCCACGGGCTTGCGCAGGCGCAGCTCCCAGCCCTCCTCAGCGAACTCGTCCGTCCGCTTGAAGAGCAGCCACTCGCCCTCGCGCCGCTTCATCCTGACGAGCGTGAAGGCGCCGCGCAGCTTCTCGCCCTTGAGCGCGAAGTCGAGCCGCCCGGCCGCGAGCTGCTCGGCGGCCGAACCCTCGCCGAGCGTCTCGTAGGTCCCGCCGTCCCACTTCATGTGCTCGCCGGCGCCGTACTCGCCCTCGGGGATGAGCCCCTCGAACTTCAGGTACTCCACGGGGTGGTCTTCGGTCTCGACGGCCAGCCGCTTCTCCGACGGGTCGAGCGAAGGCCCGCGCGGCACCGACCACGACTTGAGCACGCCGCCGACCTCCAGCCGGAAGTCGAAGTGGAGCTTCGACGCGTGGTGCTCCTGCACGACGAAGCGCCGCCGGTTCGACTTCGACACGCTCCCCTTCGGCTCCGGCGTCCGCCGGAAGTCGCGCATCTTCTGGTAAGTCTCAAGCCCCATCCTGAACCCAAGCCCCCCCGCGGCGCTGCCGCCTGACGGTACAGCCGTGTACCCGACCCGTACGCGCCGCGCCGCGTGCGGCCCCGCCCGAGCGCCGCCGCCGTTCGCGCCCCGGCGCGGTTTTTAAGACTCCGACGCCCTCCCGCGCCGATGGAACCAATCCCGAGGTCAGAGGCTTGCAACTTGCATGCTCAAGCGGCGAAGCTCTCTCGAACGACGGTTGACGGGCGGCTCTGTCTCGCGTGAGATTCTCCGAACTGGCGAACACCTACGAACGCGTCGGCCGGGCGGGCGGCGACCCGGCGCGCGTCCGCCTGCTGGCGGAACTGTTCCGCGCGGCGGACGCGCGCACGCTCGCGGCCGCGGCGCACTTCACGCTCGGCGAGCTGGTTGACCCGCGGCTCTCCGACCGCCTCGGCATCGGCCCGGCGGCCGTCCGCTCCGTGCTCGCGCGCCTCTACGGCCTCGACCCCTCCGCCGTTGACGACGAGGTCAAGCGCACGGGCGACATGAGCGAGGTCGTCGCCGCGCACGTCCGCGGCTCGGACGCGCTCGAAGTGGATAAGCTCTGGCGGATGTTGAACCGCGGCGTCGAGCGCGACGAGAGCCGCGAAGCCCTCGTCGAGCGCGTCTTCCGCAACACGACGCCGGCGGGCGCGAAGTACTTCACGCGGATGGCGCTCAACCAGATGCGCATCGGCGCGGGGCTCGGCACGCTGGCGCGCGCTCTGGCCGCCGCCTTCGAAGTCGAGGCCGCGGGCGTCGAGCACCTCTACGCGATGACGAACGACATCGGCCACGCCGCCGCGCAGGCGCGCCGCGGGCCGAAGGCGCTGGCGCGCGCGGGGCTCGCGCTCTTCCGCCCCTACCAGTTCATGAACGCGCAGAAGGTTGACGACCCCGGCGAGATTTTCGCGAAGCTGAAGGGCAAGCGGATTCTCTTCGAGGTCAAGTACGACGGCGCGCGCCTGCAGCTCCACCTGAAGAAGGGGCGGCCGCCCGAGGTGCGCATGTACTCGCGCCGCCTGAACGACGACTCGGCGGCGATGCCCGACGTGGCGGCGGCGCTGGCGAAGGCATGGAAGGGCGGCGACGCCATCCTCGAAGGCGAGGCCGTCGCCTTCGACCCGAGCCTCAAAGAGAAGCAGCCGTTCCAGGCCGTCCTCCAGCGGCTCGGCCGCGTACACGGCGTCGAGGAGAAGGCGCGCGAGATTCCGCTCGTCCTGCACCTCTTCGAGATGGTCTACCACGACGGCGAAGACCTGATGAACGTCCCGCAGGCCGAGCGCCGGGCGCGGCTCGCGAAGCTCTTCCGCCCGACCGACCGCGTGAAGATGACGGAGAGCGTCGTCACCGACTCGATGGATGAGCAGGCGGCCTTCTTCCGGCGCGCTATCGAGGAGGGGCACGAGGGCCTGATGGCGAAAGACCCCGACGCGGTCTACGTGCCCGGCCGCCGCGCCGAGAACTGGATGAAGCTCAAGCCGGCCTTCGAGACGCTGGATGTCGTCATCACGGGCGGCGTCTGGGGCTCGGGCCGGCGGCGCGGACTGCTCTCAAGCCTCATCGTCGCCGTGCGCGACCGCCAGGAGTTCAAGACGGTCGGCAAGGTCGGCACGGGCTTTTCCGAGCAGGCTTTGCGCGAGCTGACGGCGCGGCTCGAACCGCGCGTCATCTCGACGCGCGGCCGCGACGTGGAGCTTGAGCCCGAGGTCGTCATCGAGGTGGACTTTCAGGACATCCAGAAGACGGCGCGCTACCGCGCCGGCTACGCGCTGCGCATCCCGCGCTTCAAGCGCGTCCGCGCCGACAAGAGCACCCGCGAGGCCGACGACCTCGCGCGCCTCGAACGGCTCTACAAACAGATGCGCAGGTGAGGGCGCGCGGGGCCGGGCCGCCGGGACACCCGGCCGCGGGGGCGCGGGGGCGCGGCTTTGAAGTCATACGACTCCGCGCCGCGCCCACGCGCCCCCGCGGTTAAAAACATCCGCCGCCGGCCTCAGGCTTCGTTCTCGCCGCCCAGGTCAACCACCCACGCGCCCGGCACCCGGCGCTCGACGACGGCGCGCGCGAGGTTGAGCCAGCGCGCGACGCCGTCGAGGACGTTGGAGTCGGAGGTGACGGCGACGCGGCCCGACTCGACGATTTCGCGGTCGGGGTTGAACTCGACGGCGACCTCCCAGGGCCAGCCGCGCTCGCGCGCGACGGCCCGGACGCGCTCGGCCAGCCGGCCGCTGTTCGACACAGGGCGGTCGAGCACCCACAACACGGACGCGGGGCGCATCTCCTCAAGCGCCTCGCCCGCCAGCGCCACGGCGCGCTCCGTCTCTTCGACCGCGCGGTACGAGCCGTGGACGCTCGACAGGTCGCGCACGCACCCGTCGCGCCCGCGCACCAGCACTCCGCCCGAGAGCGCCGCCTCAAGAGTGATGACGAGGTTGAAGCCGTCAACTATCAGCGCCGCGCCCGCGACCTCCGCCTCGCCGACGCGCGCCGCGCGCCGCCGCCTGCAAACCTCGGCCGGGCAGGCCGCGCGCTGGACGGCGAGCCGCTGCCGCTCGCGCAGCGAGTGCCGGTCGCCGACGAGCTTCAGCGCCGACTTCGTCTGGTAGCCGCGGCTCAGCAGCCACGACAACTCCCGCGTGGCGACGCCGAGCGCCGCGAGCCACGCCTCGCCGAACAGCCGCGCGTCCTCGGGGTGCGCGCCGCGATGCCTGCGCCCGTCCGGACTCACGGCCTACGCCCTTCCCTTCCTCGTCGCCGCGCCTTTCTTCGACGCGGCGCGCTTCTTCGACGCGGCGCCTTTTTTCGTCGCGGCGCGCTTCTTCGTCGCGCGCTTTTTGGCGGCGGGGACGGGGCGCTTCACCTCCCCGACGACCTCGGCCGAGTGGCCGGGGGCGGCGAACTCGTCGGCCAGTTTTTGGAGGAGCCAGAGCGGGCGGCCCTCCTCCTCGCGCCCCTTCATGCGGAAGAGCCGCCAGCCGCCGCGCAGCCGCCCGCCTTCGAGCCGGAAGCGGAGCGCGCCCGCCAGCCAGCCCTCCAGCGGGTCGCCCTCGGGCAGAAAGGCGCCCGCGTCCCAGCGGTGGACGCGCCCCGCGCCGTACGTCCCCTCGGGCAGCACGCCCTCGAAATTCCCGTACGAGAGCGGGTGGTCCGGAACCTGCACCGCCAGCCGCTTCGCCGCCGGGTCGAGCGAAGGCCCCTTCGGCACGGCCCAAGACTTGAGCGTCCCCGCGATTTCCAGACGGAAATCCCAGTGGAGCCGCGACGCGTGGTGCTCCTGCACGACGAACTTCAGCCCGCGCTTCATGCGTGAATTTTGCCACAGAACGGCCGGGAAGCCGCCCCCCTCCGCGCCCGTTCGTCCCCCGCAGAGTCCGCTTCGTCACTCTACCCTTCACAAACCGCGCCGCGCCGCTTATCCTCCCGTTTTGCGCCCGACCTCGCGCCCGCGCCCCAAGGACAGAGGAAGGTCAACGACACACACACGCGCCCCCACGAGCCGCCCCCCCGCGCGGGAGGGACGCCGCGCGGGCGCCCGTGCGCAGATAAGGACGGCAGGCAGGTTAAAGAAGCGATGACCGAAGCGGAGACTTTCGAGGGCGTCGGGCTCGTCGGCCCGGGCGGGATGGCGCGAAGGGGCGAGGGCGTCTGGGACGGGCGGCTGGCCCGCTGGGGCATCATCTTCGCCGTCTGGACGGTGCTGGCCTTCTTCTTCACGGGGCAGTTCTACTACACGCGTCTCCTGAGCGAGCGCCCCATCTCGTGGGGCTACGCCGCCTCGCAGCAGTTCATCTACCCGTACCTGTGGGCCGTCGGCACCGTCCTCGCGCTGTGGCTCGCCGAACGCTTCCCCGTCGAGGGCGCGCGCTGGCTCCGCCACCTGCTGCTGCACACCGTCTTCGCCACCGCCTTCGTCTTCGTCATCTCCGGCTCGTTCCAGATCATCTACCACTTCCTCTACACGCACGGCCCCGACAAGCACTACGAGCCCTGGACGACGCTCCAGTGGATCATCTATAACTCGTCCGAGAACTACGGCATCTACGGGCTGCTGCTGCTGCTCAACCAGGTCGCGCGCTACTACCGCCGGTTCCGCGAGGAGGAGTTGCGCACCTCGCGCCTCCAGACGCAGTTGGCGAGCGCGCAGCTCGAAGCCCTGAAGATGCAGCTCCAGCCGCACTTCCTCTTCAACACCCTCCACTCCATCTCCGCCCTCGTCCACCGCGACCCCGACTCGGCCGACCGCATGATCGCGCGCCTCGGCGACTTCCTCCGCCTCACGCTCGACAACTCCGGCGCGCAGGAGGTCTCGCTCCAGAAGGAGCTGGAGTTCCTGACCTGCTATCTGGAGATCGAGCGCGTCCGCTTCCAGGACCGGCTGACCACCAGCCTCGACGTCGAGCCCTCGGCGCTCGACACGCCCGTCCCGAACCTCATCCTCCAGCCCATCGTCGAGAACGCCCTGCGCCACGGCATCGCCCAGACGCGCGGGCCCGGCCGCGTCGAAATTTCGGCGAAACGCGAGCGGGGGTCGCTGCGTATACGGGTCTGGGACAACGGCCCGGGGCTGAAGGCCATCACACGGCCTGACGACGGGTTGAAAGTGGGGGTCGGACTCTCGAACACGCGCGCGCGGCTCGAACAGCTTTACGGCGGCGCGCACCGCTTCGAGATGGAGAACGCCCCCGGCGGCGGGCTCCTGGTGACGCTGGAGATACCGGCCTCGAAGGCCGTCCCCGCCTGAAACTTTCGCAACCCGCCGCACGCCCCCGCGTGAAAATTCCTGAAACGCTTGGGCGTTTTTCGCCACAAACTGTTTCGGGGCGGTGTTTTCTTAGCATCAGGTCAGAACCGCCCGCGGTGGCGGGCGGGGCGCCGTTATTTTAAGGGCCTCGCATTATTTTGACGGCCCACCCGCCGCGGCGGGGGGCTCTGACCCGGCTCATCATTTACCGAAATAATGACGGACGCCCAGCAAGCGCCCATCCGCGTGCTCGTCGTGGACGACGAGCCGCTCGCGCGCGAGAAGATACGCGGGATGGCGGCCGGCGACCCCGACCTCCGCATCGTGGGCGAGTGCACCAACGGCGCGGAGGCCATCGAGGCCGTCCAGGCCGTCCGCCCCGACCTCATCCTGCTCGACGTGCAGATGCCCGAGGTGGGCGGCTTCGCCGTGCTCGAAGCCCTCAAGGACGAGGGGCTCCCGCCCGTCATCTTCATCACGGCCTACGACCACTACGCGGTGCGCGCCTTCGAGTTCCACGCGCTCGACTACCTCCTGAAGCCCTTCGACCGCGAGCGCTTCCGCGCCGCGATGGAGCGCGCCAAGCGCCAGATTCGGCGCGAGAACGGCGGCGCCCTCGACGAGCGCATCCTCGCGCTGCTCGAACAGATGCGCGGGCAGACGCGCTACAGCGAGCGGCTGGTCGTCAAGACCGGCGGCCGCGTCTTCTTCCTCAACACCGACGAGATAGACTGGATAGAGGCCGAGGGCAACTACGTCTCCATCCACACCAACAAGAAGGCGCACCTCCTGCGCGAGACCATCAGCAGCCTCGAATCGCAGCTCGACCCGAAGGACTTCGTCCGCATCCACCGCTCGGCCATCGCCAACATCAACCGCATCAAGGAGCTCCAGCCCTGGTCGCACGGCGAGTACCACGTCATCCTCCAGGACGGCACGCAGCTCACCCTCAGCCGCAGCTACCGCGAGAAGCTTCAGGCCGCGCTCGGCAACAGCCTGTGAGTTCGAGGGCGGGGCGCGCGGGCGCGGCCGAGTCCGCTTCATCACGCGGCGCGTCCAGTTCATCACAAAACCCTTCGCCGGCCGTGCGCCGCCCCGTACAATCCGCCGCGTGACGAAAACCCGGCGGGACTTCCCCATGCCGCCGGGACGGGGGGAGACCTCTCCTCCATCTACCCCTGAAGGGAGCGACAGAGAGCATGCTGGAACAGAGACACTACGTATTCAACAAGCCGGCCGAGCAGCCGCAGCCGCAGCCGGCCGCGCCGGGGGCGACCGACCAGACCGTGTCGGTCAGGCTCAAGACCCTCAGGGAGCTGGCGCAGGCGCTCGTCCAGGAAATCGAGTCCATCAAGGGCAGCGGCTCGGTGGAGTCGCGGCCGAGCGTGGACTTCGCCGACGAGGTGCGGCGCTTCGAGACGGACCTCATCCGCTGGGCGCTGCTGCGCACGGGCGGCCACCAGCGCCGCGCCGCGCGGATGCTCAACCTCAAGGTCACCACGCTCAACGCCAAAATCAAGCGCTACCGCATCCAGCCGCACGCCCCCGCCCCCGGCAACGTCGTCGGCATCAACCGCGACGCGCAGGAAGGCCCCGAGCGGCGCGAGGCGGACGGCGGCCTGTAGACGGCGGACGGCCGCCCGCAGTTTGAAGAAGGCGGCCCGGGCAGGGCGGCGGCGGCGAGTCGGGCGGCCCGCGCCGGCCGACTCGCCCGGGCCGCCTTCTTCGGCGACGCCCCCCGTCTTAAATCACAGCCGCCCGCCGCCCGCCGCCCGCTTTCCACTGTCCACCGCCCGCCGCCTGCCGTCCACCCGCCTACGTCCCCCCTCCTTTTGCCTTTCGCCGCCGAATCGCGTATAGAAACGCGGATGAAGGCGCGCGTCGTTTTCCTGATTCTGTGCTGCATCTGGGGCTCGACCTGGCTGTTTATCAAGCTGGGTCTGCGTGACCTCCCGCCGCTGAGCTTCGCCGCCACGCGGTTCCTGCTCGCCACCGTCATCCTGTGGGGGATAGTCGTCGCCCGCCGCTCGCCGCCGCCGCGCACGCGCGCCGAATGGTGGCTCATCGCGCGGACGGGCGTGCTGGCCTTCGCGCTCAACTACGGGCTGCTGTTCTGGGGCGAGCAGCACATCTCTTCGGGGCTGGCGGCGCTCTTGCAAGCGACCATCCCCGTCTTCGGGATGTTCTTCGCGCACCCGTACCTGCCGGGCGAGCGTCTGAACGCGCGGAAGTTGGCGGGCGCGCTGCTGGGCGTCGCGGGCGTGGGCGTCATCTTCTCGGCGCAGTTGGGGGCGGAGGGCGGGATGGCCGCGTGGGGGAGCGCGGCGGTGCTGGCCGGCGCGGTCTTCGTCGCCTACGCGAACGTGCTGGTCAAGGCGCGGGGCGCGGGGATGGACGCGGCGGTGCTGGCGGCGGGGCAGATGGTGTGCGGCTTCGTGCCGCTGGCGGCCGCCGCGCTGCTGTCCGAGGGCAGCCCGCTGGCCTTACGCTGGACGTGGCTCGCGCTCGCGTGCCTGCTCTACCTGACGTTGGTCGGGTCGGTGGCGGCCTTCCTGCTCTACTACTGGCTGGTGCGCCACATGGACGTGACGAAGACGATGCTCATCTCGCTGGTGACGCCGCTGGCGGCCGTGCTGCTCGGGATGCTCACGCTCGGCGAGGAGGTGACGTGGAGGACGCTGGCCGGCGGCGCGCTCATCATCTCGGGCATCGCGCTCGTCGTGCTGCGGCGCGGTCGCGCGCAGCCGCCGCCCGCCGAGGCCGCGCCCCCCGAAGCCGCGCCCGCCCGCGTCGCCGGGGCCAACTGACCGCGTACACACAGAGACGCAGCCCGTTCACGGCCTCCTGCCTTCGGCCGTGAACGGGCTGCGTCTTTGCGGTTAACGCTTACCGCGGCGGCGCGCGCCGCGCGGGGCTAGGGCAGAACCTCCACGTTGATGAAGAACTTGAAGGTGCCGGTCTGCTGTATGCCGAGCAGGAAGCGGACGTTGACGCTCGCGCCCGGCGCGAGCGGCGTGGCGAGCGTGACCGTGTCGGCCGAGAGGCTGGAGTTGAAGCCGCCGCCGTTGAGCTGGCTCGGCGGCTGCTCCAGCGTCGTCCCCTGAACCGTCACCGTGCAGGGCGAGGTGGTCGGCACGCCCGTCGAGGCGCACGTCCCCGCGTCGTTGACGCCCGAGACGACTACGGGCGTCGAGGTGCGCGCACGCAGGTCCGCGAAGCCCGACGGCGCCGGGAACGTCGTGACGTCTATGATGCGGAAGCGCAGCCGCGTGACGTTCGCCCCCGTGTTGTTGACGATGCGCTTGCGGAAGTCAATCGTGCCGAAGGTCGAGTTGTTCGCCGGGTCGCTCGTCAGGTCGCGCACGCGGTTCGGCGCCGCGGCGCCGCCGACCGTGGCGTCGAGGTTCGGGCCCGCCACCTGGCTGTTGCGCTGGACGGGCGACGAGAGGTTCTCGGGGCCCGGCGCGCCGAGGCGCTGGCCCGCGCCCGCGCTCGTGCCGTTGGTGTCCACGAAGACGAAGTCCGCCGCGTTGTCGCCCGTGTCCTTCGGGAACCCGAGCGTCGGGCACCCGCCGAGCTGCGTAATCGAGCCGCCCTTGCCGCACAGGTCGCGGTAGAAGGAGTGGTCAATCGAGAACGGCGTCAGCGCCGGAATGCCCGTCCCCTCGACGTAGGCCGAGGGCGGCGTCGTCGTGAAGCCGGCCGAGTCTATGCGCGTCGTCGCGTCCAGCGTGGTCGCCGAGTTGAAGACGGCGACGCCGTTGTTGTCGGGGATGTCTGTCGTATAGGTGGCGTCGCCCGTCGCGGTCGTCCCGTTGCCCGCGGGGTAGCTGGCCAGCGAGTAGCCCACCGAGTTGACGCACAGGTAGTGGCCGCGCGCCGGGATGACTGTGCCCGCAGGGATTGTGCAGCGGACGACGTTGTCCTGCGCGGCGATGGCGTAGCCGGCCGAGCCGTCGGTGGTCGTCACGGTCAGCGGCGAGTCGTTGTTGTTGTAGATTTCGACGAACTCGTCGTTGGCGCCGTTGGGGCCGCGCAGGCGGAACTCGCTGATGAGCAGGTCGCCCGCGCCGGCCGGCGCCGTGACCCGCGCCCACCAGGTGGCCCAGCGGCTGTTGTTGGTCGTGGTGTTGGCGTCGGCCGCCGTGCGCGTCCCGGCGTACTCCTGGAGCGTCCACAGGTCGCGGTCGTTTGAGGGGTCCACGACCGAGTGGCTGTAGTCGCCCCAGCGGTTGCTCGTCCCCGAGAACGCCTTCGAGTAGTAGTCCTCGCCCTCCTTGTAGACGACGGGGTCGCGCATCGTGCCCGCGGGGTCCGTGCCGAGGCGGAAGGCGTAGGCGGCGTCGGCGAAGTCGTCCGACTCGAACTCGGAGAAGCCGAGCAGCACGTCGTTGTTCTTGTTGACGGCGATGGACGGGTAGGCGTACCAACTGCCGCCGTTCGTCGCGGTCGCGGTCGGGTCGTCCACGCGGCCGCCGTCCACCGCGTCGCCGCTGGTGTTGAGCCGCGTCCACTGCGCGGCGGTGCGCGTCAGGCCGCCGGCCGGCAGCCCGACGGTCTGCGGGTACCAGATGGAGCCGTTGCGGAAGACGACGTTCGAGCGGACGAAGGAGTCGCCCGAGTCAATGCGGCGCAGGGTCGTCGGGCAGGTGACGCCCGGCGTGCCGACGCAGGTCTGCGGCAGGATGTCGCCCCCGGGCTGCGTCCAGCCGCCGCCCGGCCGCGTCTTGATGGCGGTGGCCGAGAAGCTCGGCGTCGTCGTGGGCGCGCCCGTCAGGGTGAAGACGCGGTAGGAGGCGCCGCCGCTGCTGATGTGCGCGACGAAGTAGAGCGTCTCCTCGGTCGCCGAGTAGGTCGTCGCCGGGTGCATGCAGAAGCCGCCCGCGCCCGAGCTGACGACCGGCAGGTTGAAGGAGGTGTTCGCGCCGGCGCGCAACTGCGGGTAGGCCGTCACGATGCCGCGCCCGCCGATGAAGGCGTTGGCGCTGGTGGTGAACTGGTTCCAGGTGACGGCCACCCAGTTCTTGTTGTAGCCGAGCATCGGGAAGTCCGCCCACTCGCCGCCCGCGTTGCAGCCCGCCGCGCCGGCGGCGCAGCCGACGACGGAGCGGTAGAGCGTGAAAGCGCCCTGCGGGTCGGGGGTCTGGGAGATGCCGAAGAGCACAGACGAGTTGGCGCTCCGCGAGTTCGAGACGGCCGCCACCAGCCAGCGGTCGTTGTAGCGGTCGTACTGCACGCGCGGGTCGAAGACGCCGGTGGCGCCGGTCGCCGCCCAGAAGGCGTCTATCGAGACGACGCTCAGGCGCGCGCCCGTCGTCTTGTCGTGGACGACGTAGTTGTTGTTGACGTGCGTGACCACCCGGTCGAGCCCGACCGCGCCCATCGTGTCGGGCGGGATGGTGAAGGAGCCGGACGGGCCGCCGCCCTTCGCCTCGTCGAACTCGCCCTGGAAGCTGGTCGAGGGCGAGGGCGAAGGGGCGGACGGGCCGGGGATGGAGTCGCCGACGGTCGCGGTCTGCGGCTCGTAGATAGTGTCGCCGCCCGGGGCGGCCGGCCCGACCTCCTGCTCCTGAATCGTCATCGGCGGAGGCGCCTCCTGCCCGACGCTGCCGACGGGGCGGACGCGCAGAAGGTCCCTGGCCTCCCTGCCCGCCAGGTCCTTCACGTTGACCGTGACGCTCGTGACCTTGCCGGCCGCCACAGGCGAGGTGGGCAGCGTAAATGGCTGCGCCGCGTCACTCTGCGCCTGCGTCGTCTGCCCCTGCGCCTGCCCCTGCGTCAGCGTCAGCGTCTGCGCCTGCGTCTGCGTCCGGGTGTTCGTCGCGTCGGACGCGCCGGGCCTGACGGACGCGGCGGGCGCGATGGTCCTGGCGGGCGTGACGGTCTTGACGGGCGCGGCGGGCGCGGAGTTGACGGCGGCGGGCCGTCGCTGCGCCATCGCGGCCGGGACGCCGCCCGTCAACAGCACGCCCTGAGCGGCGAGCAGCGACAGGCACAAAGCCGTCCGTGTGAGCCTGCGGGACGAGCCGGCGGCCGCGCCGCTCCGCGCAGACCGCCGGCGACGCGCCGGAGATGTCCGCGTCAGCGCGGCGAGCGACCCGCTGAAGGGATTGCTACCTCTCATCAAAGATTCTCCTCGTAGGAATGTATGTGTGTGTGGGCTCTCGCCCGCGCAGGCGCGTCCGAAGGCGTGGGCCGGAATTCTCGTATACGGCGCCACGCTTTCGCGCAGACCTGTCGCCAGGCGGCGCGCCCTGCGGCGGCGGCCTGTCTATCGGGTTACGCGTGCAAAGGAATAAGGAATGTCGCCGGCGCGGGAGCGAGACAGCGGCTCCGGGCGTGGCCGGCGCTTAATGACTTCGGCAAGCGGGGCGCGGCTCCGGCCTCGTCCCCGGGCGTGGGGTCTGAGCGGGAAAGCCTTCTCTTCTTCTTCAAGCTCCGCGTCGAATTGCGTGCCGAGATAGTAGACCAACCCCCCGCGGATAACAACGGCCGGGACGCGCGGGTGTCTTTTTTTTAGCGCGGCTACGCGCGGCGCGAGATTCTTCAGCGGCGGGGGACGCGCGCGCCGCCCGGCCGCGTCTCGGCCGGGGTCGGCATGGGGCTCCCGACCTGCGCCACGCCCTTCGTGCACCTGCCCGTCTCAAGGTCTACGGCGCCCGTGAAGAGGAAGGGCTTCTTCTTCCCGCCCTGCTTGATGACGTCGTGCCCGGAAGACTGCTGCTGCGGCTGCGGCGCCGCCGCGGGCGTCGAGGGCGTCGCTGGAGACTGCGCGGCGCCCGGCTCCTCGGGCCTCGGCGACGAGACGGCCGTGAAGACCAGCGCGGCGCGGGGCGGGTCGCCCGCGGCCTGGTAGACGACGGCGCCGCCCTCGAACTCGCCGATGCAGGCCCGCATGAGCCGCTCGGCCCGCCGCCGCGTGATGGTGCGGCGGATGTCGCGCGCGCGGCCCAGCGCGCCCGCGACCGTGTGCGTGTCCACGCGCCTGCCGCCGGCGTCCGTGTAGAAGCCGAGCGCGTCCACGACCGTCGCCTCGTGCCCGCCGACGGCGAACGTCCAGACGACGCGGCGGTCGCCGGGGCCGTCCGCGACGCGCGCGACCCGGAAGTGCCGGTCGAAGTAGTCGGCGCTGACGCCGGCCCCGACGATGGCGGCGCGCGACGCCTCGACCAGCGCCCTCTCGGACGCGGTCAAGTCCGCCCTCGGCGCGTCGCCCCGCGTGTCGGCCTGCGCGCCCGCGCGCGGCGCCGTGTGCGCGCCCGCGGCGGCCAGCGCGACGGCGGCGAGGATGAAAAGCGTTCTCATGTCGTTGGCGTCCGTCTCGAAGACCCTTCGCCCCCTTGCGCGCGGCCGGGCGTAGGCCAAAACGCGGAGGCGCGGCTTAGAGCGTCTAAGCCGCGCCTCCGTCGTGTCTGCGTGTCCGAGCCCCGGCGCGGCGCTCAACCGGCGCGGAGCGTGCGCATGATGGCGTCGCGCAGGCGCTGCGGCGCGACGCCGGCGTCGCCCTCGCCCTTCTGTGGGTTGCGCCAGTTGTCGAGGATGGCGACCTTGTGCGCGCAGGCGACGGTGCAGAGCGGCGCGCACCACTTCTCCGTGTTGTACTCGCGGATGACGTCCTCCCGCGTGTACTGCTCGACGGGGACGCCGGGCGTGCCGCGCTGCTGCGAGCAGTAGTGGACGAGCCCGTCCTCGCAGACGTAGAGGTAGCGCGCGCCCGAGCGGCAGCGCCACTTGTTCTCCTTGCCGGCCGCGAGGTTGTCCTGGAACCAGCCCAGGCGCGCGTACTCGGACTTGCTGACGCGCTTCAGCTCGTCGTAGACCGTGCGCTCGCGCTCGCCCAGGGGCTTGAGCAGGCCGTGGCCGTCGTGGATGACGCCGACCGTCGTCGAGAAGCCCAACTCCTGCGCGCGGCGCGCGATGACGAGCGCGTCCTCCGGGTTCTTGATGCCGCCGCCGATGACCGAGTTGATGTTGACGTGAAAGTCCGAGTGCCCGGCCAGGTTCTGGAGCTTCTTGTCGAGGTTCTTGAGACTCTTCTTCGAGACCTCGTCGGGGCTGACGTTGTCAATGGAGATTTGCAGGTATTCGAGCCCGGCCGCGTTCAGGCGGCGGATGCGCTCGGGCGTCATGTAGTAGCCGTTCGAGATGAGCCCGGCGATCATGCCCCGGCGGCGGATGTGGCGGATTATCTCGTCGAGGTCGGGGTGCATCAGCGGCTCGCCGCCCGAGATGGTGATGACGGCGGTGCCGAGCCGCGCCAGCGCGTCCAGCCGGCTCTTCATCGCGTCGAGCGGGACGGGGTCTGACGTCTTGTCGAACTCGTTGCAGTAGGTGCAGGCCAGGTTGCACCGGCGCATGGGGATGACGTGCGCCAGGACGGGGTGGTCTGTGCGCGCCAGCGCGCGGGTGATGAACCTCGCCTCGCGCAGCTTCAACTTCAGAAACGTGCTTCGCTTCATCAAGGCTGTGTCTGATGGGCCGGCCGGCGCTGGGAAAGTAAAGCGGCGCGCCGGCGTCTCCTTCGGGAAAATACCGCTAGACAATACGCAAAGAGCGCGCCCAAATCAAGCGACCCGGCGGCGCGAGACCGCCCGCGGGCGGCGGGCGCAAAAAAGCGAAGGGCTCCGACCACTTTCGGCGGGCAGAACCCTTCGCCTCTGCAAGCTTTCAAAGCCGCGCGGCGCGGCCTAGCCCCTGACGATCTTGGTGCCCGCGGGCAGTTGAATCTCGAAGGGGTTGCCGTCGATCCGCGCGTTGCGCTGGATGTTGGTCAGGCGGACGAGCGTCGAGTCGCCGTTCTTCTCGGTGACGCGCGCCTGGATGGGCATGCCGTCGTCGGTGACCCAGATTTCGGCGAACTGGTAGCCGGCCGCGCCGCGGGGGGTCAGCTTCAGCCACCAGACGTGCGGGCCGCCGCGCTCCAGCGTCCCCTCGCCGGCGAGGTCAATGTTGAACTGGTTCTTGGCCTGCGCGCCCGACATGTTGAGCGCGAAGCCGAGCACGTTGCCGACCTTGTTGCTCTTGCTCTGGCTCTTGGCCGAGCCCTGGTACGCCTGGTTCAGGCGCGGGCGGTAGAGCGTGTACTGCCCCTTCGAGACGGCCAGCAGCTCGGCGGGCCGGCGCCAGTCAACGCGCACGCTCGGGCTCGCGCCGGCGACGTACTGCACGTCGCCCGTGTTCGACTCGTAGTCGCGGAGCTGCGCGTTGTACTTCTGCATGACGAGCCCGGAGCGCAGCGAGCCGAGGGACTTGCGGTTGCGGTCCATCTTGTTCAGGATGGAGCTGATCATCCCGGGCCCCTGGGCCTGGGCGGCCGGGGGCGCGACCGAGAGCGAGGCGGCGAGCATTAAGATGGCTAAGGCCGGCGCGAAAAACTTCCTCATGCTAACTCCTTCAAACATTTAGGGAGACTCCTGCCCGGTCTCAAAAACCGGGTAAGTATAGGGGATTACGGCTCTATGTCAACCTCAAAACCAATGGTACGGCCGTCGGTGCTCCGCAGTTCCCGCCAGCTTTTGACGCGCAGGGCCGGCTCGCCCGTAATCTTGCGCGCGCACCTCTCCACCTCGTGCGCGTCGGGCTGGGCCGCCGAGGCCGTTCCCGTCGTCCTGACAAGCAGCTTTCGTGCCGCTTCGAGCCCGTTTTGATGCGCCGGCGCGCACGCAAGTTCGCCCCGCTCGAACCACCCCTTGGGAGTAAGAAATACGAAGGCCAGGATGGCGACGCACAGCACGTCGTACTGCCACGTCGTCCGCCCGTACGACCAGAAAATGACTTTTTTGAAGACGTTCAGGAGCATAAAAAACCAGACAGGAGTGATGAGTGACGGGCGTTGAGTGATAAGAAAACTGCAATAAACTTATCACTCAACGCTCGTCGAAAACTGTAGGAGACTTGCCGCCCGTCACACGCGGTTCGCCACCCCCTGCATTATATCTGTACACGGGGGACGGGGGCAACGATTTGGCCGTCGCGCATTTGGATGATGCGCCGGCACATGGCGGCCGCCTCCGGGTTGTGGGTGATCATGATGATGGTCTGGTTGAAGCGGTAATTCATCTCCTGGAACATGTTAAGCACGATTGCCGAATTCTCGGTGTCCAGGTTGCCGGTGGGCTCGTCGGCGAGGATGATGGCGGGTCGGTTGACGACGGCGCGCGCCAGTGCGACGCGCTGCTGTTCGCCGCCCGAGAGTTCGAGCGGCTTGTGGTGCATCTTGTCCTCTAACTGAAGCAGGCGCAGGACTTCGCGCCGGCGCTCGGGGTCGCCGCCCTTCCTGGCGTCGCCGCCCCCGTGAATGCTTTCGGCCAGTTTGAGGTTCCCGTCGGCCGAGAGCGTCGGGAAGAGGTTGAAGCGCTGGAAGACGAAGCCAATCTTGCGGCGGCGAATGTCCGTGCGCTTGGCGTCCGTGGCGGCCGTCAGGTCTTCGCCGTCAATGACGATGCGCCCCGAGGTCGGCGTCAGAAGGCCGCCCAGCAGGTGCAGCATCGTGGACTTGCCGCACCCGGAAGGCCCCATGATGGCGAGGTATTCGCCCTCTTCCAGTTCGAGCGACACGCCCCGCAACGCGGGCACGTCCACGCTCCCCACGCGGTAGACCTTCGTCAGATTTTCGGCCTGAAGGATTGTCCTCATACTTAAGGGCGACGGCGAATCGGCGGCCGCGGGGGCCGGCGTGTCAGCGCGGCGGCTCCGACCTGAACGCCTCGGCCAGAAGCCCCGGGGTCAAAAATAGGATGACGGCGTTAAGGGCGACGCCGCCCAGACCCGTCAGGTAGTGCAGCCAGAGCGAGCCGGAGTCGGCGAAGGGCAAAGTCCAGGGCATTCCCGCCATCACCAGCCCGAACCCGCAGAACATCCCTTCACACCTGACGTCCTCGGCTATCATCATGGCCGCCGCCAGCAGGTAGATGCAGGACAGAACCAGCCCGATGACGTTTCCCGACTTCATCCCGCGACCCCGCCCACGCGCGCCCGGAGCCGTTGACGCCCCGGGCGGCTTTTAAAGGCCACGCGGCCTCCACGTCACCGGCGCGTCACTCGTACGCCAGCGCGCTGACGGCGTCGAGGTTGGCGGCGCGGACGGCCGGGTAGAGCGCGCCCAAAGCGCCGCCGAGCAGGCCGATGAGCGCGGCCGTCAGCCCCCACGCCCAACTGTACTCGAACGGCAGCGCGTAGCCGCGCTGGATCAGGTGGCCGGCGGCGAAGGAGATGGCGAAGCCGGCGACGACGCCGACGACGCTGATGAGCAGCGCCTCCTTGACTATCTCGCCGACGATGTAGCCGCGCGACGCCCCGAGCGCCTTGAGAATGCCGATCTCGCGCGTCCGCTCGGTGATGGTCGTGTACATGGCGAGCATGACGACCAGGCCGCTCACCAGCGCCGAGAGCCCGACGAGCGTGCGCAGGAAGACGCCGAGGTAGGGGATGCTCTTCTCGATGTTGGTGATGATGTCGCGCGTGAGCTGAATCTTGTTGCCGGGCAGTTGCTCGTCTATGCGCCGCGCCACCTCGGCCGCCCGCCCGGGGTCCTTCAGCTTGACGTAAATCCACGTGCACTTGCCCGGCGCCTCCAGCGCGTCCTGCATCGCGGCGAGCGACATCTTGACGCGCGGGCCGGACTCGGGCGTGTAGACGCCGGCGACCCTGTAGGTCTGGTTGCCGAAGAGCTTTATCTCGCCGCCGACCGAGAGGTTGTTGTTGCGCGCCTTGGCCTCGTCCACGACGACCTCGTCGAGCCCCTGCGGCGCGCGCCCCGAGACGAGCGTCATCTCGTTCATCGCGGCGAACTCGTTCCAGTCCACGCCCTCGACCTGCTCGAAGCCGAAGCCCTTGCCGCCCTGCGAGACGTAGCGGATGTCGGGCACGGCCATCGCGACGCCCTCGACCTTGAGAAGCTCCTCGGCGTACTTGACGGGCAGGTTGGCCGTCGTGCTCATCAGCTCGGTCCCGCCCGAGCGGGTGAAGATGATCTCGGCCTTGAGGTTCTGCGAGCGCCGCTGCAAGTCGTTCGACAGCCCGCGTGCGAGCCCCGTGAACAGCATCACGAGGCACACGCCGAGCGCCACGCCCGCCGCGCTCACGACGGCGCGCACGGGGCGCTGGCGGACGTTGGCTGTGACGAGACTCTCCATTGCTGCTCACTCCGCCCGCGCGAACCGGGAACCGCGAGCCGTGACGGGGGCGGGACGCGCCCCGGCTCGCCGGGGCTTACGGCCCGCGGCTCGGGGACTCTCGCGGCTCACGGCCTTCTCGCGTCCAGGTTGACCTCCGGCAGGTTCGAGGAGTTCTTCAGGACGAAGACCTCCGGGTCGTAGGGCTGGTCAACCCTGACGGCGCCGGGCTCCTGGAAGGCTATCCGAATCGAGTAGTGGTCCTGCGGCCGCGTCAGCTCGACCTGCGCGGGCAGGCGCAGCCGCGCCTCCTCGCCGAAGGGCTGCGGCTGGCTGTAGACGACGTCGGTGATGAGTTGCCCGCGCTCCGCGTAGACCTGCACGCGCGCGAGGCGGAGCGTCCCGACGCGGTCGAACCAGAAGCGGCGCGTGACGCGCGCGCGGTTCTGCGACACCAGCTCCATCTCGGAGAGCACGTAGTAGCCGCGCATGACGCGCGCGCCCTTCCCCGCGCCGGGGCGCGTGTCGGCCTCCTCCTCGTAAGTCTCGGCCTGCGCGTAGACGTGCTTCGTGTCCTCGAAGGAGACGGGCGGGACGAGCACGGCGTCGGTCAGGTGCTGCGGCCTGAGCGACGAGAGCGCGCTGACGGCGGCGCGCTGCATCGCCTCCTCGCGCCGCCGCCCGCTCACGTTGCAGTCGGGCGTGACGCCGGCCGCGCCGTCGGCCTCCAGCCGCTCGTACCGCGCGGCGTTCGAGCCGGTGACGAAGCGCCGGTACTTCTCGTCGCCCTGGTAGACGGCCGCCCAGAAGCGCTCGCCGGTCGAACTCATCTCGGCGACCTTCGTGCCGATGACGGGCACCTGGACGATGAGGTAGACCTGGCCGGGGCGCTGGACGACGAGGCGGCCGTCGGCCGTGCGGTACTTCTCGGCGAGCCCGCAGGGCGCGTAGCTGGTGTCGAGGAACTGTATGTCCACGCGGCCGCTGAGCGAGCGCACCGCGCCGAGGCGGTTAATCTCGTCGAACATCTGCGGCATGTCGGCCTCGACGAGCGGGGTGAGCGGCTGCGGCACCCCGATGCGGCGAGACGCCTTGAACAGCCCGCACCCGGCCGTGAGCAGCGCCGCGGCCAGCAGGAGCGCCGCCCTCGCGGCCGCGCCGCGCCAACAGTTTTTCAGCCTGTGCATCGGAAGCAAAAGTCGAACGCGCGCCCCCCGCCGCCACCCCGCAAGATTCCAGAAATCAGTTAAGGGAAGCTAACAAACGCCCTTCGGCCTTGTCAACGGAAGGGAGCGGACGGCAGGCGGCGGGCGGCGGGCGGCGGAAAATCCTTCTCATCTCGCGTCGCCCGAGTCCACGAGTCGGCGTCCGCCTCCGCCGGGGCGGAGCCCGCCGCCCGTTGATTGCCGGCCGCCCTCCCCCCTTCAATCCAGCATCAGGGGCGGCTTGTCGAAGCGGGCGCGCAGCGCGTTGACGGCGCCGTAGACGCGCGGGCGGCTGACGATGCGCGTTTCGAGGGCGCGCTTGCCGGGGACGTCGAGGAGCATGACGCCGAGCAGGATGGTGAGCACGCCCTGGCCCGGCACGCCGGGCAGGGACATGACGACGCCGAAGAAGACGAGCACCAGCCCGAGCAGGTTCTTCGCGAAGACGCCGAGCGCGCGCAGCACGGGGTGGCTCCGGACGAGGAACTCGCGCGCGTGCGACGAGTGGAAGTAGTTCGCCGGCAGCTTCACCAGCACCACCGTCACGACCGCGATGCTCAGGACGAACGTGACGACCGAGAACAGCACCCCGAAGAGCACCTGCCCCCACGTCAGCCCCCAGCCGTGTATCGTCTCCGTCAGCCAGTCAATCATAAGGAAGCAGACAACAGTCGGTAGGCGGCAGCCGGTAGAAAAGCCTTCGCGGCCGCGCGGGGCGCCAACGTCCGCCGGCCGCCGCCTACCGTTCCACCCTATTCCTTTCCTCAAGGAGCGCCGCGACCGTCTCGCGGACGACCTCGCGGGCGACGCCTTCCAAACCGAAGTCGCGCGACCCGGCGCCCTCCCAGAACTCGCCCAGGCCGCGCGAGCCCGCGCGCTCGAAGGCGAGCGCCTGCGCGAGCAGGTCTATCACGTCGGCCGCCTTCACCAGCCGCGCCTCGACGCTCGCGCGCGACTCGTAGTCCTCGTGCAGCTCGGCGTACTCGCGGGCGTGGCGCTCGCCCGCGCCGCTCATCACCGCGTCGAAGGCCATGCGCTCGGCCCTGCGCCGCGCCTCCGCGCCGTAGTACTCGGCGACCGTCCGCGGCAAATCGCCCGTCCGCGTCTCCTGCAAGTCGTGCAGCAGCGCGATTCTCATCACGCGCGCCGCGTCCACCTGCGCGCCGCGCGCCGCGCACTCGTCCGCCAGCAGCATCGCCGTCAGCGCCACGCCGTAGCTGTGCGCCGCCACCGACTCCGCCCCCGGCGGCAGCCCGCGCAAGACCCACCCCGTCCGGTCGAGCCGCTTCAGCCTTTGAAGTTCCAGAAGGACGCTGAGCATAAGAGCAGTGAAGGGCGACGGCCGCCGGGTCGGGGGCGGGCTTAATCGGCCGGCTCGTCGCCGCCGCCGCCCGCCGACGCCGGCAGCCCGCCGCCGCCCGCCGCCGCGGCGGCGCTCGTCGTGAACACCTTGCCGGGGTTGAGAATGCCGTTGGGGTCGAGCGCGCGCTTGATGCGGCGCATGGCCTCGATGGTCTCGGCGCCGAGCGCCATCTTCAGGTAGGGCGCCTTGACGTAGCCGACGCCGTGCTCGCCGCTGATGGTCCCGCCCAGGCTCACGGAGGCGGCGAACGTCTCCGCGACGGCCGCGCGCGCGCGGGCGACCGCGTCGGGGTCGTCGCGGTCGCACATGAAGTTGACGTGGATGTTGCCGTCGCCGAGGTGGCCGAAGTTGACGACGAACGTGTCGTGGCTGCGCCCGATGCCCTCGACGCGCTCTATCAGCTCGGGCACGCGCGAGCGCGGGACGACCACGTCCTCGTTGAACTTGAGCGTCCCGAACTTCTTGATGGCGGGCGAGAGCGCGCGGCGCACGTCCCACAGCCGGTCTTCGTCCTCGCGCGACTCCGAGCGCAGAATGTCGTACCCGCCCAACTCCTTCACGACCTCCTCCACCAGACGCGCCTCGCGCTCGACGACCTCGCGCGAACCGTCCACCGAGACTAAGAGGAGCGCGCCCGCCCCCGGGTCAATGCCGAAGGCGAACTCGGACTCGACGGCGCGGATGGCGTTGCGGTCAAGGACTTCGATGGCGACGGGCGTCACGCGCGCCCGCGTGAAGGCGGGCGGGCAGGCGCAGGCGGCCTGCATCGTCTTGAAGGTGGCGCGGACGGTGCGCGTCGTCTCGGGCAGCGGCAACAGCCTGAGCGTCGCCTCGGCGATGACGCCGAGCATCCCTTCGGAGCCGCAGATGAGCCCCGTCAGGTCGAAGCCGACGACGTTCTTGCTCGTCAGCCCGCCGGCGCGGACTATCTCGCCGGTCGGCAGGACGACTTCGAGCCCGAGCACGTAGTGCTTCGTCACGCCGTACTTGGCCGAGCGGATGCCGCCGGCGTTCTCGGCGATGTTGCCGCCGATGTAAGAGTTCTTGTAGGAGGCCGGGTCGG
Source organism: Pyrinomonadaceae bacterium (assembly GCA_036387195.1). Classification (GTDB taxonomy): domain Bacteria; phylum Acidobacteriota; class Blastocatellia; order Pyrinomonadales; family Pyrinomonadaceae; genus QHXN01. The sequence continues at coordinate 7,528 of DASVUF010000344.1, read as the reverse complement.
GCGGGTAGAAGAGGCCGACCTCCTCGACCGCCTGCTGGAGCGCGTAGGTCGTCACGCCCGGCTCGGTGACGGCGTAGAGGTTCTCCACGTTGACCTCGCGGATGCGGTTCATCCGGTCGGTGCCGATGACGACGCCGCCCTCGACGGGCACCGCGCCGCCCGTGTAGCCGACGCCGCCGCCGCGCGCCGTCACGGGGAACCGCCGCTCGTTGGCGAGGCGCAGGACGGCCGAGACTTCTTCGGCGCTCCGGGGCAGCAGCACGGCCTCGGGCGGGAACTTCTCCTTCAGGGCGTCGCCCGCGTAGGGCTCGACCCGCTCCTCGTCCACCAGCACGTTCTCCTCGCCGACTATCGCGCGCAGCCGCGCCAGCACCTCCGGCTCCGACGCCGCCGTGCGCGCGCGCACGCCCTTATCCGCGAAGTGTATCGAACGGCTCATCCTGTACGGCTTAGCTCCCTGCCGCTTACTTTAACGCGCCGCTCGCCCGCTCATCAACGCCCGCGGGCGAGCGCCCCGCGAAATAATTTTCGCCGGGCGGTATTTATGCGCGCCCCGGCCCCTCTGTCACGCGACGGGAGAAACGCGAGAACCCGCGCCCGCGCCGCAGAAGTTCAGACAGCCTTTTAAGGAGACAGGATTTTGAGAAAGACCGCCTCGCTTGTTTACGTCCTGGCCGCGCTCTTCGCGCTGGCCGTCGCCCCCTCGGGCGCGCGCGCCGAAGTGACCGACCGCCTCTACGATTTCACCGACGAGTTCTACCGCCAGAACGGCGTTGACCCGGCCAAAATTATCGGCCGCCGGCAGGGCGTCGCGCCGCTCGGCGTCACCGACGCGCCCTTCTTCGCCTACCAGCGCAACGTCCGCGCGCTGCTGACGCTGCCGGCCTACAACCACAGCGGCTCGCCGGTCTACTGGACGGTGCTGGGCGAGCTGAACCCCGACTCGTTCACCAACGACGCCGCCGGCACGCTCGCGCGCCAGACCGCCGACAACATGATCGAGTACGTCTTCCCGACCAGGGACGGCAACCCCGTCGGCCTCGGCAACCTCCGCCAGTCGGTGATGCTCGACATGCGCAACGGCTACTTCAGCAACAACCCGCTCGGGCTGTGGACGCACGTCTGGGTCAGCTACACCGACCGCGCCTTCAACACCGCCGACGGCCGGAAGATGCTCGAAGACCTGCGCAAGCGCAACGGCACGGCGCTCGACGGCACGCCCATCATCAAGACGCTGAGCGAGCTGGACAACCTCTTCTCGAAGGGCTTCGCCGCCAGGCGTCTGCGCAACCCGAACGGCTCCGAGGGCGCGCTCTACAGCATCTGCCCCGTCGTCAAAGACCCGCGCAACGGCGGCATCGCCCCCGACCAGTTCCTCGCCTACACGCGCAAGCCCGACGGGACGCCGCTCGAACCGTCATTCGTCAGGAACTTCGACAGCCTCCGCTTCAACCTCGACTGGGCCAGCAAGTAAGCGCCCGCGGCCGCGGCGCGAGCCGAAGGCCGGGGCGGAAACCAAAAGGGCGGCCGCGCGCACACGTCGCGCGGCCGCCCCCGTCTTTGCCGTCAAACCCCCTCAACGATTGCCGCCGACGCGCGCCGCCTCGCTGACGGTGAGTCGGAAGGTCGTGCCCTTCTCAAGACGCAGGTCGCCGCCCGCGAGCGAGAGCGTCGAGCCGCCCTCGGCCGAGAGGCCGACTGCCTGCGTGACCTGCACGCGGCCGAGCGCGGAGCCCGCGCCGCGCGCCGCGCCGCCGACCGCCTCGGCCGTCGAGCCGACCGCGTCGCCGGCCGCGCCCGCGACGCCGCCCACCGTATTGCCCACCGCGCCCGCGACGCCGCCGAGCAGCCCGCCGCCCGAAGCGCCGCCGGACGCCGAGCCGGACGCCGAGCCGCGCGCCGAGGCGCTCGACTCCACGCCGAAGTCGTCGTCCGCGCCGGCGCGGCCCGAGACGCGCGCGACCGAATCAATCGTCGCCACGACGGGGGCCGAGAGCGACCCGCTCTGGAGCGTGTCGAAGACGACGGTCACGGACGAGGCTGCGCTCGCGCCCGCGCGCCGCCGCACGTCGGCGACGCGGCCGACGAGCTGCACGCCCTTCTTCAACACCGTCCGGCCGTTCTGCTTGATGGCCTCGGTCGTCCTGAGCACGACGCGGTCGCCGACGCGCGCGCGGCTCGCGTCGAGCGCGCCCTGCAACTCGCCCGTCACGCGCGTCCCGGAAGCGAGGTCGAGCCGGCCGCCCTCGCGGCCGACCGAGGTCGAGTGCGAGGCCGACGCGCCCGCGCCGGCCTGTGTCTGTGCTGATGCGACGGCGGCGCAGGCGGCAAGGGCCAGCGCCGCGGCCGTGAACTTGCGAAGCATAAGGTTCCTCCTCAAGAGCTTTGAGCGTGCCCGTCGGGCGGGGCCGTGTGTCTCTTATCGCGCGCGCCGCGGCCCGAGTCCGCCCGCGAGCATTCCGCTCGCGGCGGCGGCGGCAGAGGCCGCGGCGCGCGCCAGTGTGTGATGAAAAGAGGTTAAGGGGGGTTATCCGGGGCTTGATTGCGAATCGGTTACATTGCGCTTGCGGGAGACTTTAGAAGGCGGCGCGGAAAAAAGGTTGACCGCGGAGACGCGCAGACACGGCTGAAAGATTTCAGGCCGCGCCCGCGCCTCCGCGGTCAACAGTTTTCGCGTGAGCCTGCGCCGGCGCGCGCGCCGCTCAGCCGCAGTCCGGGTGGTGGCAGGTGCAGCCGATCTCCATCATGCGCACCTTGGCCGCGTCCTCGCACTCCTCGCTGCAATACTTGCTGCCGTCCGACGCCGGGCAGTCGCAGGTCTCGCGAGCGCACTTGGTCTTTTGCCTTTCGTCCGCCATCTCAACCTCCTTGCTTTCGACTGTTGGTGGTCGGGGTAACTCGGGCCTTAAGTTTCGTCCCGACACGCCGCCGAGGTCAAGAGCAGAATTAAGGGTGAAGGCCGAAGGGCGGAGGATGGAGGGCGAGTGGCGGAGAGCCGAAGATGAAGGGCTGAAGGCCAGAGGGCGAAGGATGAAGGGCGGAGGGCGGAGGGACGGAGGGCGGAGAATGAAGGAGACGAGGAGACGCCCGTCCGGCCGTCCCTTCAGCTCTCCGCCCCGCGTCCCACGCCCCCCGGCCTTACGGCGCCTGCTGGACGATGATGCGGACGCGCTCTTTGCCGACGATGACTTCGAGCGGGTTGCCGAGCTGGATGGGGATGGTCTTGCCGTTGACGTTGATTTCGAGCGCGGGCGCGGCCGTGGTCGTCTGCGCGCCCGGCTCCGTGGCCGCCGGGGCCGCGCCCGGCTCGGGGGTCGCGGCCGGCGCGCCCGCCTCGGCCGGGGGCGGCGCGGTCTGCTCGCGCGGCTTGGCGATGTCGCCGGCGCGCGTCAGCAGCGTGGTCGCCACCAGCCGCCACGTCGCGGGCGCGCACGTCAGCCGCAGGCCGGGCGTGTCCACCTCTACCAGTTCGCGCGGCGCGAAGGCTTCGAGCTTCCAAAGCCCCTCGCCGCAGCGCACGCCGTCCTCGCCGTAGAAGGTCGCCCAGCCCGAGGCGTAGTTGTAGAAGACGGGGCTGCGGTTCTCGACCACGACGCGCGTGTTGCGCACGGGCGCCTCCGTCGTGCCGGCGAGCGACTGCGTGCGCAGGCGCCCGCCGAGCGCCTCGTTGCCCGCCACGTCGTAAGCCACGGCCGCCTCGGCCAGCGGCACGCGCGGCTCGCTCGGCCGCACGTCGGAAGCGCCCGCCGCCGTCTGCTGCGGCTGCGGCTGCTGCGCCCCGGCCGCGCCGGTCTGCGCGCGCGCGCCGGCGGCGTTCGCCGCGATGAGAAGCGCCGCGAAGCCCGCGGCCGTCAACCCCTTTTTCACAGTGCTCGTCCTCCGAAGTCTCTTCCGCCGCGAGTCGCCGCCGGGCGGTGTGTTGACGCCGCCCGCGCGCGCCGCTCCGTCACTCCTGCGCCCCCACGCACGGGCGCGCGGCGGCCGCGTCGGCGGCGCGTCGCGCCCGCTCGCCGGCGTTCCGCGGCGGGGGCCATCCTGTCCGTCACGCAGACCCGCCGCGGCGTAATCTTGAGCGCGCGCCGTCTTCGTTCGCGCCGGCGGTCGCGCGGTGTCGCGCGCGCGCCGAGGCCGGTGTGGACGCCCAGCGACGCGGCGGGCCGCAAGGCCACGAACGCGGCGACGAAGGCCGCCGGGATGAACGACTCGTCCCTCCCGAAAAAGTCTCCGCTCACTCGGCGGTCACTAAAAAGTCTCCGCTCACTCGATGGTCACTTGCAGCCGGAACTTCGGGACCTCGCCGAGTTCCGCGATCACGCCGACGAAACAGACGCCGCTGCGCGGGACTTTCCCGCTCAACGAACGGCTCCCCTTGTCCACGCTCTGCTCGCCGAGTTCGAGCACTTCCGCGTTGTAGTAGTGCGGGCCGCAGCTCACGTAGAAGTCGGCCTTGTTTCCCGCCGACGAGAGGCGCACGGTCAGGGTCTGCCCCTCCACGACGCTGAAGGCGTAGACGGCCTGCGACTCGCCGCCGATGACCCCTTCGGCTTCGAGCGACCCGCGCAGCGGGTTGTAGTTGACGTCGGGCATGTCTTCCTGAAAATCGTCGGGTCGCGGCGTCTCGTCGGTCATGGGCTTCGGCTCCTGTCGGAAGATGGTTTTTGAAGGCGCGTCTTTGAAGAGCGCGGGCACGATACTGTGACGCGCCGAAGAATGTCAACGCGCGCCGCCGGCCGCCGCCCCTCAGGCGACGACGGGCATGAAGGCCCCGCCCCGCGGCATGACGTAGCCCGCCGCGTCGGCGCGGACGCGCGCGAGCGCCTCCTCGACGGAGCCGGCGGGCGTCATGCGCATCCGGCGCACGTCATCGTCCGGCAGGTTCGAGACGAGTTGGACGCGGAACCGCTCGGCCTTCGTCAACAGCGACCAGGCGGTCTGCCCGTTGACCTCGAAGCCGTCGCGCAGCCGCGCCGCCAGCGCGCGCGAGTCCGCCGAGTCGAACCACTTGAGGAAGTCCGCGCGCCCGAGTCCGTCCGGGCACTCGGCGACGAGCACGATGTCGCCGCCCTCCTCGCACGCGAACGAGGCCATGTCCAGAGACTTGTGCGCCTGTATGAGGTTGAGGTCGAAGGGCGAGCCGCCGGCCGAGGCGACGACCAGCGGGCGGCGGCCCTCGACCCTGACCGTGTGCGAGTCGGCGTACTCGGCGCAGGCGAGGCGGTGCGCGGCGCGCCAGTCGCCGGCGTAGACGCGGACGATGCGCCCCCGGCCGTCCGTCACGGTGTTGATGAGGAACGACGGCGCGGCCTCGGCCGCCAGGCGCTCGCACTCCTCGTGGACGACGTTGCCGTCGAGCCGCCCCGCCCCGACGCCCGCGCGCCGCCCGCCCGTGTCGAAGTCGAGCGCCTGCAGGTGCGTCGCCTCGATGGCGCGCTTCGACGCGAGGCCGGGGCAGACGCTCTTGCGCCCGCCGGTGAAGCCCGCGAAGTAGTGGAAGGCGACCGCGCCGGTCAGGACGACGTGCGAGTGTTCGAGCAGCGCGCGATTCAGCTCGACGGGCGTGCCGCGCTCGGTGACGCCGAGCGAGACGTGACTGGATTCGTCCGCCGCGTCGTGCGCGAGCGCGCGCACGCGCTGGGCGACGAAGGGCGTCAGCAGCTCCGCCTTCTCCTCGCGCGTGACGGCGCGGTGGATGCCGGTGGCGAAGATGACGCGCAGGTCGTGGGGCGCGACGCCGAGCGCCACCAAGCGCCTGACCAGGAGGTTGACGACCTGCGCGCTCCCCGTCGCGCGCGTCGCGTCCGAGACGACGACCAGCACGCTCTCGCCCGGGCTGATTATCTCTTCGAGCGGCTGCGAGTCGAGCGGGTCGTCAATCGCCGCGCCGACCTCCGCGTCCGTCAGCGGCCGCTCGTCGCGCGCCTCGGCTTCGAGCGCCTCGAAGCGCCCGCCCTCCGCCTCGAACGTGACGGAGCCGCGGCCGTAGCCTAGCTGTATGCTCGCCATGTGGATGTCACCAGTGGTGTCCGGACGACTTTCGCGGGCGGCGGCGCGCCCGCCCGCCCCGGCCGCCTCCCCTAAACCCCGAAGCGCACCAGCTCGCGCTCGATGACGTTGAGCGAGGCGAAGTCGGTCTTGCCGGAGGCGCGCGTCTCGGCGAGCCAGCGGCGGAGCTGTCGCGCCTCGTCGAGCGACTGGATGCGGCACGCGCCCGTCAGCGCCAGCGTCACCAGCGAGTCCGGCGCGCCGTGCGCCATCAGCGCCGCCTGCAGCGCCGCCTGCTCGCGCAGGTCGAGGACGATGAGAAGGCTGATCTCCATGTCTCCGGTTCGAGGCCCCGCGCCCGGGGCTCAAAGCCCGAAGGGGCCGCGGCCGGCTTCGGGCCTCCGACTTTGAACTACTCTTTCGCCGAGCGGAAGCAGGCCGTGCCCGAGGTGCAGAAGTGGAACGTGTCGTCCTCGAACTCCCCGGTCTCCATCTGAATCGTCAGGTGGTCTACGCCGAACTGGTCGTGGAGCTTCGAGCGCAGGGCGCGCAGCAGCTCCGCGGGCGCGGCCGCGCGCTCGTGCCGGACGTGCGCCGACAGCGCCTCGCGCCCCGAAGTGATGGTCCAGACGTGCAGGTCGTGTACGTCCTCGACGCCGTCGGTCGAGAGTATCACGTCCTCGACCGCGGCGAGGTTGATGTGCGCCGGCGTCCCTTCGAGCAGGACGTTGGTCGCCTCGCGGATGAGGTTCCAGGAACTCCAGACGATGAGCACGGCGATGAGCGCGCTGAACAGCGGGTCGGCCGCGTGCCACCCGCCGAGCGTGACGAACGCGCCCGCCGCGATGGCCCCCACCGACCCGAGCGCGTCGCCGAGGACGTGCAGCCACGCGCCGCGCACGTTCAAGTCCTTCTCGTGGTCGCCGTGCAGCAGCCACGCGCAGACGAGGTTGACCGCGAGCCCGCCCGCCGCCACGGCCGTCATCAGCCCGCCGCGCTCTATCTCGGGCGGCGCGAGCCAGCGCCCGTAGGCGTCGTAGAGGATGAAGAGCGAGACGGCGGCCAGCGCCACGCCGTTCGTGAACGCCGCCAGTATTTCGAGCCGGTAGTAGCCGTAGGTCTTCGTCGGGCTGGCCGGGCGCGACGCGAAGCGCGCCGCCACCAGCGCCAGCGCGATGGCCGCCACGTCCGCCAGCATGTGCCCGGCGTCGGCCAGCAGCGCCAGGCTGCCCGTCAGCCAGCCGCCCGCCGCCTCGGCCAGCATGTAGACGGCCGTCAGCACGAGGACGAAGAGCAGCCGCCGGCGGCCGCGCGCCGAGAGCGCGTCGTGGGTGTGCGCGTGCGCGTGCGCGCCGTGCCCGTGCCCGTGTCCGTTCTCCGAAGTCATTCTCGACCTTGAGGGAATCCTCCGACCGCCGCCCCCTTCTGGCTCGCCGAGCGTGTAAGCTTAGCAGAGCCCCGAAAGAAGGCAAAAGGCGAGCCGCCGCCGCGGAAGGCCGGGGCGCAGGCCGAAGGGGGAAAGCAAAATCGAAGACGGCGGGCGTCG
>DASVUF010000343.1:0-9964 GCA_036387195.1 Pyrinomonadaceae bacterium | reverse complement strand
CGCCTGCCCCGCGGGCTCGGCTCGTTCTTACTCGTTGACGACCAGCCCCGCGGGCTCGGCTCGCCGCTACTCGTTGACCTTGAGGACGGCGAGGAAGGCTTCCTGCGGGATTTCGATTTTGCCCACGCGCTTCATGCGCTTCTTGCCCTCTTTCTGCTTTTCGAGGAGCTTGCGCTTGCGCGTGATGTCGCCGCCGTAGCACTTGGCGATGACGTTCTTGCCCATCGCCTTGACCGTCTCGCGGGCGATGATCTTGTTGCCGATGGCGGCCTGGATGGGCACCTCGAAGAGCTGGCGCGGGATGAGCTGGCGCATCTTCTCGGCGAGGATGCGGCCGCGCGCCTGCGAGTTCTGGCGGTGGACGATGATGGAGAGCGCGTCCACGGGCTCGCCCGCCACCATCAGGTCGAGCTTGACGAGGTCGCTCTCGATGTAGCCGGCGAGGTGGTAGTCCAGAGAGGCGTAGCCGCGCGAGACGGACTTCAGCCGGTCGTAGAAGTCGAGCACTATCTCGTTCAGCGGCAGTTCGTAGACGAGCATCACGCGCTTCTCGGCGATGTACTCGAACTTCTTCTGCACGCCGCGCTTCTCTTCGAGCAGCGGGAGGATGCCGCCGAGGAAGTCGTCGGACGACAGAATCGTCGCCTCGATGATGGGCTCCTCTATCTTCTGGATGCGCACGGTGTCGGGCATCTTGGCGGGCGAGTCCACCTCGACCACCTCGCCGTCGGTCGTCGTCACGCGGTAGCGCACGCCCGGCGCGGTCGTGATGAGGTCCAGGTCGAACTCGCGCTCCAGCCGCTCCTGCACTATCTCCATGTGGAGCAGGCCGAGGAAGCCGCAGCGGAAGCCGAAGCCGAGCGCGACCGAAGACTCGGGCTCGTAGAAGAAGGAGGCGTCGTTGAGGCGCAGCTTGTCCAAGGCGTCCCTCAGCTCCTCGTACTGGTTGGCCTCGACGGGGTAGAGGCCGGCGAAGACCATCGGCTTGATTTCCTGGAAGCCGGGGAAGGGCTCTTTGGTCGGGCGCGCGGCCTCCGTGATGGTGTCGCCTATCTGGACGTCGGCCACCGTCTTGATGGAGGCGGTCAGGAAGCCGACCTCGCCGACCGAGAGGCTGTCAATCGGCGTCGCGCGCGGGCGGTTGACGCCGACGGACTCGACCTGGTAGTCGCGCCCCGTGTTGAAGAAGCGAATCTTCATGCCGGGCTTGAGCGTCCCGTCTATGACGCGGAACAGGACGATGACGCCGCGGTAGGAGTCGTACCACGAGTCGAAGATGAGCGCCTTGAGCGGCGCGTCCGCCGACCCCCGCGGCGCGGGGATGTCGCGGACGATGGCTTCGAGGATGTCTGCGACGCCGACGCCCGTCTTGGCCGAGGCGAGGACGGCGTTGCCGGTGTCGAGGCCGATGACGTTCTCTATCTGCTCCATCACCTTCTCGGGCTCGGCGCCGGGCAGGTCAATCTTGTTGATGACGGGGATGAGTTCGAGGTTCTCGCCGATGGCGAGGTAGGTGTTGGCGAGCGTCTGCGCCTCGACGCCCTGGGAGGCGTCAACGACCAGCAGCGCGCCCTCGCAGGCCGAGAGCGAGCGCGAGACTTCGTAGCTGAAATCGACGTGGCCGGGCGTGTCGATGAGGTTGAGGACGTAGGCCTGCCCGTCGCGCGCGCGGTAGTCGAGCCGGACGGCGTGCGCCTTGATGGTGATGCCGCGCTCGCGCTCCAAATCCATGTTGTCGAGCACCTGCGCCTCCATCTCGCGCTCGGAGAGCGCGCCGGTGAGTTCGAGCAGGCGGTCGGCCAGGGTGGACTTGCCGTGGTCGATGTGCGCGATGATAGAGAAATTTCTGATGCGTTCAGGGTTCATTATAAAGCTGTCGGCCGTCGGCCGCCGTCCCTTAGCCCTTTCCCGCCTTGCGGGCGGCGGCCGCCCTGAAGGGTGCGCGCCGCGCGCGAAAGTGAAAAGCTAAAAGCCGGAAGCTAAAAGCTGAGGGCTTAATGTAACAAAACGCCCGCCGATGCGCACGCGCGCGCCCGGCCGCCCGGGCCGCGGCGCGGTCACTGCTGACAGTCGTGCCGCCAGACGACTAAGGGTTCGGCGGGGCGCAGGGGCCGGCCGGGCGGCGGCGTGTCCTCGCGCATGTAGACGACGTCGAAGGTCTTCAGCCTGTCGGCGCCGTCGTGCGCGCCGTTCCACTGGCGGCAGAGGTATCGCGCGTAGTGCAGGCGCAGGGGCGCGAAGTCGGCCAGCCAGACGTATTCGAGGTACTTCTGCCAGTAGGAGTCGGGGTAGAGCGCGGAGGCGTCGGGCGGCTTGGCCCAGTTGACCGGCGCGCCGCCGCGGAAGAGGTCCACCTCGCCGCCGCCCGCGAGCCGCGCGGGGATGACGTACCAGCCGTCTTCCTTCTTCGGGATGGGGGCGAACATGTTCCAGACTTGCGCGAGCCCCGTGGCGTGCCCTACCCACGCGACCTGCTCGGGCACGACGACGCGGCCGGCGGTCGCCGTGGCGAAGTTCCACAGCAGCGTGTAGGCGAAGAAGGCGGCCGCCAGGGCGTTCGCCCACGCGGGCGCGCGCCGCGCCTCCGGCGTCGTCATCGGGGTCGCCGCCGCGGCCACGGTCAGGGTCGTCGTCGGGGGCGTCGGGGCCGCGGGGCCGGCCGCGCGAGCGGGGCGCCCGGCCGCGCGCTCCCAGAACCACGCGGGGAGCAGCGCGCTCCACATCGCCGCGCAGACGAAGGGGAAGGTGCCGAGCGTGAGGAAAGGCGTCATCCCCAGGTGGAAGAGGACGAAGGCGAAGACGACGGCTGTGCGCACGGGCCCGTTGCGCCGCGGCAGGAAGAGGAGCGCCGGGCCGGCGGCCTCGAACGCGACGGTGAAGTAGGAGAGCGCCGTCAGCAGCGCGGGGAAGCCCAGCAGGAGACGGCCGAAGTCGGTCGTCAGATAGTCAATGCTCAGCGCGTAGTAGAGCGCGCTGCCCTCGCGCCACCAGGCGGTGTCGGACTTGAGCGCGGCCGTGAACCAGTAGACGAGGCAGACCTGTAGGATGAAGGCGGCCGTCCCCGCGGAGACGTTGGCGACGCGCGCGCGGGGCGGCCCCGCGTCGTCACGCGCCAGCGCGCGGTCGAGCGAGTAGGCCGCGCCGGCGGGCAGGAAGAGTGTCCAGAACATGAGGACGCGCATCAACTGGTCGCTCGCGCTGATGACGAAAGGGTTCCGGTTGTGGAGCGAGATGAGGAGCAGCAGCGAGCCGAGCGCGGCGAGCCGCGTCCGGTAGCCGGCGACGAAGGCGGCGGCGCACAGCGCGGCCAGCGCGAAGAGCACGTACTGCACCGACGCCTCGCCGCTCAGAAGGTGCAGGCTCCAGCTCCAGCGCCCCTGAAACTGCTCGACGTAAGGGGCGCGCGGCAGCACGCCGAGGTCTGTGTAGAAGGCGCGCGCCTCGAACAGCCGCGCCGCCGTGTCGTAGAGCAGCACGCAGCCCAGCAGAACCCTGTAGAGCGCGAGCGACCTTGAGTCCAGCTCGAAAAGTTTGCCGACGTCCCTCACGCGCGAGAGCATAAGGCCGCCGGCCGCGGACAGTAAACCGCCGGCCGCGTCCGGCGGCGGCGCGCGCGCCGTTTCCCGGTCGCGGCTCGGGGGCCCCCGGGTTCGGGCGCGTGCAAAGCTCGGGTTCGGGAAAGGCCGGGTTCAGTAAAGGCCGGGTTCAGGCGCGTGAGGAGAGGGCGCGCGCATCCGCCGTGCGCGGCTTGCCGCCGTGCGCGGCGGCGCCCGCGTCGGGGGCGGGGGCCGCCTCCGGCTGCGCGCGCCCCTCGGCCGGGGCCAACTGGAGCGGAATCTCGATGGTGACGACCACGCCGCCCGCGGGCGCGTTGGCGAGGTCCAGGCGGTACGCGCCGCCGTAGAGCTGTTGCAGCCGCGCGCGCGTGTTGGCGAGCCCCACGCCGCCGCCCTTCGTGCACGGCCCGGCGGCCGCGCCTTCGGGCAGGCCGCGCCCGTTGTCCCTCACCTCCAGGCGCAGCGTCGAGCCCGCGCGCTCGGCCCGCACCTCGACGTGGCCGGGCCCGCTCCGCTGCGAGACGCCGTGGCGGATGGCGTTCTCGACGATGGGCTGGAGGATGAGGTTCGGGACGCGGCAGTCGAGCAGTTGCGGCTCGACCTCGATGCGCGTGGTCAGGCGGTCGCGGAAGCGTATGCGCTCGATTTCGAGGTAGCAGTTGAGGAACTCTATCTCCTGCCTGAGCGGCGCCACCTGCGCGGCCGAGGATTCGAGCGTCAGGCGCAGGAAGTCGCCGAGCCGCGCCAGCATCTTGTCGGCCGCGTCCGGGTCGCTGTGGACGAGCGCCGAGATGGAGTGCAGGGCGTTGAAGAGGAAGTGCGGGTGGAGCTGCATCTTCAAAGCCTGCAACTGCGCCTGCGACGCGCGCAGCTCGCCCTCGCGGTAGCGCTGGTAGTAGTCGGTCGCGTGGCTGATGACGACGACTATCCAGTAGACCAGCAGCTCCTTGTCGAGGTTGACGAAGATGAGGCGCGGCAGTCCCGACCAGCGCAGGCCGCCGACGTGGCCGGCGGAGAAGGCCGTGTCAATGACGATGTGGAAGGCCGCCCACGCCGCCGAGACGGCCGTGCCCGCCAGCAGGTGGACGGGGACGGCGCGGCGCCACGTCTGGCGCTCGACGCGGTAGCGGCGCGCGAGCAGCAGCACCAGCGGCGTCGAGACGGCGAAGATGAAGACCGCGCTCATCTGCCACGCGAGCGCGCGCGAGAACGTGACCTGCTTCGGCGTGCCGATGAAGTAGAAGTATATCTGGCTGGAGAAGAAGAGGCCGACGAGCGCCCACACGAGCATGATGAAGGCCAGCCGCGCCCAGCGCTGCCGCGCCCCCGCGCGCGCGCCCGCCGCCTCCGCCCCGGCCTCGAACATCCTCATCACGCGCGTATCATCTCAAACCGCGCCGCGCCGGCACAAGCCCCACGCGCGCGACGACCGCGCCCGCCGTCCGGCGCTTTGGATTTGCTCGTGGCGGGTTGGATTTCCGGCGGCGCCGGCGGGGTCGGGAGGGAATTTTTCGTGAGGGTCGCGGCGCGCTCAGCGCTCACATGCCGAGGATGCTGGAGAGCGCGGCCCAGACGCGGCGCGCCTCTTGGCCGTGGACGACGACCTCGTTGGTGCCCGGCCGCCCTTGGGCCGGCGGGTTGGTGTCGAAGACGACGCTCAACACCTCCTGCCCCTCGGCGTCCTGGTAGGCCACGTACTGAATCCTGTCCACGTTGAGCAGCAGCGTCGCCCCGTCCTCTCGCGTCGCGGTGATGAAAGGCATCGTGAAGTTATGCTAAGGCTGAAAAAAGTCTCATTACTCATGCGGGCGCATGAGCACGCTTACGCCTGTTCCCACTTACCCTTCTTGTCATTAAACTGATAACTAATGACCTTGCTATTACATTCCTTACACTTTAGTCCCAGAAAACCGCTGACATGTTCGCCGCAAATGAATTTATGGTTAGGGCACTTATATTTGCCGCTGGAGCTGAGAAAACTTGTCCCTTTAACTTGCTTGCAGAGCTTACAAATAAAATCGCTTTTTGACATTGTAGCTCTCCTGGCTTTTAGCCGCCGGTGAAGCGCTAAAGAGCTTTATTACCTCGGCTAACCGTGGACGGCGGCGCGCGCGAGGAGGGCGGCGCCGATGGGGACGGCGTCCGAGCCGAGGGTGGCGGCGAGGATTTGGGTGGACTCGAAGTTTGGCTGGAAGGAGCGGCGGCGCGCCTCCTGGATGATGGGTTCGAGTATCAGCTCGCCGGCGCCCATCACGCCGCCGCCGAGGACGACGCGCTCCGTGTTGAGGAGGTTGATGACGGCCGCGAGCCCCGTGCCGATGTAGCGCCCTGTGCGCGCCATCATCAGCGCGGCGAAGTCGTCGCCGCCCCGCGCCTCGTGCGCGATGTCGGCGGCCGTGAAGTTCTTGTTGAGCCCGAGGCGCGAGAGCGACGAGGTCGAGTCGCGCATCAGCCGCTCGTGCGTGCGGCGGACGATGTTGGGCGCGGAGGCGACCGTCTCCAGGCAGCCGACGTTGCCGCAGGCGCACTCGATGCCCTCGGGGTCGATGGTGATGTGGCCGAACTCGCCGGCGAAGCCGGACGCGCCGCGCCACAGGCGGCCTTCGAGGACGAGCGCGCCGCCGATGCCCGTGCCGATGGTGACGTAGAACATGTGGCGGCTGCCGCGCCCGGCGCCGACCGCGAACTCGCCGAAGGCGCCGGCGTTGGCGTCGTTGTCGAGGACGACGGGGAGCCCCGCCGCCTCGGAGAGCGTCTCGCGGAGGTCTTCGCGGACGACCGAGGGCAAGTCCGAGGAGATGACGACGCGCCCCGTCTGCGGGTTGACGAGGCCGGGGACGCCGACGCCGACGGCCGCCACGCGCCCGGGCGCGGCGTCGCGCAACTCGGCGACGAGGCGCGCGACCTGCGCCCCGAGGTCGAGGCCGGCGAGCGCCCCCTCGCGGGCGGCGGCCACGCGGCCGTCGGCCGTGACGAGCGCGGCGCGCGCCGAGCCGGCGCACAGTTCCACGCCGATGTAGTGCGGTTCGTTTGCCGGCGGGGCGCTCATCGCAAATCCTTTCGGTTCAAGGGATTGAAAACGGGCGTCGGGTCTCGGTTTGGGTCGGCGTGATGGTAACAAAGGGTCGGGGGGCTGTCAAACAAGTCATTCTGCGTGTAGAATGCCTCCGGCCTGACGGCCGCCGAGTGATGTGTGATAAGGGCGCCGGGTCGCTTCTCTTATCGCGCGCCGCGCGCCGCACGCCGCCCGTCGTCATATGAACGTTACCTCCATCCTGCTGCCGACCGACTTCAGTGAGTGCGCGCGCCACGCCGTGCCGGCGGCGGCCGGGCTGGCGCGGCTGATGGGCGCGCGGGTCGTCTGCCTGCACGTCGTCGAGCCGGTGGTGCAGCCGGTCGGGTGGACGCCGCTGGCCGAGCCGATGCCGGCGGCCGAGTTGGGCGGGCAGTTGGAGGAGTCGGCGGCGCGCGACCTGCCGGCCTTCTCGCGCAGCCCCGAGTTCGAGGGAATCGAGGTCGAGGACGTCATCGCGCGCGGCGACCCGGCCGCCGAAATCGTGCGCGCCGCCGAGGAGCGCGGCTGCGGCCTCGTCGTCATCTCTTCGCACGGCCGGACGGGGCTCGGCCGCATCCTGTTCGGCTCGACCGCCGAGTCGGTCGTGCGCCACGCGCGCTGCCCCGTGCTCGTCGTCAAACCACCGAGGGGAAGCGACGAGGGCTGAGCGCCGGGGTCGGGGTGAAGGCAAGACGCTTCCTGGCACCCGGCCCACGTCCCTCGGCCCCCGTCCCTCATCCGAATGGACTTAAACTTCGTCAACGACCTGCTGGCGCGGTTCGGGCTGACGGCCATCTTCTTCCTGACGATGGCCGAGGGCGACATCACGCTGCTGCTGGCGGGCGTGCTGGCGCACGGGCAGGCGTTCGGCGAGTACAGCTTCGCGCTGGTGCTGGCGGTGGGGACGGTGGCGGGCGTGGCGAGCGACAACGTGGCCTACGCCCTGGGGCGCGCCGGCCGCTCTGGCGTCAAGAAGCACCGCTTCTACTGCGCGGCGCGCCCGCGCATCGAGCGCCTGACGGACAAGTTCGGCCTGGCGTCGGTCTTCGTCTCGAAGTTCACCTACGGGCTCAGGTGGGGCGCGTGCGCCTTCTACGGCGTGGCGAAGATGCCCTACGGGCGCTTCCTCGCGCTCTCGTTCGCGAGCTGCTTCGTGTGGGTGCTGACGCTGGCCGGCGTCGGCTTCGTCTTCCACAGCGCCATCTACAACCTCATCGGCGACATCCACCGCTTCCCCGTCATCCTGCTCGTCATCCTCGCGCTGGGCGTCCTCGGCTTCTACCTCGCCGAGAAGTACTGGCTCTCGAAGAAGGTCGAGGAGGCGAGCCCCGAGGCCATCCAGAAGTTAGAGCACGCCGCCGAGGAGAAGCTCCACGAGATTAAAGAGGAGATACAGGAACTCATCCCCCACCCGCTCGCGCGCCACAAGGACGCGCCCAAGCAGAAGAGCAAGGCCGAAGGGGACTGAACCCGCCGGCCGCGAATCGTGAACGGTTGCCCGCGGCGCGCGGATGTGCGAGATTGCCACGGCGCCGCCACGATTCACGATTCGCGATTCGCCATTTACGAACACATGATTATCGAATCCACCGCCCCGACCCGCGTAGACCTGGCCGGGGGCACCATAGACATCTGGCCCCTCTACCTCTTCCACCCGGGCGCGACCACCGTCAACTTCGCCGTCTCGCTCGACGCCAGGTGCCGCATCGAGACGCGCGACGACGACCTGATAGTGCTCGAGTCGCGCGACCGCGGCGTCGCCTTCGAGACGCGGCTGGCCGACGTCGAGGCGCTGGCGCGCGAGGAGCGCCTGGAGCTGATCGCCAAGCTCGTCCACTTCTTCAGGCCCGAGACGGGCTTCCGCCTCGTCGCGGAGTCGAAGGCGCCGGCGGGCGCCGGGCTCGGCGGGTCGAGCGCGCTCGCCATCGCGTGCATCGGCGCGCTCAACCGCCTGGTCGGCGAACGCTACCCGGCGTCGAAGTTCATCACCATCGCCGCCAACGTCGAGACGACCGTCATCCGCGTGCCCGCGGGCTTTCAGGACTACTACGGCGCGTTCTACGGCGGCGCGAACTCCATCCACTTCGCGGCCGACGGCATCCGGCGCGAGCCGCTCGCCGTCGAGCCCGAGGAGCTGGAGCGCCGCGTCGTCATCTGCTACACGGGCGAGCCGCGGCTCTCGGGGATAAACAACTGGGAGATGTTCAAGACGCACGTTGACGGCGACCCGACCATCTTCCAGCTCTTCGAGGGCATCCGCGACTCGGGGCGCGCGATGAAGGCGGCGCTCGGGGCCGGGGACTGGGGGCGCGTGGCCGACGTGATGCGCGCCGCCTACCCCAACCGCAAGCGGCTCGCGCCCAACATCACGACGCCGCACATGGAGATGCTCGTCGAGAAGGCGCTCGCCAACGGCGCGCTGGCCGCGAAGGTCTGCGGCGCGGGCGGCGGCGGCTGCATCGCCTTCCTCTGCGACGAGGGCGCGCGCGCGCGGGTCGAGGCCGCGCTCGCCGCCGAGCGGGGCGTCGAAGTCCTCAAGTGGAGCTTCGCCCGCGACGGCCTGACGGTGCGCGAACTCTAGGCGCGCGACGCGCCGGGAATGAGACCGTAGGGGCGCGCGCGACGCGCCGAGAATGAAAAAGCCCGGGGCCGAAGTCCCGGGCTTTCTCTTTTCCGGCGCGAGTGCGCGCGCGCGCGTCGCCGCGGCTCACTTCGTCTGCGGGTACGTCAGGAGGAAGTCGGCCGTGCGCTGGCAGGGTTGGAGTTCGACGGCGGCGGCCGCCGCCTCGGCCTCGCGGCGGAGGCGCGCGCGCGACTCGGCGTCCCAGGCGGCGGGGCGGCGGCGCGCTTCGGGGGCGTCGGCCTCCGCGCGCGCGAGCAGCAGGTAGCGGCCGGGCGCGAGGTTCTTGAAGGAGAAGGCGCCGTCGGCCGCGGGCGCCGTCTCGTGGTAGCGGAGCGGGTCTTCGGCGCGCTCGCGCTCCTGCGGGACGAGGTAGACGCGCGTGGGCGCGGGCGTCTGCGGCGGCGCGCCCTCGGCCGCCGCGACGCGCCCGGCGAGCGCGGCCGAGCCCTCGGCCAGACGGACGATGACGCCGGTCAACTGCTGCCCGGACTTCACCTCGAACGTCTCGCGCGCGGGCGCGGGCGTCGCCGCCCTCGCCGCCGCCGCCGCCGCCGCGGCCGCCGGCGGGCCGGGCAGTTGCACGGCGCGGACGTAGAGCGCGTCGTCGAACAGGCGGACGGAGAGTCGGTAGCGCGCCGGCTCCAGCGAGCGGAGGGCGAAGTCGCCCGCCTCGTCGGGCGTCGTCTCGCGCGGCGCGTCGGCGCGCGAGAGCGGGCGCGCGGCGGCGTC
>DASVUF010000342.1:0-10169 GCA_036387195.1 Pyrinomonadaceae bacterium | reverse complement strand
CCGTCGGCCCGTCGCGCCGGCCTCCCTGCGCCGGCGATGCTTCGCGGCTTTGGACGAGGGCGGACTTCTGCGGCTCAGACGCCCCAGGGGTCGGGGTCGGTCAGGTAGGCGATGAGTTCGTGCCTGCGCGGGCTGGCGTCGAGCCAGTCGCGGACGCGCCTGACCTCGGCGAAGTCCTCGGCGCCGAAGCGCCGCGCGTAAATCTGTTCGAGCCGGCCGCGCCGCTCCTCGCGCGAAACTTCGGCCTGCCACGGCGCGGTGAAGACGGAGTTGACGTCGTCGTGGAGGTTGCGCCCTTTCAGCGCCTCCCACTCGTCGGCGTCGAACCAGACGCCCTTGCAGGCCGGGCACTGGTCGAGGCCGAAGCCGAGGCCGCGCCCGACCGTGTAGCGGAACATGGCCGAGCGGCACTCAGGGCACATCTTCGGCCGGCGGTCTTCGGGCGCCGCGGCGTCGCCGCCGGCGGGCTCGCGGCGCTCCGGCAGGTTCTCGCCGCGGGCGCGGAGCCACTGCCAGTAGTCGCGGCCGCTCACCCACTGGCCGCCGCACGCGCCGCACCTCCGCGCGGCGAGCCCGGCGTCGAGTTCCGCCGCGGCGAACTCCTCCGATTGACAGACTGGACAGTTCATAAGTTTTCCGTGTCGGCGCCTCAGACGTTGAAGCGGAAGTGGACGACGTCGCCCTCCTGCATGACGTAGTCTTTGCCTTCGAGGCGGAGGAGGCCCTGCTCGCGCGCGGCGGCGTAGGAGCCGGCGCGCGTCAGGTCGTCGTAGGAGACTATCTCGGCGCGGATGAAGCCGCGCTCGATGTCCGTGTGGATGGTCCCGGCGGCCTGCGGGGCGCGCGTGCCGCGCGTGACGGTCCAGGCGCGCACCTCCTTCTCGCCGGCCGTCAGGAACGACATCAGGCCGAGCAGGCGGTAGGCGCTCTGGATGAGGCGGTCCACGCCGCTCGACCCGACGCCCAGCTCGGCGAGGTAGTTCCTGCGGTCTTCGGGCGACAGCTCGACCAGCTCGGCCTCAAGCTGCGCGCATATGACGACGTGCTCGGCGCCCTCGGCCGCCGCTATCTCTTTGACGGCGCGGACGTGCGGGTTGGCGTCGGGGTCGGCGAGCGTCGCCTCGTCCACGTTGGCGGCGTAGACGGTCGGCTTGAAGGTGAGCAGGAAGAAGCCGCGGGCGACGGCGCGCTCGGCGTCGTCGAGTTCGGCCGTGCGCGCCGCGTGGCCGTCGGAGAGGACGGCTAGCAGCTTGTCGGCGACTTCTATCTCGGCCCTGGCCGTCTTGTCGCCGCCCTTGGCGGTCTTCTGCGCGCGCTCGCGGCGGCGCTCGACGGTCGAGAGGTCCGCGAGCGCCAGCTCGACCTGAATGGTGTCTATGTCGCGGCGCGGGTCCACCGAGCCCTCGACGTGGTGGATGTTCTCGTCCTCGAAGCAGCGGACGACCTGGATGACGGCGTCCGTCTCGCGGATGTTGGCGAGGAACTGGTTGCCGAGCCCCTCGCCCTTGGACGCGCCGCGGACGAGGCCCGCGATGTCCACGAACTCGACCGTGGCGGGGACGATGTTCGTCGTCTTGACTATCCTGGCGAGCGGCTCCAGTCGCTCGTCGGGGACGGGGACGACGCCGACGTTGGGCTCGATGGTGGCGAACGGGTAGTTGGCGGCCAGCGCCGACTGCTGCGCGGTGAGCGCGTTGAAGAGCGTGGACTTGCCGACGTTCGGGAGCCCGACGATGCCTGCACGGAGCATAGGAAAACCTCTGTTGGAGACGCCTGACGGCCTGCGTCAAATTTAAGCCTGTCCGCCGAAACAGACATCTAAACATCCCGCTCAAGGCTTGTCCAGCAGCCCCACGCCCGCCCGCGCCTGCGCGCGCGCGCCCGGTTCGCGTATAATCGCGCCGCTCTCCGAAGCCCGTCCGAGTGTCGAAAGTCGCGCCCGCCGCGCGCGACCTTCGCCCGCGCCGCCTATGCCCTACGCACTCCTTCTGGCCCTCGCCGCGACCGCGGGCGCGTTTGTGCTGACCTACGCCTACGACCGCGACGCGCCCTTCTGGCCGCGCCTGTGCGCGGGCGTGTGCCTCGGGTTCGCGGCGCTGGGGCTCGTGGGCTTCGCGCTCGCCTCGCTGCTGGGGATGGGGCCGGCGGCCGTCGCGCTGGCCGGCGTGGTCTGCGGCTCGCCGCTGCTGCTCCTGCTCGCGCGCCCGGCGTGGCGCGCGCGCGCTCGCGCGGACGCGGGCGAGGGGCTGGGCGCGCTGAATCGCGCGCTGGCCGGGAAGGGGGGGGCGGGCACGCTCGTCTTCTGCGCCGCGGCGGCGCTGGTCTTCTGGATGGTCTTCGCGAACGCGATGTACGTGACGCCGGGGGGCGTCTTCACGGGGCTCGACACGAACATCGGCGATCTGCCGTTCCACCTCGCGGTCGTGACGGGCTTCGCCTACGGCGAGAACTTCCCGCCGCAGCATCCCGAGTTCGCGGGCGTGCGGCTGACCTACCCGTTCATCACGGACTTCGTGGCGGCGCTGTTCGTGCGCGCCGGGGCGTCGCTCGAAGGGGCGATGTTCTGGCAGAGCTTCGCGTTGATGATGTCGCTCGTCGGGCTGCTGCTCCACTGGGCGCTGAGGCTGACGCGGTCGAGCGCGGCGGCGCTCGTCACGACGGCGCTGGTGCTTTTGAGCGGCGGCTTCGGGTGGTGGGTCTTTCTGGGCGAGGCGGCGGCGGGCGAGCGCGGCGTGCTCGGGCTGCTCGGCGCGCTCGAACACGACTACACCATCATGGGGCACCTCGGCTACCGCTGGGGCAACGCCGTGACGGCGCTCTTCGTCCCGCAGCGGAGCATCCTGCTCGGCGTCGCGCTCGCGCTCGTCGTGTGGACGCTGTGGTGGGAGGCGGCCGGGCGGGGCGCGGGGCGCGGGGCGCGGGGCGAAGGGGAAGGGGCGGGGCGGGGGGCGGACGCGCCCGAAGGCCGCGGCGCGGGGGCGAAGAAGAAGGTCAAGGGAAGGGCGGCGGGCGTTCGTCCGGGGAAGGGCGCGGCGGCGCGGCGCGCGGCGGCGGGGGCCGAGGCGTTTGAAGACGAAGGCTTCGCCTTTCTCCTTTCGCCCTTCGCCCTGCGCTCGATGGCGGCGGCGGGCGTGGTCGCGGGGCTGCTGCCGCTGGTTCACGCGCACAGCTTCGTGGTGATGATGCTGATGGGCGCGTGCCTCGCGCTCGGGCAGGGCGCGGCCGTGCTCCTGTCGGAAGGCGAGGAGGCCGTGGACGAAGCGGGGCGGCGGGCGCCCGCGTGGGCGAGGGTGTGGGCGGTGTGGCGGCCCTGGCTCCTGTTCGCGTGCGCGGCGTCGGCGCTGGCGCTGCCGCAGATGTTCTGGGCGACGAGGGATTCGGCGGTCAACGCCTCGCAGTTCTTCGGGTGGGAGTTCGGCTGGGACCGGGGCGGGCGCGGGGTCGTCTGGTTCTGGGTGAAGAACACGGCGGTCTTCATCCCGCTGCTCGTCGCGGCGCTCGCCTGGCGCGGGGCGGGGGTGGGCCGCCGGCTGCTGTTCTTCTACGCGCCCTTCGTGCTGTGCTTCGTCGTGCCGAACGTCTACAGGCTGTCGCCGTGGGTGTGGGACAACATCAAGGTGCTGATCTACTGGTGGATAGCCTCGGCCCCGCTGGTGGCGCTGGCGCTGACGCGGCTGTGGCGGCGCGGGGGCGCGTGGCGGGCGGCGGCGCTCGCGCTGCTGCTGGCGCAGACGGCGGCGGGCGGCCTCGACGTGTGGCGCGCGGCGTCGGGTGGGGTCGAGCGCCGCACGTTCGACCCGGCGGGGCTGGCCTTCGCCGAACTCGTCCGGCGCGAGACAGGCCCGCGCGCTTTGATTCTCCACGCGCCGACTTATAATGACCCGGTCTACCTGACGGGACGCAGGACTTTCCTCGGCTACCCGGGCCACGTCGGGTCGCACGGCATTGACTACGCGGCGCGCGAGGCCGGGCTGAAGAGAATCTACGCGGGCGCGCCGGACGCGCCCGCGCTCATCGAGCGCGCGGGCATCGAGTACGTCGTCGTCGGGCCGCTGGAGCGCGAGGAGTTGGCGAAGCAGGGCGTCGCGGTCAACGAGTCTTTCTTCAATAACAGGTACAGGAGGGTTGGGGAAGCAGGTGGCTACCGCCTCTACAAGACGCGCCCGTAAGAAGGGGCGGCAGGCGCCGGGCGCGGCGAAGAGGGCGTCGGGCGGCGCGGCGGCCCCGCACGCCGAGCCGGAACTCACGGCGGGGAGAGAGATTCCCGAGCGCGCGTGGGCTTACGCCGCCGCGGCCGTGCTGCTGCTGGCGCTGGCGCTCAGGCTCTACGCGCCCGAGATGAAGCCGCTGCACCACGACGAGGGCGTCAACGGCTTCTTCCTGACGAACCTGCTGCGCGAGGGGCGCTACGCCTACGACCCGGCCAACTACCACGGCCCGACGCTCTACTACCTGACGCTGCCGCTGGCCGCGCTCGCGGGGCTGAGCACGTTCGTCATCCGGCTCGTGCCCGCGCTGTTCGGCGTCGGGACGGTGTGGCTCTTGCTGTCGCTCAGGCGGCGGGTCGGGGCGGTGGCGGCGCTGGCGGCGGCGGCGCTCGTGGCCGTCTCGCCCGCCTGCGTCTTCTACTCGCGCTACTTCATACACGAGATGCCCTTCGTCTTCTTCACGCTGGCGTTGGTCGTCGCGGCGCTCCGCTTCCGCGAGACGGGGGGCGCCTCCTACCTGATGCTCGCCTCGGCCTCCGCGGCGATGCTGTTCGCCACCAAGGAGACGGCCTTCATCTCGGCCGGCACGCTCGGGCTGGCGTGGCTGACGGTCCGGCTCTGGGAGAGGGTTGTGGGCGGGGCGCGCGCGCGCGGAGACGAAGGCGGCGGGCCGGGGGGCTTCGCGAAGCTGGCGGCGGGGGGCGAGTCGTCGGCGTCGGCGGCCGTCGCCGGCGCGGCCGTGCTGTTCGTCTTCATCTGGGTCGCCTTCTACTCGTCGTTCTTCACCAACGGGAAGGGCGTCGCCGACTCGTTCCGGGCGCTGGCCGTCTGGCGGGAGACGGGCATGAGCGAGTTCCACGGCAAGCCGCCGGGCGCGTACATCGAATGGCTGTTCAGGGAGGACGCGCCGATTCTCATCCTCGGCCTGCTCGGCGCGCCGGCGGCGATGTTCGGGCGCGGGCGCAGCCGCTTCGCGCTGTTCGCCGCTGCGTGGGGCTTCGGGCTGCTGGCGGCCTACTCGCTCATCAGCTACAAGACGCCGTGGCTCGTGCTCAACTTCGTCGTGCCGCTGGCGGTGGCCGGCGGCTACGCCGTGCAGGAGTTCGGCGTGTGGGCGGCGAGGCGCTTGTTTCCGCCGGGCGGCCCCGGGCGCGCCTGGACGGCGGCGGCCGCGCTCGCCGCGGTCGCCTGCGGCGCGAGCCTCTACCGGACCTGTGTCATCAACTTCGTCGAGTACGACGACGACGTGAAGCACCCTTACGTCTACTCGCAGACGCAGCGCGGCTTCCTCGACCTCGTCCGCGAAATCGAGCGCGTGGGCGAGCGCGCGGGGACGAAGACGCCGGGCTTCTCGACGGCCTCGCCCGACTACTGGCCGCTGCCGTGGTACATGCGCGACAACCCGCGCGCGGGCTTCGAGGGGCGGCCCAACGCCCCCTACGACCCGCAGAAGACGCTCGCCGTCGTCGGCAAGGAGGAGCAGGCGGCCATGCTGGAGCGCGTGCTCGGCGACGCCTACGCGCGCGTCGGCGACTTCTACCCGCTGCGCCCCGGCGTCCGCCTCATCCTCTTCGCGCGCCGCGACCTCGCGCCCCGCTAAAGGCCGGAGCGCGGGCGCGGTTGGTGAAGACGCTCCGCGTGAGGACGAGCGCGCGGCTTTCGTCCCCGCCCGGCCGGCGGCCGCGAATCCGCGGCCCGAAATCTTTTCAGGTGCGCGGCGCGCGCCGCTGTGGTATAAAACTCCGCGCAACCCCTGATCACCCGACAGTAAGGAAAAACCCCCGTCGCGCAGTCGTTCGGGTCGCAGCCTATCTTGCCCGGCTGTCCCTTCGTCCGCACCCGGCCACACTTGCCCACGGCCGCGGAGCGCTCCCGTCCAACCTAACCTAGGAGTATTTGCTATGCGATTCAGAGGCGAAGAGTCTTCCGAGACTGTGAAAAGCAGGCCCCACCGCTTGTCGGGCGACGGGCGGGAAAAAAGCTCGGGGCCGGGGAGCGCCAAAAGCGGGGCCCGCCGCGTGTCGGCGCGTTCGCTCCTACTAGCGGCGCTCGTAACTGCGGCCGTCGCCGGGCTGCTCTTCCTCTCTTCGGGGCGGCGCTCGCGCGTCGGGGTCGCGGAGGCGGCGAGCCCCGCCTCCGGCACGATAGCGCCGACGGGCCCCGTGCCGACGTTCACGGGGACGTGGACGGGCACGGCGACGGGGACGGGCTCGGGCGGCGGCGAGGCCACCTGCGTCGAGGGCGTCAACTGTGACACCTTCCGCCTGACGGTCGCGCCCGGCGACTACACCGGCAAGACCATCGCCGTCAGGATTCAGTGGGCGGTGCCCGCCAACGACTACGACCTCTACATCCACAAGTGCCCGACGCAGGCTTCGACCGTCGCGCAGTGCAACGCCGCCGCGCCCGTCGGGCAGGACGGCAGCGGCGCGCCGCAGACGCAGGAGAACGCGGCCATAGACCCCGGCGGCGTCCTGGCCGCCGCGACCGACTACACCGTCCACGTCGTCTACTTCGCCACCTCGGGCCCGGCCGACCAGTACCAGGGCAGCGCCACGGTGAGGGCGGCCACGGCGTCGCGCACGGCCAACTACGTCTCGGGCGGCATGACCTTCGCCCCGAACGTCACGGTCAAGGCGCCCGTCGCCGCGCGCGACGGCGAGCCGTCGAACCGCACCGACGTCTTCGGCAACTTCTACGTCGGCGGCATCCGCGGCGTCCCGGCGGGCAACGACCTCTGGTACGTTGACCTGCGCCCGACCGTGGGCGGCGGCCCGAACCCCTCCTACGACCCGTTCATGCGCAAATGGGCCTACCGCGGCCAGCCCGACTCGGTGACGGGCTCGCCCGTCGCGTCGGCCGGGGCCGAGGGCGGCGGCGACATCGACCTCGCCGTCGGCCTCCCCGACCCGACGACGGGGAACCTGACCGAGCCGGCGAACCTCGCCATGAGCAGCCTGCTTTTGACGAACATCCCGACGCAGAAGTCCACCGACCGCGGCGTCACCATCCAGCGCAACGCGGCGGGCAACGCCACCTCGGGCGTGCCCATTGACGACCGCCAGTGGCACGAGGCGCACGGCCCCAACACCGTCTACATGCTCTACCGCACGGTCGCGCCGACCGTGACGCAGATTCTTCGCTCGATTGACGGCGGCCTGACCTACACGCCGCCGGCGCAGACCGCCGGCGCCATCGGGCAGGTCGGCTACATTGACGTGCACCAGAAGACGGGCACCGTCTACGTCAGCGGCTCGACGGGGCAGGTCTGCCACAGCACGGTCAACCTCCCCGTGACGGGCGAGGCGGCCGTCTACCAGTGCACGCAGGCCGCGACCGACCCGAACGGCGTCGCGCACATCTTCTTCCCCGTCAAGGTGGCCGACGACGGCACGCCCAACGGGACGGTCTACGTCGCCTACTCGAACGACCGCGACATCTTCCTCGTCCACTCGACCGACCGCGGCGTGACCTGGAGCCAGCCCGTGCGCGTCTCGAACGGGGCCCAGACGAAGACCTCGGTCTTCCCGTGGCTCGAAACCGGCCCGACGCCGGGCTCGGTCGGCATCGTCTGGTACGGCACGTCGAACGACGCCAACGACAACAACGCCAACTGGCAGGTCTTCTACGCGCAGTCGTTCAACGCCACGTCCGACACGCCGACCTTCCGCCAGGCGGTCGTCAGCGACCACTTCATCCACGGCAGCAACATCTCCGAGGGCGGCCTCGACCCCACGGGCGAGGGGCAGAACCGCAACCTCATAGACTACTTCCAAATCTCCTTCGACCCGACGGGCGCGGCCGTCGTCGCCTACACCGACGACCACAACGACTTCGACGGCCACACCTACATCACGCGCCAGATTTCGGGGCCGTCCATCAAGAACAACGCCAAGACCAACGTGCCCGACCCGGGCCCGACGCCCGCCGCGCAGCCGGGGCCGCTCCCGCTGGCCGGCGCCGTCGGCGGCATCCCCGGCTCGCAGGTCACGGACTTCCGCGGCGACGTGCAGACGGGGCTGGTCGGCAACGTCGCGGCCGACGACCCGCTGGACATCGTCTCCATCGGCTACACCTGCGAGACGGACGCCGCCGGCGCCCCACTCATCGTCGCCAGGATGAAGGTGTCGAACCTCGCGGTCGTGCCGCCGGCCTCGAACTGGCGGATGCACTTCACGGCCAACGCGCCGTTCGCGGGCCTCAGCCCGACGGGCGACTACAGCTTCGCCGTCTCCGACCGCGGCGACCAGTTCTACGTGCAGGCCAACACGGACACCAACCCGGCGACCTTCACCTGGGGCACGGCCGTGCGCAACGGCGACGGCTCTCTCACCTACACGTCGCGCGGCGCGGCCGACTGCGGCGAGTTCAACACGGCCAACGGCACGATCACCGTCAAGGTCGCCATCAGCAAGCTCAACCAGTTCGCCTCGAAGGGCCCCATCAGGAGCAGGTCGGTGCTCGCGGGCCTGCGCGGCCAGGCTTTCACGAGCCAGGCCAACGGCAAGCGCGACATCACGCGCGGCGGGACCGAGTTCGTCGTCGGCGGCTGCGCGGCGTCGCCGGCCACGGGCTGCGCCTCCGCCTCCGACCCCGTCGCGCCGCCGGCGGCCCCCGTCTTCCAGTTCGACCTCGGGGCCTACGTCACGCCAGAGGAATGCGCGCCGGTCACCGTCACCGTCCTGCGCCTCGGGCCGACGACCGGGCGCGCGTCCGTGGACATCGCCAGCAGCGACGGCACGGCCAAGCAGAAGGGCGACTACCAGCGCGTCGTCGGCCGCCTCGTCTTCGAGGACGGCGAGGCCGAGAAGACCTTCCAGGTGCTCATCAACGAGGACGGCTACGCCGAGGGGTCCGAGAACCTGACGCTCGTCCTTCAGAACCCGCAGAACGGCGCGCTCGGGGCCACCAGCGTGGCCACCGTGCAGATCGCCGACGACGCGCCGGAGAACACGGCGACGAACCCGATAGACGAGTCGCGCAACTTCGTCTGCCAGCACTACCACGACTTCCTCTACCGGCAGTCGGACCCCTCGGGCGAGGACTTCTGGACGCAGGGCATCGAGCAGTGCGGCGGCGACGCGCAGTGCCGGCAGGAGAAGCGGGTGGACGTCTCGACCGCCTTCTTCCTCTCCATCGAGTTCCAGACCACGGGCTACTTCGTCATCCGCACGCACAAGGCGGCCTTCGGCAGCGACAAGAGCACGCCGCGCTACGGCGTCTTCCTGCGCGACCTGCGCGACATCTCGGAGGGCGTCATCGTCGGGCAGCCGGGCTTCCGGGAGCGGCTGGAGGAGAACCGGCAGCGGTACCTGGAAGACTTCGTCACGCGCTCGCAGTTCACGGCGGAGTTCCCGGCGACGATGACCGCGGCGCAGTTCGTTGACAAGCTGTACGCGAACGCGGGCGTGACGCCTTCGCCGGGCGAGCGCAGCGCGGCCATCGCCGCCTACGGCGCGGGCGACGCGGCGGGCAGGGCGGCGGCGCTCAAGGCGGTGGCCGACAGCGACTCGGTCTACAACGCCCTCTACAACCCTTCGTTCGTGCTGATGCAGTACTTCGGCTACCTCAGGCGCAACCCCGACGACGCGCCCGACGCCAACTTCTCCGGCTACGACTTCTGGCTGACGAAGATGAACCAGTTCAGCCTGCCCGGCGAGAACGTCAGGGACGATAGCGTCGCGCTGGGGCGCGTCCGCCGGGCCGAGATGGTGCGCGCCTTCATCGAGTCGTTCGAGTACCGGCGGCGTTTCCACGGCTCGCCGAGCGGCAACCAGGAGGGCGGCAACATCGGCGACGAGGGCGAGGTCAACTCGCGCTTCAGGTTCGGGCCGGAGCTGGCGCGCGCCGCGCCCGTCATCCGCGACCCGCAGCTCAGACGGCTCTGGGCGTCCTTCTAGGCGCCGGCGAGTCTTACCTTAACGGCGCGGCGCGGGAGGCCCACTGGCCTCCCGCGCCGCG
>DASVUF010000341.1:0-24608 GCA_036387195.1 Pyrinomonadaceae bacterium | reverse complement strand
GGGGGCGCGGCCCGGCGCTTTGGTGGGCGGGGCCGCGCCCCCGCGTTCAATCGGCCTTCGGGCGTGCTCAGGCGGCGACCTTGACGTACTTGTCCACGACGCGGGCGAGCGCCTCGCGGCTGGCCGCGCCGACGACGCGCTCGACCTCGCGGCCGCCGTCGAAGAAGACGAGCGTCGGGATGCCCTTAATGCCGAAGCGCTGGGACACCTCCGGGTTCTCGTCCACGTTGAGCTTGAGGAAGCGGACGCGGCCCTCGTACTGCTTCGCCAGCGCCTCGAAGGTCGGCGCGAGCGCGCGGCACGGCGGGCACCACTCCGCCCAGAAGTCCAACACCACGGGCACGTCCGCCGCCAAGACCTCGCGCTCGAACGAAGCGTCCTCCACCGCCGAAACGTACTGACTCATCTCTTTATCTCCTGTCTACGGTCACGTTCTCGAACAACCGCGCGCCGTGCTTCCCGGCGCGCGAGAGCCAGTATGCGCCCGACGCGGCCGCGGCTTCAGTAATCGCGATTACCGAGCCGGCTCGCCGTCCGGCGGCCGGGCGCCGTACACTCGGAACGCCGCGGGCCGCCCGCGCATCTGAACCTTTCGGGGCGCCTTTATGAGCAGCAGACCGAACGAAGACTACGGCCCTGACCTTTTTCAGGGGATGACGCCGGAGGAGTTGCGCGAGGTGGAGCGCGTGACGACGACGCGCACGTTCCGGCGCGGGGCGGTCATCTACACGCCCGGCGAGACGGGCGAGGCGCTCTTCCTCCTGCGCGAGGGCGCGGTGCAGATTTACCGCCTGTCGCCCGAGGGGCGGAAGCTCGTCATCGCGCAACTCCTCCCCTTCTCCTTCTTCGGCGAGATGAGCTGCATCGGCCAGGGCATGTACGACACCTACGCCGAGGTGACGGAGGACTCGACCATCGTCACGATGAACTGCGCCATCCTCAACCGCCTGCTCGCCAGCAAGCCCGAGGTCGCGCGCCGCATCCTCGAAGCCTTCGGCCGCCGCGTGCTCGAAGCCGAGCGCCAGCTCGAAGACACGGTCTTCAAGGGCATCCCGGCGCGCGTCGCCGCGCTGCTGCTGAGGGAGTCCGACGGCCGCGGCTCCGTGGACGGCCTCACGCACCAGGACATCGCCGAGCGCCTCGGCGTCTACCGCGAGACGGCCACCAACGCCCTCAACGAGCTGAAGTCGGCCGACCTCATACGCCTCGGCCGCAAGCACATAGACATCCTCGACCGCGCTCGCCTCGCGCGCGTCGCCGGCGAATAAGTCCGCCCCCGCCGCCGCCGCGGACGTCTTCCGAAAATTCGGACGCCGGCCCGCCCGAGATGAAGCTACGGGCGGGTCGGCGTCCGGACGTGCGCGCCGCGCCTTTAGCGCACGCGGACGCGGCTGATGAGCCGGGTCTGCGTCCTGCCGTTGGGCAGGTACCTGACCTGGTACGTCTCGCGCCAGACCTGGCGGCCGCGCCGCACGAGACGCGACTGTGTGACGACGCGCGCGCGCCGCCTGTCGCGGCGGCCGCGCCAGATTTGCGCCGCGGCGGGCGCGGCCTTCGACACGTTAACGGCCCCCACCGAGTCGGCCGAGACGGCCGCCTTCGCCTCGGCCGAAGTGGCCGCGAAGCCGACCGAAGCCAGCGTCAACATCAATGCCAGAAACTTCCTCATACCTTCCCCCTTTTCTTGGTCAAAAAGTTTAGGCCGCACGCCCCCGCGGCGCGTCCTTCGACGCCCGCGCGGGAGAGTGCGGCCTATAAGTGAAGACAGCCGGCGGCCGCGAATGGTTACACGCCGCGGCGCAAAAATTTTCCCGCGGGACTTTTCCCACGAACGGCGAAGGGCTCGCCGCGCTTGACGGCGCGGCGAGCCCCCCAGTCCTTGCGACCCCGCGGGCGGGTCAGACGACCTTGTATTCGGAGTCCACGTCCTCGTCTGCGAAGGCGACGCGGTAGTTGGAGGACTGCTTCTGCTTGGTGATGAGCAGGTCGTCCTTGGTCTTCAGGAGGTCCGCGCGCGAGTAGACCGACAGCTCGAAGTTGAAGCCGTGTGTGATGGCGTCCTTCGGGCACGCCTCGACGCAGAAGCCGCAGAAGATGCAGCGGCCGTAGTCAATGTTGTAGACCTGCGCGAAGCGCTCGTCCACGCCCGTGCGCTCCTTGGGCGGGCGCGGGTCGTCGGCCGCGACGATGTAGATGCAGTCCGAGGGGCACGCGGCCGCGCAGAGGTAGCAGGCGACGCACTTCTCGCGCCCCAGCTCGTCCACGTGCAGCAGGTGCTGGCCGCGGAAGCGCGGCTGGAGCGTGACCGGCTCGTCCGGGTACTGCACCGTCCACTTGTCCCTCGGGATGTACGAGGCGGTCGTCATCATCCCCTTGATGATGGCCCGCGTGTTCTCGATGACGTCGCTGATAATGCCCATAAGACCTCGCGCCCTTAGACGAACTCCAGGCGGCTGAAGAAGTAGGCCAGCTCGATCTGCGCGTTCTCCTCGGAGTCGGAGCCGTGGACGGCGTTCTCGCCGATGGAGGCGGCGAACTCCCTGCGCAGCGTGCCCTCGTCGGCCTTGGACGGGTCGGTCGCGCCCATCAGGTCGCGCCACGCCCTGACCGCGCCCTCCTTCTCAAGGGCCAGCACGACGCACGGCCCCGACGACATGAAGGTCGTCAGCTCGCCGAAGAAGGGGCGCTCGCGGTGGACGGCGTAGAAGCCCTCGGCCTCGCTCGTCGTCATGTGAATGAGCTTCATCGCGCGCAGGCGGAAGCCCGCGTCGAGGACGCGCTGCAAGACCGCGCCCGTCTTCCCCGCCCGCACCGCGTCGGGCTTGATGATGCCGAAAGTGAGATTGCCTGCCTGCTCTGCCATCAATGTCCTCTTGGTTGATTTTGAGTTGACTAAAACTTTAAGCCGACGCGCCGGAGCCGAGCGAGTCCTTGACCGCCTGCCCGATGTCCGCGGGCGAATGCACCACGCGGATGCCGGCCTCTTCCAGTGCCTTCATCTTCTCGGCGGCCGTGCCCTTGCCGCCGGCGATGATGGCGCCGGCGTGGCCCATGCGGCGCCCCGGGGGCGCGGTCTGGCCGGCGATGAAGGCCACGATGGGCTTGGTCACGTTGTCCTTGGCGAAGGCCGCGGCCTCCTCCTCGGCCGCGCCGCCTATTTCGCCGATCATCACGATGGCCTCGGTCTCGGGGTCGTCCTGGAAGAGCGCCAGCGCGTTCAGGTGGGTCGTCCCGATGATGGGGTCGCCGCCGATGCCGATGGCCGTAGACTGGCCGAGCCCGAGCTTGGTCAACTGGCCGACCGCCTCGTAGGTGAGCGTCCCCGAGCGGGAGACGACGCCGACGCGCCCCTCCATGTGGATGTGGCCGGGCATGATGCCGATTTTGCACTTGCCGGGCGAGATGACGCCGGGGCAGTTCGGGCCGATGAGGCGCGTCGGCTTGTCCGCGAGGTACTCCCTGACCTTCACCATGTCGAGCGCGGGGATGCCCTCGGTGATGCAGACGACGAGCGGCAGCCCGGCGTCGGCCGCCTCCATGATGGCGTCGGCGGCGAAGGGCGGCGGCACGTAGATGACCGAGGCGTTGGCGCCGGCCTCGCTCACGGCGTCGGCGACGGTGTTGAAGACGGGGATGCCCTCGTGCGTCGAGCCGCCCTTGCCCGGCGTGACGCCGCCGACGACCTGCGTCCCGTACTCGACCATCTGTTTGGTGTGGAACGTGCCCTCTTTGCCCGTGATGCCCTGCACGACGAGCCGCGTGTTTTTGTCAACGAGTACGCTCAACGCTTCTGCTCCTCAAGACCCGAATTTTATTTCTTTGATTGAAGGCGGAGTATAACACGCCCCCGCGCCGCCGGGAAAAGGCCGCCCCGCGGCGGCGCCGGCGCGCTCACTCCAGCTCGACGTGCTGGCCGTACTCCGGCGCGTCCACGCGCCAGCCGAAGCGCTCGCGGATGTGGCCGGCCATGGCGGCGGCCGCCTCGGGCTCGCCGTGCGTGGTGAAGGCGCGGAGGGGCGGCGTCGGCTCAAGCGGCGCGAGCCAGCGCAGCACCTCCTTCCAGTCGGCGTGCGCCGAGAGGCCGCCGACGCGCTCGACGTGGCAGCGGACGGGCACGTCCTCCTTCATCACGCGGACGAACTCCGCGCCGTCGAGCACCTTCCGACCCGTCGTGCCCGCGGCCTGGTAGCCGACGAAGAGCACCGTGGCGCGCTCGTCGGGCAGGACGCGCCGCGCGTGGTGCAGGACGCGCCCGCCCGTCATCATCCCCGAGGCCGAGATGATGACGCGCGCGCCGCGCTCGTCGTTCAGGCGCTTCGACTCGTCGCGCGTCGAGGCCGTCACCATCGAGCGCGTGCGCAAGGGGTGCCGGTTCTGTCCGAGGACGCCCGCGTACTCCTCGTCGTGCTCCTCGCGGTGGCGCGAGTATATCTGCGTCGCGGCGGCCGCCATCGGCGAGTCCACGCGGACGGGCAGGACGGGGACGCGGCCGGCGTCCTCGAGTTCGCGGATGTGGTAGAGCAGCTCCTGCGTGCGGCCGACGGCGAAGGCGGGGATGAGGAGCGGGCCGCCGCGCCCGGCCGCCTCGTTGATGACGCGCGCGAGCGCGTCGCGCGGGTCTTCGGGGTCGTGCAGGCGGTCGCCGTAGGTTGACTCGACGAGCATGTAGTCGCAGGCGGGCGGCGCGACGGGGTCGCGGATGATCGGCTGGTCGTAGTGGCCGAGGTCGCCCGAGAAGAGCACGCGCCTCCCGGCGCCGTCGGCGCCCGCGCCCGCCAGTTCGAGCAGCACGAGACTCGACCCGAGGATGTGGCCGGCGACGTGGAACGACGCGGCCACCCCGGCGGCCACCTCGGTCGGCTCGCCCGTGTTGGGGCACGTGCGGATGAGCTTGAGGGCGGCGCGCGCGTCCTCCTCGGTGTAGAGCGGCAGCGCCGGCCGGTGGCGCGTCAGGCCCTTGCGGTTGCGGTACTCGGCCTCCTCCTCCTGCAAACGCGCCGAGTCCGGCAGCAGCAGCTTCAGCAGGTCGGCCGTCCCCTTCGAGCAGTAGACCGGCCCGCCGAAGCCCAGCCGCACGAGCCGCGGCAGGTACGCCGTGTGGTCAACGTGCGCGTGCGTGATGACGACGGCGTCGAGGCCCCGCGCGTCGAACGGCGGGTCTTCCCAGTTCCGCTCGCGCAGCTCGCGCAACCCCTGAAACAGCCCGCAGTCAACGAGCACACGGCTCGCGCCGCTCTCGACAAGGTACTTCGACCCCGTCACCGTCCCCACGCCGCCCCAGAAGCTTAAGGTCGCCATCCCGCCTCCGTTTTAACGCAGATGTTTTTTTTAAAGGCGCGGCGATTCTACACTCGGGGCGCGGCGTCGCAAACGCGGCAGGCCGAAGAAGACGAGGGCGCAGGGCGCGAGCAGCGCGAGGTTGCGAAGGGCCGTGGAGACGCCGAGCTGGCTGCCGATGAGGCGGCCGAAGCAGCCGCATTCGAGCGGCTCGCCGCGCAGCACGTAGACGTAGAAGAGGGCGTAGGCGGCGAAGCCGGCGAGCAGCGCGGCCGAGACGAGCGCGCCGAGGCGCGCGGCGCGCGGCGCCAGCAGCAGCGCGGCGGCGACGAGTTCCGCGGCGATGACGGCGGCCGCCGCCAGCCAGACCCAGCGGGCTTCGACGAGGTTCGAGAGGTTGGCCGTGAAGTCCTGGAAGGTGTAGAGCTTCGCGCCGGCCGCGAAGAGCCAGAGCGCCGCGAGGCCGAAGCGGCTGGCGTGAACCAGGGGGTTGAGGAGTGAGCGGCCTCTCATCATCATTAGAACGAGCGGGCCCGCGGGCGTCAGGCCGGGCCGGCGGAGCGCGCCGGCCCGCTAACGCCCGCGGCTCCGTCTCAGGCGGCGGCGTGTTGATTGGCGAGGGCGACGACCTTGTCGGCGGCGTCCTTCATGCCTTCGCCGACGGTGAAGTTCATGCCGGACTCGCTGATGAGGCGGCGGCCCTCCTCGACGTTGGTGCCTTCGAGCCGGACGACGATGGGGACCTTGACGCCGATGCTTTTGGCGGCCTCGATGACGCCGCGCGCGACCATGTCCGTGCGGACGATGCCGCCGAAGATGTTGATGAGCACGGCGCGGACGGCCGGGTCGGCGAGCAGGATGCGGAAGGCCGCCTCGACGCGCTCCTGCGAGGCGCCGCCGCCGACGTCGAGGAAGTTGGCCGGCTCGCCGCCCGCCAGCTTGATGATGTCCATCGTCGCCATCGCGAGCCCCGCGCCGTTGACCATGCAGGCGATGTTGCCGTCGAGCTTGATGTAGTTGAGGTCGTACCTGGACGCCTCGATCTCCAGCGGCTCCTCCTCGTTGAGATCGCGCAGGCCCTGGAAGTCGGCGTGGCGGAACATGGCGTTGTCGTCGAAGGTCATCTTGGCGTCGAGCGCGAAGAGCCGCCCGTCCTTCGTCAGCAGGAACGGGTTTATCTCGACGAGCGAGGCGTCGGTCTGCTCGTAGGCGTGGTAGAGCGCCTGCATGAACTTGGCCGCCTGGTTGACGAGGCCCGCCGGGAGGCCGAGCCCGAAGGCGAGCTTGCGCGCCTGGAAGGGGCGGAAGCCGACGGCCGGGTCAATCGTCTCCTTGAGAATCAGCTCGGGGGTCGAGGCCGCGACCTCCTCGATGTCCATGCCGCCGGCGGACGAGGCCATGAAGACGGGGCGGCCGGTGGCGCGGTCGAGCACGATGCCGAGGTAGAACTCCTTGTCAATGGGGAGCCCCTCCTCGACGAGCAGCGTCTTGACCTCGCGCCCCTCGGGGCCGGTCTGGTGCGTGACGAGGTTCATGCCGAGAATCTTGCCGGCAAGCTCCCGCGCCTCGTCGGCGCTCTTGGCCAGCTTGACGCCGCCGCCCTTGCCGCGGCCGCCGGCGTGTATCTGCGCCTTGACGACGACGACCTCCGTCCCCAACTCCTTCGCCGCCTGGTACGCCTCCTCGGGCGAGCGCGCCACTATGCCGCGCGGCACGGCCACGCCGTACTTCTTCAGAAGCTCCTTCGCCTGATACTCGTGAATCTTCATCCTCGACCCCTCCGGCCGCGGGGCTCCGCCGCGCCCGCCGCCAGCCATTGATTTAAGTGTTTCGGAACGCCGACGAGTGTACCGGCGCTGGCCGCGCCTTAGCAAGTAGACAGTGGCCGGCGGCCCGCGGCCGGCGGGCCACGCTCCAAAGGGGCCGGGGCCACCCCCGGATGATTCGCCGTCGGAGGGTTTCCAACCGACCGCCGCCTGCCGTCTTCGGCCCGCCGCTTTCTGGAAGCCGCGCGCGATTGGGCGTCTCCTAGGGTCATCAAGACGGGCGAGGTGAAGCGATGACGTTGGCTCTAACGGTGCTCTTTGCGGTCAACCTCTACGCCAGAACGGGCCGGTCGAGATAGACGGTTAACCTCCTTTTGAGTGAAGCTGGTCGGCGGGCCGGAGCGTTCCGGTTCGCCGGCCTCTTTTTTTTCGCCCGCCGCGCTTTGCCCGCCGAGCCCTTCGGCGTTAACCTTCACGCCGCGCCCGCCCGAACGCCCGAAGCTCCCGAAGGAGAAGAAGCATGAGCGAAGTGACCGTGACCTCCCTCTCCAACCTGCGCAACGAAGTCCGCTACGGCGACGGGCGGACGCTCGTCACGGACGAGCCGGCCGAGTTGGGCGGCGAGGGCGCGGGGCCCGACCCCTACACGCTGCTGCTGGCCGCGCTCGGCAGTTGCGTCTCGATGACCGTGACGCTCTACGCGCGCCGCAAGCAGTGGCCGCTGACGGGCGTCCGCGTCCGCCTGAGCCAGCGCCGCGTCCACGCGAAGGACTGCGCCGAGTGCGGGAGCGCGCTCGACGGCTTCGTCCACCACATCGAGCGCGCCGTCGAGTTGGAAGGCGACCTCACGGAGGAGCAGCGCGCGCGCCTTCAGGAGATAGCCCACCGCTGCCCCCTCCACCGCACGCTCATCTCCGAGATAGCCGTCACCGACCTGAAGTGAGCGCGGGCCGCCGGCGCCTTCTTGCCTCGCGGGCGGCGGGCTGTTTAAATGTCCCGGCGCGTCCGCCCCCGGCGCGCCGACGCCCTGCGAGATGAACCCGATGAAAAGTCTGCCCCCGCTGCTGATTCTCTCCGCGCTACTTCTGTCTTCAGCCTCCTGCAAGTCCGACGGCCGGCCCGACGCGGCGGCCGGCGGCGGCGCGGGCGCGAACTCCGCCCCCGCGGCGCCACAGCCGCAGCCGACGACGCCGCCCGGGGCGGTCGAAGTCTCTGAGACGACCTTCCAGCAGGACGTGCGCGAGAACCCCGAAGACCCCGCGGCGCACTACAACCTCGGCACAATCTACCTCGCCTCGGGCAAGTACGCGGAGGCCGCCGAGGAGTTCAGGTTCGTCGCCGCGAAGAAGCCGAAGAACGTCGAGGCGTTCTCCAAGATGGGCATCGCCTACGCCTCGGCCGGCAGGCACGACGCGGCGGCCGACGCCTTCAACAGCGCGCTCAAACTCCAGCCCGACAACGCCGAGCTTCACCTCCGTCTGGCCGAGGTCTACGAGAAGGCCGGCAGGGCGGCCGAGGCCGCGCGCGAGCGCGCCGCCCTCGCGCGGCTCGAACCCGACGCGCGCGCCAGGGAGCTGTACAAGCTCGGGAAGTACGCCGAGGCGCTCGGCGAGTTGCGCAGGGCCGCGCCGCGCAGCGCCGAGGGCTTCTACCTCGAAGGGCTCGCGCTCCTCAAGCTGAACCAGCCGGGCGAGGCCGCCGCCGCCTTCCGACAGGCCACGCGCCTCGACCCGAAGCACGCCGAGTCGTTCTTCCAGCTCGGCAACGTCCACGACCGCCTGCACGAGCAGGAGGAGGCGGCGCGCGCCTTTCAGGAGGCCGCGCGGCTCAACCCGCAGGACGCCGACGCCTTCTTCAACCTCGGCAACACCTTCGACAAGCTCAACCGGCCGAAGGAGGCGGCGGCCGCCTTCGCGCAGTCCGTCCGGCTCAGACCCGACGACGCCGACGCGCGGCTCCTGCTCGCCTCCGCGCAGCTACGCCAGGGCGACGTCGCCGCGGCCGAGAAGCAGCACGAGGCGCTCAAGTCGCTCAACCCCGAGAAGGCCGAAAGGCTCCGCCAGCTCATCCGTCAGGCCGCCGGCTCGAAGTAGCCCGCGGCGGCGAAATTTTCTCGACCCTACGATAAACAAAAGCCTTCGACCCGTCATAGGTCGAAGGCTTTTATGTATCGGGATGCCGAGATTTGAACTCGGGACCTCTCGCACCCCAAGCGAGCGCGCTACCAGGCTGCGCCACATCCCGTGACGGCGTTTAGTATCTATGGAATCGGCGTTTTGGTCAAATGAGGCGGGCGCGCGGGCGCGTGACTTTAGTGGCGGCGCGGGCCGGAGCGGGGCTCTTCGGCTTCGAGCAGGAGCATGATGTCGCGCAACTGCTCGCGCAGGCGGCGGAGCGCGGCGCGGCCTTCGTCGGTCTGCGGCGGCTCGGGCCGCGAGACGTAGGCGTCCGGCGCCGGCTCTAAGTACTCGGGGTCGGCGTCCGCGTCGGCGAAGTCGGGCGGCGGCGGCTCTTCCGCCTCGGGCGCCGGCGTCGGGACGAATTGCGGGGCCAGTGGGGCGCCGAGGGCCTGCGCGCTCATGTCCGGGGTGACGACCTTGAGCTTGCTCGCGCCGCGCAGCTCGTTCGTCAGGCGCTTCTTGGCGCCGGCGATGGTGTACTGGTCTTCGTAGAGCAGTTCCTTGATGCGCAAGACCATCTCGACGTCGCGCTTGCGGTAGGTGCGCTGCCCCGCGCGGTTCTTCTGCGGCGCGAGCATCGGGAACTCAGACTCCCAGTAGCGGAGCACGTGCGCCTGTATCCCTGTGATGTCGCACACCTCCCCGATCTTGAAGAAGAGCTTTTCGGGGATGGAGACGGCCGCTCGGTTCATGGCTGAAGGGAGTTCCCGCGTCTGGCGCTTTGTCTGCCCCCGCTCGTCGCGCGCGTTCGGGCTTCGGGCGACCGGCCTAACACACGAAGGCGGCCGCCGGGTCAAGCGGGGACAATGTTAACCGCGGCTCAAACCCTTGTCAACGTTATTGTTAGCGTGCGGGATGGTTCAGTCGTCGGCGGGGTCGAGCATGATGAGGCGGCTCAGGGGGTCGAAGGTCAGCCGGAAGGGGCGCAGCGCGTCGCGGCCGAGGATGACGGGCGCGCCCTTCTGCGCGCGCACGAGCAGGTCGGTCGGCACCCCGCGCAGGGCGAGCGGGCCGACGTGGACGGTCGCGGCGCGCACGCGCCGCGCGGCGACTTCCCCGCCCGCGAGGTCGCGCGTCCCGCGGCGTCCGCGCCCTTCGGTGGCGAGCACCCCGAGGGCGCGCGCCGCCGACTCGTTGACCGCCAGCCCAAAGCCGGAGCCGGTATCTATCAGAGCGCGCCGGCCTTCGCCCAGCATGACGAAAGGTCGGCGGGCGCCGCCTTCGGTCAGCCACGGCACGACCGCGCCGTCGCCCGGCGCGTCCAGGGCGCGGAGCGGCTGCGTGCGCGGGTCGAAGAAACTGAGCCGGCCGGCCGGCAGGTCTATGACGAAGCCGAGCGAGCCGAAGACCTCCGAAGGGTCCAGGACGCCGTCCACGTCTTCGGGCAGCCCCGGCGCGATGACGAAAAGGCCGCGGGCGGGCAAGGAGTTCTCGCGCGCGCCGAGCGCGACGGTGCGCACAAAGGCTTTCTGCGCGCCGCCGGCGGTCGCGCCGCTCAGGCCGCCGATTACGACGCCGCGCCCGCCGGCCTCGACCTCGACGCGCGCCTCGGAGGCCGCGCGCCTCGAAAGGATGGTCGCGCCCGCGCCCGTGTCGAGCGCGAACTCGAAGGGCCCGGCCCCGTTGACCCAGGTCCTGACCAGCAGCCCGCGCCCTTCGGACTCGCGGAAGTTGACGGGCGTCGGGAGCGCGCCTCTCCGCCCGGCCTCCGCCGTCTGCGCCGGACGGAAAAGGGCGGCCCCCGGAAATGCAGGGGCCGCCCGCCCGTCGAGTAGCAGCGCCAAAAGCAGGGCCGAAGTCACGCCCCGGAGGGCCGTCTTCAGACCTCTACGCATCGGCGTCGCCCCTTAGTAGTTGCGGTTGCGCTTGCGCAGCTTGTAGGTGTAGAGCGCCGAGCCGCCGCCGCCCGCGAGGCCGCCGATGAGCGCGCCCTTCTTGCCGCCGACGAGCGCGCCGATGCCGGCGCCGGCGCCCGCGCCCATCGCCACCGTCAGCTTGTCGCGGTGCTTCTGCCAGAAGGAGCGACCCTTGTTCTGGCCGTAGTCGTAGTAGACGCGGCGGGGCGCGCTGTTACGGGCGACCGTGCGGGTGCGCGTGCTGCGCGCCGCGCTGCGGTTGACGACGCGGGTCGCGGCCGGGGCCGCCGCCGCCATCGTCGCCGCGGCGGTCGTCAGGTTCGTCTCGCGCGCCGCCTCGACGCCTTCGAGGAAGCCGTCCTTGAAGGCCGCGCGCTCCTCTTCGGACATGTTCTTGGTCTCGTTCGCCAACTCGTCTTCGAGCAGGTTCTTCTGTTCGTCGGCCGGGTTGGTGGCCGTCTGGCCGGCGACGAGGCTGTTCCTCTCGGGCGCGGCCGTGGCCTTCGCCACCTCGGGGGTGTTGCTGTCGCTCGGGCGCATGACGAACGCGCCGACCGTGCCGCCGAGCAGTGCCGCCACGAGCGCCACGGGTAGAATCTTGTTGGAAGTCGTCATCGGTCTGGGTCTCCTCGAACTGTCGAATGAACTTTTTAGGACGCACGTGAATGAGCGTACACGCCGGGGAGAGTGGCAACTGCCGTTCCTCTGTCTAGGCCGTCCGCAGGCGGCGGAGACAATCTAGCAAACTTCCGCCGACGGTTGAGCCTTTCCGCGGCGTCGCAATCATTTTGTCGCCGAAATGTAAGAAGGGGCCGGCGGGCTCCGCCCCTCTTCGTGCGGGCGGCGTACACGATTTGGGGCCGTGCGCCGACGATTTCCTCAACGCGCCCGGCGGGGACGTGTTGGACGCCCCGCCGAGTGTAGGGCTATAATCCGCGCTTGCCCGAAAACATAAACGGAGGTTCGCCGCGCGCCGTGTCAACATCTCCTTCTGTCTTCCGCCTCGCGGGGCGGCTCGAAGGTGTCGGGTTCTCCGACATCGTCAAGATTCGCAACAAGGTCATGGGGCTGCGCGCGCAGGGGGCCGCCGTCTACCAGTTCGAGGGCGGCGAGCCGTTCCTCGACACGCCCGAGCCCATCAAGGAGGCGATGGCGCGCGCGCTCGCAGAGAACCGCACGCGCTACGCGCCGTCGTCCGGCGTCCCCGAGCTGCGCGCGGCCGCCGCCGCCAAGCTCCGCGAGCGCAACCGCATCCCGGCGCGCGAGGAGGACGTCATCATCCTCAACGGCGGCATGCAGGGGCTCTTCGCGGCCTTTCAGTCGGTCATAGACCCCGGCGACGAGGTGCTCGTCTTCTCGCCCTTCTGGACGCCCATCCGCGACCTCATCTCGCACTGCGAGGGCAAGACCGTCCTCGTCC
The DNA here is from genome assembly GCA_036387195.1 of Pyrinomonadaceae bacterium. Classification (GTDB taxonomy): domain Bacteria; phylum Acidobacteriota; class Blastocatellia; order Pyrinomonadales; family Pyrinomonadaceae; genus QHXN01. The sequence goes on along the minus strand of DASVUF010000341.1, from coordinate 12,109 downwards.
CGAGCGCCGAGGCGCGGCGGGACGGCTTCCGCGAGACGATGGCGCGCTACGCGACGGCGAAGACGCGCGCCCTCTACTTCAACACGCCGCAGAACCCGACGGGGCTCGTCTTCACGCGCGAGGAGGCCGAGGAGGTGTCGCGCTTCGCGCGCGAGCGCGACCTCGTCGTCGTCGCCGACGAGGCTTACGAAGACCTCGTCTACGACGGCGAGCACGTCTCCATCGCCTCGCTCGAAGGGATGTGGGAGCGCACCATCAGTTGCTACACGCTCTCGAAGTCCTACGCGATGACGGGCTGGCGCGTCGGCTACACGGCGGCCGCCGAGCCGTGGATGACGGGCCTCAAGAAGTGCCTGCTCTACACGACGAACGGCGTCTCGACGCCCTCGCAGCACGCGGCGGTCGCGGCCTTCGGCCTGCCGGCCGACTTCTACGAAGGCATCCGGCGCGAGTACCGCCGGCGGCGCGACATGCTCGTCGCCGGGCTCCGCGAGGCGGGGCTTCACTGCGACCCGCCGGCCGGCGCCTTCTACGCCTTCCCCGACGCCACGCGCGTCCACGCCGACAGCCGCGCCGCGGCCGACATCCTGCTCGAACGCGCGCAGGTCGCGACCGTGCCCGGCTCGGTCTTCGGCGAGCACGGCGAGGGGCGCCTGCGCTTCTCCTTCTCGACCTCGCCCGAGACGATTCAGGCCGGGCTCGACTCCCTCCGACGAAATCTCTAAATCAGCGACGAGTGACGTGTGATGAGTGACGAGTTGACGGGCGGCGGGGAGTTCGACTTCATCGAGCGCCTCCGCCGCCGGGAACTCGCGCGCCTCGCGGCCGACGAGCGCCCGTCACGCGTCGCGCGCCGCGCGTCACTCGTCAGGGGCGTCGGCGACGACGCCGCCGTGCTGCGCTTCCGCGCGGGCTTCGACACGGTCATCACGGCCGACATGCTGGTCGAAGACGTTGACTTCCGGCTCGCGGCCGGGTGGTCTTCGCCGCGCGACGTGGGGCGCAAGGCGGCGGCCGTGTCGCTGTCGGACGTGGCGGCGATGGGCGCGCGGCCGCGCTTCTGCCTGCTGTCGGTCGGCGTGCCGCGCGCGCGCTGGCGCAGCGGCTTCGCGTGGGAGTTCTACCGCGGCGTCGGCGAAGTGGCCGAGCCGCACGGCGTGCGCGTCGTCGGCGGCGACACGTCGAGCACGCCGGAGCGCGTCGTCGTGGACTCGGTCGTGCTGGGCGAGGTGAGGCGCGGGCGCGCTCTGACGCGCGACGGCGCGCGGCCGGGCGACCTGCTTTTTGTCACGGGCCAGCTAGGCGGCGCGGCCGGCGGCCTCCGGCTCCTTGAGGGCCGCGCCGGACGAAATCGCCGCGCGCTCGCGCGCCCCCGTTCAAGACAGTCTACGTCGGCCCCGCCTTCGTCCGCGCCCCCCGCCCCCCCTTCGGCGCGTCGCTTCACGCGCGCGGAGCGCGGGCTCGTCCTGCGGCAGACCAGGCCGACGCCGCGCGTCGAGTGGGGCGCGCTGCTCGGCGAGGGGCGGCTGGCGACCGCGCTGATTGATTTGAGCGACGGGCTCTCGTCCGACCTCGCGCACGTCTGCCGCGAGAGCGGCGTCGGCGCGCGGATAGAGTCGGAGCTTCTGCCGGTTGACCCGCTGCTCGCGGCGGCGGGCTTCGGCGCGGACGAGGCGCTGGCGCTGGCGCTCGACGGCGGCGAAGACTTCGAGCTGCTTCTGGCCGTCAGCCCGCGCAAGGCGGCGCGGCTCCCGCGCGAGGTCGCGGGCGTGCCCGTCACGCGCGTCGGCGAGGTCACGGGCGAGCGCGGCCGCGTCACGCTCGTCCGCGGCGGGCGCGCTCGCCCCCTGCGCCCCGGCGGCTTCGAACACTTTGCGCGCGGCGGCGGGTAGCGGCGCCGGCGCTCTTCTCTGCGCTCGCGGCGCGCGGGCGACAAATGTTTGACTGTCCGTCCGTCCTTGCCTAGACTCTCTGGCGAAGCGCTCCCCGGCCACGTGTCGTTCAGGAAGGAGAAACAGGATGCTCGTCTACGGCCTTCGTCTTCTCGTCGCATTGATAACCTTCGGCGTCGGCGTCACGGCCAGCTCGCTCTTGGGCCTCAAAGGCAAGGCGGGCTGCGGGAAGCACGCCGCCTCGCGCGCGGCCGTCCTCGTCGCCGCGCCGGCGATGGACGCGCCGCCGCCGCCGGCGCCGCGCAACTCGTGCTATTTCAAGAAGCGCGCCGCGGCGGTCGTCCACGGCGGCGTGCTCGACGGCAAGGCCGTCAGCAAGCCGGCGCCGCTCTACCCGGCCGAGGCGATGTCTACGGGCGTGCGCGGCGCGGTCGCCGTCCGCGTGCTGGTGGGCGAGGGCGGGCTGGTCGAGACGGCCGAGGCCGAGAGCGGCCCCTTCATGCTCCGCGAGGCGGCCGAGGAGGCCGCGCGCCTGGCGCGCTTCTCGCCGACGCTGCTCTCGGGCGAGCCCGTCAAGGTTTCGGGCTACGTCACATACAACTTCGGCCTCAGATAACCCCGGGGCGCGCCGCCCCGCGTCCGCGACACCGACGCGGGGCGGCGCGCCCCTCACCTGCCTGGCAGACAACCGCCGATGCTCAAATTCTTCAACACCCTCTCCGGCCGCCTAGAAGAGTTCCGCCCCATCGAAGAAGGCAAGGCCAAACTCTACATCTGCGGCCCGACGGTCTGGGACTACGCGCACATCGGCAACTTCCGCACGATGGCCGCCTTCGGCGACGTGCTGCGCCGCTACCTCAAGTACAAGGGGTTCGAGGTGACGCACGTGATGAACATCACGGACGTCGAAGACCGCATCATCAAGTTCTCGGCCGAGCAGGGCAAGACGATTGACGAGTACACGGCCAAGTACACCGAGGCGTTTCTCGAAGACTTCGACGCCCTCGGCGCCGAGCGCCCCGAGGTGACGCCGCGCGCCACGCGCCACATCGCCGAGATGGTCGAAATCATCAAGCGGCTGCGCGACTCGGGCCACGCCTACGAGTCGGAGGGCTCCTACTACTACCGCATCGGCTCGTTCCCCGGCTACGGCAAGCTCTCCAAGATCAACTTCGCCGGCAACATCGTCGGCGGCAGCGAGCGCGTCGCCACCGACAAGTACGAGAAGGAGGACGCGCGCGACTTCGCGCTCTGGAAGGCGCAGGGCGACCCCGACGAGCCGGCGTGGGACACCGAGATAGGCAAGGGGCGCCCCGGCTGGCACATCGAGTGCTCGGCGATGTCCATGAAGTACCTCGGCGAGACGTTCGACATCCACGCCGGCGGCATCGACCTCGTCTTCCCGCACCACGAGAACGAGGTCGCGCAGTCCGAGGGCGCGACCGGCCGCCAGTTCGCGCGCTACTGGCTCCACGCCGAGCACCTGAAGGTCGAAGGCGAGTCCATGTCGAAGTCGCTCGGCAACTACTACACCTTCCGCGACCTGAAGGCGAAGGGCTTCAACCCGACGGCCATCCGCTACCTGCTGCTGAGCGTGCCCTACCGCAAGCAGCTCAACTTCACCTTCGAGGGGTTGCAGGGCGCCGAGAAGACGGTCGAGTCCCTGCGCGCCTTCCGCGCGCGGCTGACGCAGGCGCGCGCCGAGCCCGGCTCGAACCCCGGGTTGAAGGCGGCCGCGGCGCGCGCGCTCGAAGAGTTCGAGGCGGGGATGGACGACGACCTGAACACGTCGGTGGCGCTGGCGGCCATCCACGGCCTGCGGCGCGAGGTCAACACCGCGCTCGACTCCTGCGCGGTGCGCGAGGACGACCGGCGCGAAATCCTCGCCCTGCTCGAACGCTTCAACTCCGTCCTCAACGTCTTCCCCGAGGAGGAGGCCGCGATGCTCGACGAAGAGATTCAGCGGCTCATCGACGAGCGGCAGGAGGCGCGTCACCGCCGCGACTTCGCCCGCGCCGACGAGATACGCGACCAACTCGCCGCGCAGGGCATCACCCTCGAAGACACGCGCGACGGCGTCCGCTGGAAGCGTCGCTGACGGGAGGGCGGCCCCCGACCCTTGAGCCAACAGACCGAGCGACCACGCATCCTCGTCGCGGGCGACGCCGCCGTGCCCACGGGCTTCGCGCGCGTGATGGAGGGCATCTTCCGGCCGCTCTCCTCCCGCTACGAGATTCACCACCTCGGCACCAACTACCGCGGCGACCCGCACGGCTACGGCTGGGCGGTCTACCCGGCCGAACTCGGCGGCGACCGCTGGGGCGCGAACCGCGTCGCCGCGCTCGTCGAGCGGCTGCGGCCGCGCCTCGTCTTCATCCTCAACGACCTCTGGGTGCAGCACGCCTACCTGGGCGCGCTGCGGAAGATGAAGGACGCGCCGCCCGTCGTCCTCTACTGCCCCGTGGACGGCGGGCCCATCGAGGCCGAGGGCGTCGGGCCGCTCGCCGGCGTCCGCCGCTGCGTCGCCTACACCGAGTTCGGCCGCGCGCAGATAGAGGCCGCCGCCGCCGCGCAGCGCGCCAAAGACCCCGCGTTCGACTTCCCCGCCGTCGAGGTCATCCCGCACGGCGTGGACACCGACACCTTCCGCCCGCTCGACGCCGCCGGGGGCGTCTCGCCGCGCGTCGAGGCGCGACGGCTCCTCTTCCCCGACATGGGCGACCCCGAGCGCCGCTTCATCGTCCTCAACGCCAACCGCAACCAGCCGCGCAAGCGCATTGACACGACCGTCCGCGGCTTCGCCCTCTTCGCGCGCGACAAGCCCGAGGGCGTCCACCTCTTCCTGCACATGGGCGTCGAGGACGTCGGCTGGAACGTCATCCGGCTCGCGCGGCGCTACGGCGTCGAGGACCGCGTGCTGATGTCGAGCCTGAACATGACCATCCAGGGCGTCTCGGCGCGGCAGCTCAACCTCGTCTACAACGCGTGCGACGTGGGGCTCAACACTTCGAGCGCCGAGGGCTGGGGGCTCGCGAGCTTCGAGCACGCGGCGACGCGCGCCGCGCAGGTCGTCCCGCGGCACAGCGCGTGCGCCGAGCTGTGGGAGGGCTCGGGGCTGCTGGTCGAGCCGGCGATGAGCGTCATCTTCGAGAAGATTCTGACCGAGGCGTGGCTGGTGACGCCCGAGGGCGTGGCCGAGGCGCTGGAGAGGCTCTACGCCGACCGCGGGCTGCTGGCGGAGATGTCGGAGAGGGCGTACCGCAACGCGACGCGGGGCGAGTACCGCTGGGAGAACATCGCGGCGCGCTGGGACGCCCTCTTCCGGGAGGTGCTGGCCGGCGACGCGCGCCGGCGCTGAGCTAGAAGATGTTGATGGCGAGCGCGACCTTCGTCTTGTCGGTCACCTCCGGCGACCACGCGATGGACATCTGGTCGTTGGGCAGCCAGCCCACCGGCCAGAAGCCGACGGCGTAGGTCATGTAGCCGCTCACCTCCACCGTCTCGGGCTTGCCAGGGTCGAGCGTCCCCGACCACATCGGGGGGTTGGCCGACCCGTCCACGTAGCCGCAGACGAGGTACTCCACCCCCACCGCGGACGTCTCGTTGACAACCGTGATTGCCATGTCGTTCCTCCTCCTCCTTAAGCGAAGACGTTGATTGCGAATGAGACCGTCGAGTCGTCCGGCACCTGCTTCGACCACGTGACGGGCCAGTTGTCGCCGTTCCAGCCCACGATGTAGAAGCCCACGCTGTAGGCGTCGTAGCCGCTCACGTCCATCTGAATCTGCGAGCCGGAGGTGTTGACCGGGCCGAGCGAGCCCGACCACATCGGGGGGTTGGCCGAGCCGTCCACGTAGCCGCAGATGCTGAACTCCAGCCCCTGCGCGGGCGTCGCGTTGACAACCGTGATTGCCATGCTGATTTTTCTCCTTCGGGGTTAAATAAAACGTTCCGGGTTTGAGGGCTCTGGGCGCTGAAAACTGCCGTCGCCGGCGGGGCATGAAGGGCGAGCGCCGGCGGCCGGAAGCTCCGCGAGGTAGCGCGAGAGTATAATGACATCGTACGGTTTAGTCCAAGACTTATTTCGCCCGGCGCGCGCCGGCCGGGCGCGGCTGCTAAGATAGGGGCGGCAGGTAAAAATCACCGGAGGCGGTTCAGGCATGTTAGTGCTCGGCATCGAAAGCTCCTGCGACGAGACGGCGGCGGCGCTCGTGCGCGACGGCCGCGAGATGCTCTCGTCGGTCATCTCCTCGCAGGTCGAGATTCACAGGCGGTTCGGCGGCGTCGTGCCCGAGCTGGCCTCGCGCGAGCACCTGGAGAAGATCGTGCCCGTCGTCGAGGAGGCTTTCGCGCGCGCCGGCGTGGCCAGGGAGGAGATTGACGGCGTCGCGGTCACGCGCGGGCCGGGGCTCGTCGGCTCGCTGCTCGTCGGGCTCTCGTTCGCGAAGGCGATGGCCTACGCGCTGGAGAAGCCGTTCGTCGGCGTCAACCACATCGAGGGGCACATCTACTCGGTCGTCTTCGACAACCCGCCGATCGAGTACCCGGCCTTCGCGCTCGTCGTCTCGGGCGGCCACACGAACCTGTTTCTCGTGCCGGAGCCGGGGCGCTACCGCGTGCTGGCGCGCACGCGCGACGACGCCGCGGGCGAGGCTTACGACAAGGTGGCGAAGATGCTGGGGCTCGGCTACCCGGGCGGGCCCGTCATCGAGAGGCTCGCGCGCGAGGGCGACCGGCGCGCCGTGCGCTTCAGCACGCCGCGGATGGGCGACGGGCTGCCCGACTTCAGCTTCAGCGGCCTGAAGACCGCCGTCTCCAAGCACGTCCGCGAGACGGGGCTGAAGCCGGTGCCCGAGGGCGAAGAGCCGCCGCAGGCCGTCAAGGATTTGGCGGCGAGCTTTCAGGACGTGGTCATCCGCTCGCTCGTCGGCACGACCGAGCGGCTGGCCGCGGAGCACCGGCCGCGGACGCTCATCGTCGCGGGCGGCGTCGCCTGCAACGAGGCGCTGCGCCAGGCGTCGCGCGAGGCGGGCGCGCGGCTCGGCGTCCCCGCCTACTTCCCCTCGCGCCACCTCTCGACCGACAACGCCGCGATGATCGCCGCCGCCGGCACGGTCAAGCTACAGGCGGGCCAGCGCGACGGCCTCGACCTCGACGCCGACGTCTCGCTCCGCCTACAGAACTTCGGCCTCGAAGAGGACGCGCGCGCGCGCGGCCGCGTCCACTACCGCCTGTAGACTCCGCCCCCGCGCTTACAGAACGCATGAGACTCCTCCACCTGCTCGTCGGGGCGTCGGCCGTGTTCGTCTTCCTGCTGACGGGCCAGTACATGGACTACCTGGACGTGAGGTCGGGCGCTCTGGGCGAGACGGCGCGCGTGATGTACCGCTCGCGCCACATCTACCTGCTGCTCGCGGGGCTCGTGAATCTGGGGCTCGGCTCTTACCTGCGTTTCGAAGGCGGCGGGCGGCGGAGGGCTTTGCAGTTGTTCGGCTCGGCGCTCGTGCTGCTCTCGCCCGCGCTGATGCTCGCGGCCTTCTTCACGGAGCCGGGCGCGCCGGGGCTCAGGCGCCACTTCACCCTGCCCGCGGTCGTCATCCTTTCCGCGGGGACGTTGATGCACGCGCTGAGCGCCCTCGGGCGTGGCGCGGAGCCGCGGACACACTGAAAGCCGCCCGGCTTCACTAAGAGCGAGGGAGCCGGGCGGCTTTCGTTTTGCCGCGCGTCAGCGGAGTCTCCCGAAGGAGGTCAACGCCAACGGCGGCAGTCTTTGAGAGATGATTTCCGCCGAGCGCGCGGCGCGTCAGTCGCGGGCGGCGGTCAGCGTCTCGCCGGCCTGCTCGCCGATGATGATGCGGCGCGCGAACTTGAGCGGGTTCGACGCGTCGAGGTCAACCGTCACGACGTCGCCCACGCGGAGTTTCTTCATCTCGACGCGCTTGCCCTTGAGCGTGACGTGCGTGTCGGCCGCGTCGGTGGCGATGACGTGCTCGACGCCCGTGCGCGCGAGGATGGAGATGTGGCGGTCGTTGACCTCGACGACCTTCGCGTCCACCTTCCGCACGTCCGTGTCATCCTGCGCGCCTTCCGAGGCCGCCAGCGCCGGCCCCGAGGCCGCGAGCGTCAAAAGGACTGCGAAAATCGCCGCGAAGCTTCTTCTTCTCATCACAAGACTCCTGAACCGTCCGTAACCGTCTGTGGAAAAACTCTCGGGCGTCTGACAGGGCAACCGATATGCCGCGCCCGCCTTAACTGCAATAGCGTAAAACTTCCGGTAAAAGTATCACCGCGGCCGCCCACGCCCGCGCGCCGTGTCTGCTTGTACGCCGCCTGGACGTTTCGTAACGGTACAGGGCGCGCCCCCACGCCGGCGCGCGAAAGAATTTCGACGCGGCGGACGCCCGCGGGCCACCCCCCCTTCCCGATTCGTGCAGGGCCGTCGTCAGGGGCGACGCCGCCCGCGCCGCGCGAAGGCGCCCGCCGCCGGAAAAAGACGGCGGCCGCGAGTTGAAAGAGTCCTCGCGGCCGCCGTCTTTTTCCAGCGTCTACTGTCTACCGTCCACCGCTCCGCTTCAGGTTTCGGCCAGCCCGAACTTGCTGGCGAGGACGAGGCTGATGGCGCCCATCATGGTGGGCTCGACGAGCGTCGAGGCGACGATGCGCGCCGAGGGGAGCCCGCGCCGGATGCTGCGCTTGATGGTCTCTTCGAGCGAGGGCGCGATGATGGGCCACGCGCGCGTGATGCGGCCGCCGACCACCACCGCCTCGGGCGAGAGCCCGACGATGAGGTTCGAGATGCCGATGCCGAGGTAGTGCGCCGTCTCGGTCAGGGCGCAGATGGCCGCCTGCTCGCCGCCGAGGGCGCGCTCGACCACCTCTTCAAAGCCGACCGGCGCGTCCGGCTCCACACGCCGCCCCGAGTTCTGCACGTAGCGCGCGACCGCGGCGCGCTCGGACGCGAACGCCTCCCAGCAGTCGCTGTTGCCGCACGAGCAGGCCACGGGCGCGTTCTGCGCGACTATCATGTGGCCGAACTCGCCGGCCGCGCCGCGCTCGCCGCGGTAAATCTGGCCGTCGAAGACGATGCCCGTCCCGATGCCCTCGGCGACGAGCGCGATGATGAAGTCGCGCGCCTCGCTGACCTCGGGCCGGCCGAACCACAACTCGGCGAGCGCGGCGGCGTTGGCGTCGTTGTCCACGCGCGCCTTCAGGCCGGTCGCGCGCTCTATCTCCTCGGCGATGGGCCAGTCGCGCCAGCGGAAGTAGGGGATGTAGATGGCGCGGCCGCTGACGGTGTCAACGAGCCCCGGCAGGCTGACGCCGACGCCCGCGATTGCGCCCTGGTGCTCGCGCGCGGCTATCTCGCGCAGCCGCTCGATGACCTGCGCGGCCAGCTCTACGGGGCGCGGGCTGTTCTCGAAGCGCTCGCGCGAGAGCACCCGGCCGACGAGGTCGCTGGTGGCGATGGTGGTGGCCGAGGGCGTGACGTCCACGCCGATGGCGGTGGCGCCGGCGGCGCGCAGCCGCAGCAGCGTCGGGCGCCGGCCGCCGGTGGAGACGCCCGCCCCGACCTCCTCGATGAGCCCCTCCTCCTTCAACTCCTCGACGATGGTCGAGACGGTCGAGCGCTGCAACTCGGTCGAGCGCGCGATGTCCGCGCGCGAGATGGGCTCGCGGTCGCGGATGTAGTTGAGGACGAACTGCCGGTTGATGTCGCGTATCGTTGACGACCGCGCGGCCTGCGCCTTCGTGAGATCAATTCGTCGCATCGTTGAACCGGCGGGCGGTGGTCGGCGGCCGGGCGCCGACGCCCGCTCAGGCTCGGGCGTCGGCGCCCGCGCGCGCCCCCTCGACCGAGGGTCTTCCGGCGGCCGCCGCCCGCCGCCCGCCGCCTACTTTTTAGGCATGGCGAAGAGCGCGTCTTCGACGGCGACGCCGGGTCTGACCTCGGCGACGGCGCGCGTCTGGTTGAGGAGCGGCACGACCGACGAGAAGCGCACGGTGAAGGGCATCTTTACGCCCTCGACGTCGCGGTAGTCCTCGTAGTCCACCTGCTCGGGTATCTGGTTGAGGACGGCGTCGGTGAGCGTCACGACCCGGACGAGAAGCCCCGTCTCGGCGTCGAAGAAGTAGCGGCGCTGCACCATCTCGGACGGGCGGTCAATGACGACGATGGCGTCGCGGTCGCCGACCTTCCTGCGCCCGCCGACCCGCATCGTCGCCGCCGGCGTGAACTTCAGGACGGCGAGCGACTCGGCGCTCCGCCGCGCGTTGGCCAGCTCCAGCGGGTTGAGCGCGCGCCCCTCGCGCGGCGTCAGAATCCAGCCCGCGGGGCCGTTGAGCGCCTGCGTGACCTTGCCCTGCTGCCCCTCGGTCACGAGCAGGAACCTGTCGGCCCCCTTGACCGTCACCTCGTAATTCTGCGCGCGCCCCTGCGGGCCGGTGATAGTCCCTTTGACGGCCTGCGTCTGGAACCTGGCGACGGCCGCGGGCGCGCCGACGGCCGCGACGTACCTGTCGAAGACCTGCTGGACGGTCGGCAGCTCGGGCCTCGACGCGGCGGCGGCCGTGTGGGCGCCGCCGGCCGTCGCGCCGGGGGCGGCTCCGGTCGCGGGCGCGCCGGCCGCGGGAGCGCCGGCCGCGGGGGCCGCGCCCCCGCCCGCAGGGGGCGTCGGGCGCGCGCCGGGCGCCGGGGCGGCCAGCGGGAGCGCGGGGAGGTTCTGCGGGTGCTCCTGACCGCGGTGGCAGGTGTAGCAGGTCACCTGGCCGCGGCTCAGGCCGAAGTCGCCGCTGTTGACGGTGAGCACCATCCGCATCATGTCGCGCGCGACCTTCTTCTCCTCCTTCTCGTCGCTCTCCCAGACCCAGTTGGTCTGCCCCGTCTGCGGGTCGCGCCCCTTGTTGACGTGGCAGAAGCCGCACTGCACGCCGAGCGCGGCCGAGATGAAGTTCATCTCGGGGATGAGCTGCGACTCGGGCAGCCCCTTGAGCACCTGTATGTTCTTGCGCGTCTGCTCGACGGGCTTGTCGCCGGCCGCAGGCCCCTGCGACAGGGCCGCGCGCCCCCACAGCGCGCCGGACGCGGCGAGGGCCAGCGCCGCGCACACGACTCCGCGCTTCACACGCTCTTTCGACATCAAGACTCTCAGTCCTTTCGTAAGTAGGTGGATGCCCGCCGCCAGAGACTTTCCGCGCCGGCCGGGGCATTGTACGCGCCGCCCTGCGCGCGCGTCCAACAGTTTCGCCGGCCGTCCAATTCTTCTGCAACCTTTCGCGCGGGGGCGCGTGTAAGGCTGGCGTGCGTCGGTCGGCAGAACCCCGAGTCCCCACAGGCAGAAGGAGAGACTATGATTTCAAACTCACGCAGAATCCTGTTCGCCCTCGCCGTCGCGCTCTGCGCCGCGGGGGCCGCGCACGCGCAGACGGAGCAGGCGAAGCAGGACGACAACTTCGTCACGCAGAAGATGTTCCAGAACCGCGTCTTCGAGGTGAGGAACCGCGACCCGCTCAGCCTGTCGCGCGTGCTCTCGCCGCTCACCAGCGGCTTCCGCGGCGCGGTCGTCTCGCCCAATCAGGAGTTCCGCACCATCACCGTCCGCGACTTCCCCGAGAACATCGCCATCATCGAGGAGGCCATCCGCCGCCTCGACACGCCCGAGGCCACGCGCCCCACGGTCGAGTTCCGCGTACACATGCTCGTCGCCTCGAACGACGAGGCGCTGCCGAACCGCTACCCGGCCGAGCTGTCGGACGTGGTCAGGCAGCTCCAGGCGTCGCTCGGCCTGAAGAACTTCAGCCTGATGGGCTCGCAGATCGTGCGCGGCAAGGAGGGGCGCGTCGAGAACACGAACAAGGGCGTCGCCGACCTGAAGCTGGCGAACGACACGCCCGCGAACAAGAGCCCGGTCTACTACAGCTACGGTTTGCGCGGCGTCTCGCTCGACAACGCGGGCGGGCAGGCGCGCGTGCAGGTCGAAGAGTTCGCGATGGACTTGAAGATGCCGCTCTGGCTCGGCGGCGACAAGGTGGTCTACGAGAGCGTCGGCTTCCGCAATCCGGTTTCGCTGCGCGAGGGCGAGCGCGTCGTCGCCGGCACGACCAGCATCGCCGACAAGAGCGTCGTCGTCGTCCTCACGGCCAGCACGGCGAAATGAGGCGGGCCGCCGGGCGGCGGCCGGTAGTTAAAAAGAGTTCGGCGGGCGCCGCGTGTAAAACGC
>DASVUF010000340.1:0-4395 GCA_036387195.1 Pyrinomonadaceae bacterium | reverse complement strand
ACGCGCGCCGACTTGTAGGCCGCGAACAACTCGCCGCCGCGCCGCACGAGCGCCTCGGCCGCCCGCGCGTCCTTCGACTGCGCCAGCGAGCGGACGGCGCTCACGCGCACGCGCGCGTCCGCGTCGGCCGCCGCCGCGCGCGCCAGCAGGTCGAAGGCGGCGGCGTCCTCGGCCACGCCGAGCGCGCGCGCGGCGTTGGCGCGCGCCTCCGCGCTGGCGTCCGACGCCACCATCGCGCGCAGGCGTTCGAGCGACTCTTTGGCGCGCATCCGCGTCAGCGCGTTGGCCGCGTCGGCGCGGGCGCGCGCGTCCGCCGAGGAGAGGAAGAGCGCCACCGTGCGCGCCCCGCCCTCGGGCCGCGCGCGCAGCATCGCCGTCAGGCCGAGCAGGACGAGCGCGCGGTTGGGCTTGGCGCGCCTGTGCTCGGCGACGAGCGCGTTGTTGACGGCTTCGCCCAGGCGCCGCTTGACGTCGGCGCGCGCGTCGGGGAGCGCGGCGGCTATCTTGCCGAGCGCCTCGACGGCGCGCGCGCGCAACTCCGGCGACTTCGACAGGCGCAGCGCTTCGACCAGCGCCGGCGCGCCCGACTCGGCCTCGATTTCGCCGAGCGCGAAGGCCGCGGCCGCGCGCGTCGCCTCGTCGCGGTCTGAGTTGAGGAGCGCGCCGAGCGGGCCGACCGCGCCCTCGTCGCCGATGCGCCCGGCCGCGAGCGCCGCCCGGCGACGCACCGCCGCGCTCGCGTCCCTGAGCAGCGCGCCCAGGTCCGCCTCCTCCCAGCGCCGCTCGTCCTCGGCCGCCATGATGCGGAGCAGAATCTCCTGCGGCACGCGCGCCGACGCGCGAGCCTGCTGCGGCGCCGCGGGCGGGGCGGCCGCCCGCGGCTTTGGCGCGGGTCGCTGCCGCGCGGCCGGCGCGGCCTTCTTCGGCGCCGCGGCGCGCGCCCGCGCGACGGACGCCGCCGGCAGCAGCGCGCAGAGTGAAAGCAGCGCGGCGAGCGCGTGGGCGCGGCGCTTCTCGACGGCACGGGGTCTTTTCTTCATGTGACTCTTCGGGGGCGAACGCGCGCGGACGGGTTCGCGCGGGACGGACAGTTTCAAAGGGAAGACCGGAGGCTATGCTAAGAAGGCGGGAGTCAAAAGGCAAGCCGGCCGTAGAAGACCTTCGTGTCGTAGGCGAAGACGACGCGGCCGGCGCGCTCGTGGCGGCGGAAGAGAGCTTCGAGCGCGGCCGCCATCGGCTCGAAACTCGGGTGGCCGGGCCGCGGGACGTAGGAGGTGGACGCGAGGCGGCCGCGCAGCCCCTCGAAGTCGAAGACCTGCTCGTTGTCGAAAGTCCTGGCCCTCATCTCGCCCGGCCCGAAGAGCGCGGCGAGCGAGGACTCTTCGGCGTACCTCGCGCTGACCTCTTTGTAGTCCGTGCCGTATTCGAGGAGCAGGCGCTCGTAGTCTTCGAGGAAGGGCGCGCCCGACGTGCGGCGGTTGTTCCAGACGACGACGGCCCAGCCGCCCGGCCGCAACACCCTCAGGAACTCGCGGCGCGCGGCCGGCGGGTCGAACCAGTGGAACGCCTGCCCGGCGGCGACGAAGTCCGCGCAACCTTCGTCGAGCGTCGTCGCCTCCGCGCGCCCGTCCACGCTCACGAACTCCGCGTAGGCGGCGAGAAATTGCTCGCCCGCCTCGCGCATCTCGCGGTTCGGCTCGACGCCGTAGACGCGCGCCCCGCTCCTCAGGAAAAGCTCCGACAGAAGCCCCGTCCCCGAGCCCACGTCCGCGACGACCGAACCGGGCCCGAGCCCGCACTCGCTTTCGAGCAGCCGCACGACGGCCGGCGGGTAGCCCGGCCGGTGCTTGACGTAGTCCGAGACGCGCGAGGAGAAGCGCGCCGTGGGGTCTTTGCTCATAGTCTGAAGCGCGTGAGCGCGCCGCCGCCGACTTTGGAGTTTGCCAAAGCGGGCGTTGGTCAAAGGGGTGCGAAAATTCGCTTTAAAAACGGCCGGCCGCGTAATTTAGCAACCAGTCGGTTGACAAAAGGCGTGGCTCAAAAGTAGCATGAAACGGTCGTGGCAGCCACTCTGAAAAGCGGGCTCGGGGCGTCGCGCGCGGGAGTCGTGCAGCAGTTGCGCGCGCGCGGGGCTTCGGGCGCGGACGAGCTGGCCGAGGCGCTCGGCGTCACCAAGCAGTGTGTGCGCAAGCACCTCGACGCGCTCGAGCGCGGGGGCTACGTCGAGCACGCGCCGGCGCGCGGCGACCGGGGCCGCCCCGCGCACGTCTTCCGCCTGACGCCGAAGGCCGAGGAGCTTTTCCCGAAGCGCTACGACCTGTTCGCGCGCTCGGTGCTCCGGCAGGTCGGCGAGGTCTGGGGCGAGCGCGGGCTGAACGCGGTCTTCTGCGGCTGCGCGGCGGAGATGGCCGAGGGCTTCCGGCCGCAGCTCGAAGGTTTGGGGTTCGACGCGCGCATCGGGCGGCTGACCGAGCTGCTGCGCGAGACGGGTTACGAGGCCGAGGCCGAACGCCTCGGCGACGGCTCGTACCTTTTGACCGAGTGGAACTGCCCGCAGGCGGAGCTGGCGCGCGAGTACCGGCAGCTCTGCGACCAGGAGCTGACGGTCTACCGCGAGCTGCTCGGCGCGGAGGTCTTCCGCGAGTCGCGCATCGCCGGCGGCGCGTCGCGCTGCTCTTACAGGATTTTGAGACCGGAAAGGGAGAGCGACGGGTGAGGGACGGCGGGCGGCGGGAGGAGCCGAGGGCTTCGCTCTTAACTGCCACCCTTTACCCTTCACACGTCGCCTATTAGAGATGGCACAAGTGACAGAGGCCGACGTTTACGGCGCGCTGGCGCAGGTGAAAGACCCGGACCTGCACAAGGACATCGTGCGCCTCGGCTTTATCAAGGACTTGAAGATAGAGGGCGGCGCGGTCAGTTTCCGCGTCGTGCTGACGACGCCCGCCTGCCCCGTGCGCGAGCAGTTGCAGGAGCAGTCGCGCGCCGTCGTGGCGGCGCTGCCGGGCGTGACCTCGGTGAGCGTGACGATGGACGCCGAGGTGCCCAAGGGCCGGGGGCTCGGCGAGAAGCTGACCGTGCCGGGCGTGCGCAACATCGTGGCCGTCAGCTCGGGGAAGGGCGGCGTGGGCAAGTCCACGGTGGCCGTCAACCTCGCGGTGAGCCTCGCGCGCGACGGCGCGCGCGTCGGCCTGATGGACGCCGACGTCTACGGGCCGAACGTGCCGTTGATGCTCGGCGTCGGCCACGTCCAGCCGCGCGTCAGCGGCAACAAGCTCGTCCCGCTCGAAGCGCACGGCATCCGCCTGATGTCCATGGCCGTGCTCAAGCCGGGCGACGAGCCGATGATCGTGCGCGGGCCGATACTGCACGGGCTCGTCCGCCAGTTCCTTCAGGACGTGGAGTGGGGCGAGCTGGACTACCTCATCGTTGACATGCCGCCGGGGACGGGCGACGTGCAGCTCTCACTGGCGCAGCTCGTGCCCGTGCAGGGCGCGGTGCTGGTGACGACGCCGCAGGAGGTCGCGCTCTCGGACGTGCGGCGCGCGCTCAGGATGTTCGAGACGGTCAACGTGCCCGTGCTCGGCGTCGTCGAGAACATGAGCTACTTCCTCGCGCCGGACACGGGGGCGCGCTACAACATCTTCGGCGAGGGCGGCGGGCGCAGGCTCTCGGCCGAGTACGGCGTGCCGTTCCTCGGCGAGGTGCCCCTGGGGATGCAGGTGCGCGAGGGCGGCGACGAGGGCGTGCCCGTCGTCGTCGGCGACCCCGACTCCGCGCAGGCCGGAGCGTTCCGCCGCGTGGCCGAGGAGGTCGCCCGGCAGATTTCAATCGAGGCGATGAAGCCCGAGCTGGTCGTCCTCGGCCGGAAGGCTTAGAATTTCAGGTCAGGGAATAATCACCAAGGAGCAGAGACAATGGCAGCAACAGAGACACAGATTCCGACGATGACGCTCAACGTCACCGAGCAGGCGGCCGCCGAGATCGGCAAGTTCATGTCGGGCGAGGAGGGGCTGCCCGAGAGCGCGGGGCTCCGCGTGCGGGTGGTGCCGGGCGGCTGCTCGGGCTTCCAGTACAGCCTCAACATCGAGGAGGAGTCGCGCCCTAACGACCACATCATCGAGTCGAACGGCGTCCGCATGTTCGTGGACATGTTCAGCGCCCAGTACCTCAACGGCGTCGAGATTGACTACGTGACGAACGTCATGGGCTCGGGCTTCACCTTCAAGAACCCGAACGCGACGGGCGGCTGCGGCTGCGGCTCGTCGTTCACGGCCTAAACCGCCTCCCGCCGCAGGCGGAAGAAGGCGAAGGGCAAAAGGCAAAAGTAAGAAGTGTGGCCGCGCCGCGCGCGAAGAACTTTTATTTTTGCCTTTTGCCTTTTTACTTTTGATT
>DASVUF010000339.1:0-48386 GCA_036387195.1 Pyrinomonadaceae bacterium | reverse complement strand
CCGCGTCCCCGCGGCCCCGCGGCCTTACGCGGGTTCCGGCGCGGCCCGCGCCCGCGCGGTGCACAAAGGTTGTCTGACAGGTCTGCCAAAGGGACGGGCGGGGCGGGGCCGCACTTCGCGCTCCTCGCGGTGCAGGTCATCTTCGGGACGTGGCCCGTCATGGGCAAGTTCGCGCTGCGCGTGGTCCCGAGCACGGGGCTGGTCGCGGTGCGCGTCGGCGGCGCGGCGCTCGCCTTCATGCTCCTGATGCGCGCGCGCGGCCGCGTCGAAGTCCCGCGCCGCGCGGACCTCGCGCGGCTCGCGCTCTTCAGCCTGCTCGGCGTCGTCTTCAACCAGTTCCTCTACGTCAAGGGGCTCTCGCTCTCGACGGCCGTCAACGCCGCGCTCATCAACGCCTCGATTCCCGTCTTCACGCTCCTCTTCGGCGCGCTCCTCGGCCGCGAGCGGCTGGGCGCGCGCACGGGCCTCGGGACGCTGGTCGCCGCGGCGGGCGTCGTCTACCTGATAGACCCCTTCCGCGCGAGCCTGTCGGCCGAGACGATGGCCGGCAACCTGATGCTCGCCGGCAACACGCTCTCGTTCGGCGCGTACCTCGCCGCCTCGCAGTCGGTCTTCCGCCGCTACGGCGCGCTGACGGCCATGACGTGGCTCTTCGCCTTCGGGAGCCTGGCGGCCGTCCCCTTCGGCGGCTACCACCTCGCGCGGGCGGGCGTGGCGGAGGTGGGCGCGGGCGTCTGGCTCGTGCTCCTCTACACTGTCCTCGTCCAGACGGTCGGCGCGTACTACCTCAACGCGTGGGCGCTCGAACGCGTCGCGCCGAGCACGGTGGCGGTCTACATCTACCTCCAGCCGCTTTTCGCCTTCGCGACGGCGCCGCTCTTCCTCGGCTCGGCCGAGCGCCCGGGTCTGCGCCACGCCGTCGCGGCGCTGCTGGTCTTCGCGGGCGTCGGCGTGGTCACGCTCGGGCGGCGCGGGAGCCCGGTCGAGGAGGTGTCAGAGCACCCTGACGCGCTCGGACACTGATTTGCTAAAATCCGGCGCGAGACTTTTCTTATGCAGAAGCCCACGGAAGAACGGGCGGCGGCGCGCGGCGCCGCGGCGTCCGAGGAGCGCCTGAAGAGTTCGGCGGCGCGGCTCTCGATAGCCGCCGCGGCCTTCCTCATCCTGCTCAAGACGGCGACCGGCTGGCTGACGGGCTCCATCAGCGTGTGGGCGTCGCTGCTCGACTCGGCGATGGACATCTTCGCGTCGGTCATCAACTACTTCGCGCTGCGCGCGGCCGCGCGCCCGCCCGACGAAGACCACCGCTACGGGCACGGCAAGGCCGAGTCGCTCGCCGGGCTCTTCCAGTCGTTCGTCATCAGCGTCTCGGGGGCGCTGCTCGTCTACGAGGCGGTCAGGCGCGTGCTCTGGCCGCGCGCGACCGCGCAGGAGTGGCTGGGCGTGGCGACGATGGCCGTGGCCGCCGGGGTCAGCCTGGCGCTCGTCGCGCGGCTGCGGCGCGCGGCGCGCGGCACCGACTCGCCGGCGCTCGCGGCCGACGCCGTCCACTACGCCACGGACGTCTACACCAACGGCGCGGCGCTGGCGGCGCTGCTCGTCGTGGCGCTCACGGGCTGGTCGCTGGCCGACCCGCTCGTCTCGCTCGCCATCTCGGGCTTCATCCTCTGGTCGGCGTTCGAGGTCGGGCGCGACTCGGTCCACGTCCTGATGGACAGGCGGCTGCCGCGCGCGATTGACGCCAAGGTCGCGGCGGTCGTCGGCCGCTTCGGCGGCGAGGGCGTCCTCGGCTTCCACGACCTGCGCACGCGCCGCTCCGGCTCGGTCAAGTTCATAGACCTCCACCTCGAAGTCGAGCGCGAGCAGACCCTCCAGCAGGCGCACGACCTCACCGTCCGCGTCATCCGCGCCATCCAGAAAGAGATTCCGCGCTCCCGCGTCCAGATTCACACGGACCCGGTCGAGGGAAGGCTTGAGGCTGAAGGCTGAAGGCTGAAGCGTGAAGGCTGAAGCGTGAAGGCGGGAGGCCGGGGGTTGAGGGGAACGCCGGACGGCGCCCGCTTCATCCCCGGCCTCCCGCCTTCGCGCGCCCGGCTCAGGCGCTCTTGAGCGCCTTCGTCTCCTTCTGGCGCTCGCCCTCGGCGGCGCGGCGCAGCTCGAAGAGTTTCATGAGGGCTTCGACGGGCGAGAGCGAGTCGAGGTCGGCGGCGAGGAGTTGTTCGACGATGCGCGCGCCGCGCCCCCAGGCGGTGGCGTCGAAGTGTTCGAGCGCCTCGCCGGCGGCGCGCGTGTCGGCGGCCGAGACGCCGGCCGACTCGTACTCGCGCAGCAACTCCTCGGCGCGGCGGACGACGGGCGCGGGCAGCCCCGCCAGCTTGGCGGCGTAGACGCCGTAGCTCCCCTCGGCCACGCCGGGCGCGACGCGGTAGAGGAAGACCAGCTCGCCGCCGCGCTCGGCGATTTCGACGTGGAGGTTGCGCAGGCGCGGCAGCGTCTCGGCCAGCTCGGTCAGCTCGTGGTAGTGCGTGGCGAAGAGCGTCTTGGAGCGCAGCCGCGGGTGGTTGTGGACGTATTCGAGGACGGCGCGCGCCACGGCCAGCCCGTCGTAGGTCGAGGTGCCGCGCCCCAGCTCGTCGAGCAGCACGAGCGAGCGCGGCGTGGCGTGGTGGAGGATGTGCGCCGTCTCGGTCATCTCGGTCATGAAGGTGGACTCGCCGCTGCCGATGCGGTCGTAGAGCCCGATGCGCGTGTAGACGCGGTCGGTCAGGCCGACCGTCGCCGCCGCGGCGGGCACGAAGCTGCCCGCCTGCGCCATGATGACGATGAGCGCCGCCTGCCTGAGGAACGTGGACTTGCCCGACATGTTCGGCCCCGTGATAAGCGCTATCTCGGGCGCGCCGCCGCCGAGTTCCAGGTCGTTGGGGACGAACTGCCCCTCTTCGGTCAGCCTCTCCAGGACGGGGTGGCGGCCGCCGCGGACGGACAGCACCGGCTCGTCCACGACCGACGGGCGCGCGTAGTCCCAGCGCGCGGCGGCCTGCGCGAGCGAGGCGACGGCGTCCATGTGCGCGAGCGTCGCGGCGGCCGAGAGCAGTTGGTCGCGCGACTTCCCTATCTCGGCGCAGACGTGGCGGAAGAGCCCGGCCTCCAGCTCGCCGATGCGCTCCTGCGCGTTGAGCACCAGCGACTCGTGCTCCTTCAGCTCCAGCGTGACGAAGCGCTCCGCGGCGGCGAGCGTCTGCTTGCGCGTGTAGCCCGCGGGGACGAGGTGCAGGTTCGGCTTCGTGACCTCGATGAAGTAGCCGAAGACCTTGTTGTAGCCGACGCGCAGGCTCTTGATGCCCGTGCGGGCGCGCTCGCGCTGCTCCATCTCGGCGAGGAAGGTCCTGCCGTTGCGCAGGAGCGCGCGCAGCGAGTCCAGCTCTTCCGAGTAGCCCTCGCGGATGACGCCCGCGTGCTCGCCGCGCCGCGGCGGCTCGTCGCTGACGGCCGCGCGGATGCGTTCGAGCACGTCCTCGCACGTCGGCAGCGAGGCGAGCGACGCGCCGAAACGCGCCGCGTCACGCCCGAGCACGGCGCGCACGCGCGGCACGGCTTCGAGGCTCTGCCTGACCGCCAGCACCTCCGAGGGCGTGGCGAGCCCTGCGCGCGCGCGCCCCGACAGGCGTTCCAGGTCGTGGACGTTTTCGAGCGCGGCCGAAAGCTCCGCGCGGTCGCGCTCGCGCGAGACGAACCAGGCGACGTGCTCCTGGCGGCGCGCTATCTCCGCGAGGTCGAGGAGCGGCTGGCGCAGCCAGCGGCGGAGCATGCGGCCGCCCATCGCCGTCCGCGTCTCGTCGAGCGTGGCGAGCAGCGACGGCGCGTCGCCCGCGCTGTCGAACAGCTCCAGGCTGCGGGCGGCCTGCGCGTCGAGCACCATGAAGGACTCCGGGTTGTAGCTGGCGAGGCGCGTCAACTGCTCGGCGACGCCGGCCTGCGTCTCGGCGAGGTAGGCGACGATGACCGCGGCCGCGGCGGTCGCCAGCGGCCAGCGCGCCAGCCCGAAGGGCGCGAGCGTGCGCGCGCCGAAGTGCTGCTGTAGCGCGCGGCGGGCGCGCGCCGGCTCGAAGCCCGCGTCGGGGCGGCGCGTGATGAAGCCGGGCAGGCTCAACCCCTTCGCGTCGAGCCCGGCCGGGACGACCAGCTCCGAGGGCGCGATGCGCTGAAGCTCGGCGAGCGCCGCCCCGGCCTCAAGCTCGGTCGCCTGGAAGTCGCCCGTCGTCACGTCGGCGTAGGCGACGCCCGCGCGCGGGCCGTCGGCGACGTAGGCGGCGAGGTAGTTGTTGACCTTGCTCTGGAGGAGCCCCGTCTCCAGCACGGTGCCGGGCGTCACGACGCGCACGACGTCGCGCTCGATGAGGCCGCGGCCCGCCGACTCGCCGCGGACGGGCGCGTCGGTCAACTGCTCGCAGATGGCGACGCGGTGGCCGCGCGCGATGAGCGTGGCGAGGTGCCGTTCGAGGCTGTGGTGCGGGACGCCGGCCAGCGGCACGCGCACGCCCCGCCCCATCGGCCGCGAGGTCAGCACGATGTCCAGCTCGCGGGCCAGCAGGCGCGCGTCGTCGTCGAACGCCTCGTAGAAGTCGCCGACGCGGAAGAGGAGGACGGCGTCGGCGTGGCGGCGCTTGATGTCGAGGTACTGCTTGCGTAAGGGGGTGGCCGTCGTCATCTCTCGAAGAGTGCGGCGAGGACGTCCGCGACCGAGGTGAGCGAGCGGTGAAGCCGCCTGAGCTGCTCGAAGCTGAGGATGGTGGTGACGCGCCCTATCTCGTGGAAGGGGCCCGTGCGTGCGAGGCTCAACTGCCGCTCGGCGCGGTTGGTGTCGCGCTCGCTGTCCACGACGAGGAAGGGCCGCGTGCGCTGCGCGTCGTAGGCGCGCTTGAGCTTGGCGAGCGCCGCGTCCACGTTCCCCTTGCGCTGCACCTCGAAGACGTGGCTGAGGCGCGGGCTGTCTTCGGCCTCGCGCCAGACGACGTCGTAGTAGTCGAACTCCGCCTCGGCGTGGTAGCCGAGCACGCGCGCCACCTCGACCAGCATCAACTGCACCTCGACGTGCGAGAGCCCCTCGGCGGCCGCGGCCGCGACCGGCTGCGGCTCCGAGAACTCGAACTGAATCTCCTCGTCCGCCACGCGGCGCCGGCCGCGGTCGGTCAGGCGCCAGCGGCCGCGGTCGCGCTCGATCTCGCGCCGCTCGTCCAGTCCCCGCGCCGCCGCCTGCACCAGCCGCCGCCACTGGCGTCGGTGCCCGTCGCCCGCGGCCAGCACCTCCTCGGGGCCGAGCTGCGGGAAGTACGCGACCAGCCGGTCGTAGAGAAAGCGCACGTGCTCCGCGCCGCCCGTGGCGGCCAGCTCCTGCAGGAGAGGCAGTTCGATGCGCTCCACGCTCGGGTATGCCATCGCGTTGAAAGGCTCGGGAGTGGGTGGACTGTCGGGAAGGGCAATTCCCGTCTCAAAGGCAAACGTTACGCTGAAAAGTTACAGGAGAAGCGGGGGAAGAATCAAGTAGGCAGTAGTCTGTAGATAGAAAGGCGGCGCGCCCGCCTCACGGACGGGACGCGCCGCCTCAGTCTTTCACCGACTACCGTCTAACCGCCTACCGTCCGCCGTCTCTTCAGGCGGCGACCAGCTCGGCCTTGAGGCCGAAGCTCTCGCGTATCTCGTCGGCGTCGAGCGTGTCGCGCTCCATGAGGCCGGCGACGAGGTGCGCAATCTCTCCGCGGCGCGCGTCCACGACGCCGCAGGCGCGCTTGAGCTGCGCCTCGATGATGTCGCCGGTGGCGTGCTCGATGCGGTCGAGGAGCGCCTGGCTGTGGGGGTCTTCGGGCTTGCCGAGGTGGATGGGGCCGAGCGGGCTCATGCCGAACTCGGCGACCATGCGGCGCGCGATCTCGACCGCGCGCTCGATGTCGTTCGACGCGCCGGCCGTCATCGTGTCGAGCAGGAGGATTTCGGCGGCGCGCCCGCCCAGCAGCATCGCTATCTGGTCTTCGAGGTACTCGCGCGTCCGCATCAGGCGGTCGCGCTCGGGCAGCGCCTGCGTCACGCCGAGCGCGCGGCCGCGCGGCAGAATCGAGACCTTGTGAATCGGGTCGCCGTTCTTCACCGCGAGGCCGACGGCGACGTGCCCCGCCTCGTGGACGGCCGTCACGTAGCGCTCCTCCTCGTCCATCCTGAAGCCCTGGCGCTCGACGCCCATCAGAATCTTGTCGCGCGCGTACTCGACGTGCGGGCGGGCGACCGCCTCCGAGCCGTCGCGCGTGGCGGCGATGGCGGCCTCGTTGAGGAGGTTGGCCAGGTCCGCGCCCGAGAAGCCCGGCGTGCCGCGCGCTATCCAGCCGAGGTCGAGCCCGTCCTCCAGCTTGAGCTTGCGCGCGTGGACGCGGAGTATCTGCTCGCGCCCGCGCATGTCCGCGAGGTTGACGGTGATTTCGCGGTCGAAGCGGCCGGGGCGCGTCAGCGCCGAGTCGAGGATGTCGGGGCGGTTGGTCGAGGCGATGACGACGACGCCGCTCAACTGCTCGAAGCCGTCCATCTCGACGAGGAGCTGGTTGAGCGTCTGGTCCTGGTCGGCCGAGGCCGAGTCGCCCCCGCGCCCGCGGCGCCGGCCCAGGGCGTCAATCTCGTCGATGAAGATGACGCAGGGCGCGAGCTTGCGCGCGCGCGCGAACAGCCGCCGGACGCGCGCCGCGCCCAGCCCCGCGAACTTCTCCTGAAAGCTCGAACCCGAGACGGAAAGGAACGGCACGCCGGCCTCGCACGCGGCCGCGCGCGCGAGCAGCGTCTTGCCCGTGCCCGGGGGGCCCGAGAGCAGTATGCCGCGCGGCGAGCGCCCGCCGAGGCGGCCGAACTTGCCCGGGTCGCGGAGGAACTCGATTGTCTCGGACAGCTCGGCGCGCGCCTCGTCAACGCCGGCGACGTCCTCGAAGCTGACGTGCTCGGCCGGGCCCGACTCGTTGGCGGCCGCCTCGTTCTGCCCGCCCATGCTCGCGTAGACGCGCCAGCCGATGAGGGCGAAGATGACGAGCGCCGCCGCCGGCAGAAGGTAGTTCAGGACGGTGACGAGCAGGCCGGGCTGCTGCGTCTCGTACTCGACGGGGACGCGCCCCTTCTCGAAGGCGGCGACGACCTCGTGCTGCGCGACGGCGTTGGTCACGACGCCGCGCACCATGCGGCCGTCCGCCTGCGTGACGGTGACGACCTCGCCCGAGACGCTGACGGAGCGCGCCGCGCCGACCTCGGCCAGCTCGCGCAACTGCGTGAAGTTGATGTCGCGGACTTCGGGCTGGAGTTGGCGGCCGACGAACCCGACGGCCGCGAGCGCAATCAGGAGGGCGAAGGCACCGGCGATGACAAAAGTCGTGGTCTTCTTCTTCGGGGGAACGGAGCGGGAAAAAGGCATATAGACCTCTGGCTAAATTTCAAAAGGAGCCGGGGGTTAAGGGTCACTCCTCGAACTTGGGTTGTTGGTTCGGCTAAGAAACCGCCTCAGGAGGGCCAAAGGAGGCCGCCGGACAGGTTCACGCGGTGACGAGCGGAATCGCCGGCGGGACACAGCCGACGCTGTCTCACACTCTAGCAGCCGAAAGCTTTTGAAGTCCAGCGGAAACCGCAATCCCCTCGCCCGATTCGAGCCCGCCGGGCCGCCGCACGCGGCCCCGGGCGCTTAACCTTCCGATGATTCGGTTTAGCCCGCGGTTGCCGCGCGCGCGAGAGTAAATCCGGCGCGGCGGCGCGCGGCCTGTATCCAGACACAGGCGCCGCCGGCCGCCCGGCGCGATTCGGTACAGAGTCAGGCGGGCGACGGCCTCGCCGCCCGCGAGAATGTTCCGGCGGCGGCCTTTTCAACCTCGCCCGGCGGCGCGCGAGGTCCGGACGTGCTGGCACAAACATTGCACGGAAGCGCTCACAGACGGGTTCCGTCGAACCGGAAGAGGACGACAAACAAGAGCGAAGGAGAGGTCGAATATGTTGTGGACGATTCTGGTGATTCTTCTCGTGCTGTGGCTCCTGGGTCTGGTGAGCGGCTACACGATTGGCGGCTTTGTTCACCTGCTCCTCGTGCTGGCGCTGGTGATCTTCGTCATCAACCTGCTCACCGGTCGGAGGACTGTCTAGGCGTGTAAGAACCAGAGAGAGAAAACGAAAGAGGCACGGGGGCGGCGCGCCGAAACGCGCCGCCCCCGTTTTATTGTTTCGCGCCCGGGCCGACGGCCGCGCCGCAGGAGCGGCAGTGAGAGCGCCGCCTCGCGTTAAGCGTCCCGCAGGAGGCGCAGCGGTTGTACATCGTCCGCGCGAACCAGTTGGTGATGAGCGCGCTCACGCCGAGGATGGCGGCGAGGACGAGGAGGCCGAGGAGCGTGTCTCTCAACCCTTATGCCTCTCCAGCAGCTCCGTGTGGTAGCGGCGGCCGCGCTCGTAGCCCTGGCGGAAGGCCGCCTCATCGCACTCCGCGCCGAAGCACTCGCGCAGCCGCCCGGCGTCCTCCGCGTACGAGCGGCCGCGCCCGCCCGGGTGGAGCGAAGCCTCAAAGCCGCGGCGGAAGACGGGCTCGTCCGCGCCGAAGTCGCCGCCCTCGACGCTGTACTCGGCCTCCTCGGCGTCGCGCAGTCCCACCCACCAGTCTTCGCGCGCCGCGTCCACGCTCTCGGCGCCGGCCCCGGCGAGGATGCCGCGCGCGGTGTCGGCGCGCGCCTCGTCGTCCTCGACCACCAGGACGACCGTGCGGCCGCGGCGCAGCGCGTCCTCGTAGACGAACAGCTCGTCTTGCGGCAGCCCCCGCGCCATCGAGTCTTCGAGCGCGCCGCCGGCGAAGACGCCCGTGGCCGCGCCGCCCGCGCCGAGCAGCGCCGCGCCCACCAGCCCCGCCGCCAGCACGGGCCCCACGCCGGGGATGAGCAGGCTCGCGGCCGCCGCTCCGAGGTGCAGGCCGCCCGCGACCCCGAGCGCGCCGCCGACCGCGCCGCCGATGGCCGAGCCCATGCCCGGCTGCTCGGTCTCGGTCGTCGGCACGTCGTCGAGCTGCTCCTGCGACGTGCCCGGCGTCAGCAGGCTGAGGCGGTCTTCGCCGAAGCCGGCCGCGCGCAAACTCTCCATCGCGCGCTCGGCCTCGGCCGTCGAGTTGAAAATTCCTGCGGCAGTGCTCATCAGTCTCCACCCGTTCGGGCGCGCTCCCACGCGGGGCGCGCGCCCCGGCCGCCTTCCCCGGCCCAGTTGTCCGACACGGTTGACGAACGGGAAACGCTGAAAGCGAGGCGGCGCGATTTTAACACGGAACCCGCCGGCCGGATTTGAAAGTTGGGCCGCGCGCCCCGCCCCAACCTAACAACGCGCGTCAGCCGCATTAATTCGTTGAGCGCCCGCGGGGGACGTGCTACAGTGTGTCCGCCTTCCCGAATTTTCCGTCCGGAGCCGTGAGCATGATCGGAGTTGTCGAAAAGCACTGGCCGATGTCCGTGGGCGACGGCAAGGCGACGCGGAAGAAGAAGCCGCGCATCCTCGCCATCACGACCGACTGCTGCACGGGCTGCGCCGGCTCGCCCGCCTGCATCGAGTACTGCCCCATCGAGGCGTGCATGTTCTGGGTCCCCGACGACGAGCACACGCCCTTCGGCCGCATCGAGGTGGACCCCTACCTCTGCATCGGCTGCCAGAAGTGCATCAGCAAAGGCCCCGACGGCGCGTTCCTCGACGGCTGCCCCTGGGACGCCATCGAGATGGTGCCGACCGAGGACTGGGAGGCGATGCACGGCGTCTCGCTGCCGGACGCCCCGCCGCCCCCGCCTTCGCAGTAGAGGCGAGACTTCAACGCGCGCCCGAGACGCGGCGCCGGATGGCCTCGGCCGTCCGCGCCGCTTTCTCTTTCACGTCCGCGGGCATCCCCTCGACGCCGCGCGCGTACCGCTCGACCTCCCCCAACTCCCCCGCGCCGCCCACGTAGTAGAGCCCGACGAGCGCGTCGCGCGCCTGCTCCTCGTCGGGCGCGATGAGGAAAAGCTCATCCCCCGCGCGCCAGCTCACGCCCTCCTTCACAAAAGCCTTCTCGACCCTGCCGGGCAGCGGCGAGCGGACTTCGTACGTGGGCTGCGGCTTCAGGACGAAGTACCTCGCGAGCAGCGACTCCCTCTTGACGGGCGTCCCCTCGGTGAGCGCCGTGAGCGCCGTGCCCTCGGCCGGCGCCTTGACGCTGAAGGGGCGGAGCATGGCGAGGAGTTCGCCGCGGCAGCGCGGGTCGCCGAAGCGTACGAGCGCGAGCGCCGCGTTGCGCCGCACGATGGGCTCGGGGTCTTCGACCAGCTTCAGGAGCGCGTCGCGGAACTCCGCGGACTTGTGTTCGAGCCCCATCACCCACGCCGCCGTCATCCGCACGTCGGGCGACCTGCTGGCGGCGAGCGCGGCGACCTGCGCGTTCCAGCGCGCCGCGGCCGGGTCGCCCCTCTCTATCTTCTCGGCCACACGCGACAGCGCGTGCTGCGTGTGGCGCGGGCTGCCCTCGCGCAGGTGGCGCGCTATCTCGTCGTCGCTCAGCCCGCGCCCGAACCACGTCCAGTACCACGTCAGGAAGGGCACGACCACGAAGAGCACGGCCACGACCGCCAGCGGCCAGGGCGTCCGCCTGCGCGCCGGGACGGGCTCCGGACGCGCGCCGCCCGGAGCCGCGCCGTCGCCGGCCGGCCCGCCGCCTTCGCCCCCCGCGTGCGTGCGCGCCGCGCCCATACGGCTCACCGCGGCCTGTAGAGGTGGTAGAGCATCACGTAGACGACGACGCCCGTCGCCGAGACGTAAAGCCAGAGCGGGTACGTCCAGCGCGCTATCTTGCGGTGGCGCGCGAAGTTCCCCCTGAGCGCGCGCCAGACGGTGACGGCGACCAGCGGGACGATGGCCGCCGCGAGCACGATGTGCGTGACCAGGACGAAGAAGTAGACGGGGCGGACGATTCCCTCCCCCGTGAACCGCACCGAGCCGTGCCGCGCGTGGTAGATGACGTAGGAGACGAGGAAGAGGGCCGAGGCGGCGAGCGCGCCGTACATGAAACGCTGGTGCGCCTTCTGCCGACCGCGCCAGATGTTGAAAAGGCCGGCGACGAGCAGCACGAAGCTCGCCGCGTTCAGCGCCGCGTTCACGTGCGGCAGAATCGAATCGTTCATAAAAAACCGGCGCGCGCCCGGCCTCAGGCGCCGCGCCGCGACTCCCCCGTCCCTTCGCCCGCCGCGGAGGCGGCGCGCCCGGCCGCGGTCGGCGCGTAAAAGTCGTTCCCGCGCTCTTCGAGCAGCCCCTCTTCGACGAGCCGCTCGACGGCGTAGAAGACCTCGCGCCGCGCGTCGGGGTCGTTGCCGCCGGCCTCGAAAAGCTCGTGCAAATCCAGCTCGCGCTTGCCCAGCTCGTCGAACATCGAGAGCACGCGCCGCCTCAACTCCGCCGCGCCCGCCACGCCTTTACCCGAAGGCCCCGGCGACGGCCGCCGTGTCCTCGTAGAGCTGGAAGCGGGTCACCCTGCCGCCCGAGAAGGTGAAGACGAGCGCCCACTCGTTGTCGAAGGTCTTGCCGGTCGCGCGCACGCGCCCGCGCTCGCGCCCCAGGGCGACGACGCGGTCGCCCTCGGCGACGAAGCCCAGGGGCTCGAAGCTCTCGAACTCGACGTTCGTCCCGAGTTGCGTGAAGAACTCGGCCGCGCCGGCGTGGCCGCGCCGCTCGCCGAGGTAGGGGACGGCCGCGGGGCCGGGCGCGCGCCACTCGACGTCTTCGGCCAGGTGCGCGAGGACGCCGGGCACGTCGCCGCGCCCGAACGCCTCGAAAATCGCCTGCACCGCCTTCCTGTTCTCTTCCGCGCTCATCCTTCCACCTTCTTCTTCGGGGGGTGCGCGGGCCTCGCGGCCGGCGGCTTCCGCTCGCTCAACTCCTCGTAGCCGCAGCGCTCGCACTGCCACGCCGGGAAGAGGCCGCCCGGGTCGCCCGCGTTCTGGTAGACGGCGCGGTCGGAGGGGATGATTTTCCCGCCGCAGGCCGGGCACATGCGGCCGCGGATGGTCTGCCGCTCGACGTCCACCGCCGGGACTAGTTCGTCAGCCATGTCTCGAACCCCGTCTCAAATCTCGACGTTGAAATTCCAAGCCCCCGACGCGCCGCGGGCGCCCGCGGCGCGTCAGGGTTCAAGCCCGCGGTCGTCGTCGCCGTCCTGCCCTTCGCCGCCGCCCTTCGCCCTCCTGTAGGCGACGGCGAAGATGGCGCAGAAGATGGAGACGGGCGGGACGAGCAGGACGAGGATGGCGAGGTTCATCGTCCGCGCCGTCTGGTCGCCCGCCGTCTGAAGGGCCGAGCGGCACAGAGGGCACTGCGCCGTCGCCTCGCCGGGCCACGCCGCCGAGAGCGCCAGGAGCGCCAGCGCCGCGACGACGGAGGGCCGGGCCTTCGCCGAAGACCCGGTCGCAACCCTGGTCGAAGCCTCGTTCAAAGCCATTCCCCCTCCCTAGTGCCCCGCGGTCGGCGGGGCGCCCGCCGCCGGCTCGGCCGACGTGCGCGTCGCGCGTATCTCCTTCGTCCGGAAGCTGTCGGGGAAGACGATGAAGAGCAGGCAGATGCAGACGACGAGCGTCGGGACGAGCGTCAGCACCAGGCTCATCCGCTCGAAACGCAGGTGCATGAAGTAGGCCACGATCATCGCCGCCTTGACGAGCGAGAGCCCGATGAGCAGCGTCAGCATGATGTGGAGCGGCACGTGGACGTAGGCGAGGAAGACCTCGACGACGGTCAGCGCCAGCAGCCCCAGCAGCACGTAGAGGAAGAGCTTCGTCCCGCCCTCGAAGTGTACGTGCTCGCCGGCGCGGGCGGGCGGCGGCTCGTCCCCCACGCGGAACGGGTGGATGCCGCGCTCGCGCATCGTCAGCGCCGGGACGGCGACGAAGGTCAGCGCCAGCAGCAGGCAGACGGCCGTGAAGAACAGGCTGTCAATCGTCAGGAAGCTGCCCGCGGCGGCCGCGCTCGCGCCCGCGAGCAGCAGGAACCCGGCGGCCAGCACGACGCAGACGCCTATCAGGATGACGTCCGACTTCTTCAAAAGGTCACGGATGTTTTCGCTCGCCAACGCCCCGGCCCTCCTCTCTCTCCCGTCCTCCCCCGACTCACCCCGCGAAGTCCACCGACATCAGGTAGATGAGCGGGAAGACGAACATCCAGACGAGGTCCACGAAGTGCCAGTAGAGCCCGCTGATTTCGACGTCCTCGTGGCGCGTCCGGGTGATGCGCAGGGCGACGTAGCCGAGGTAGCAGACGCCCGTGAAGACGTGGAACATGTGCAGCCCCGTGATGGCGAAGAAGCTCGCGCCGAAGAGCGGCGGCGCCTCGGGCCAGCGGTGCGCCCACTCGCCCGCGAGCCGGAAGGGTCGCAGGCCGTCGTGGATGAGGTGCTCCCACTCGATGAGGTGGAGGACGAGGAAGGCGAGGCCGCCCGCCATCGTCGCCAGTATCCAGCGCCGCGCCGCGCGCAGCCGCTGGTGCGCCGACGCCTTGACCGCCATGACCATCGTGAAGCTCGACGCCAGCAGGAAGAGCGTCATCGTCGTCGAGAAGATGATGGAGGGGAAGAAGGGGAACGGCGTCGGCCACGCGTCGCTCGACACGCGCGCGTAGGAGTAGGCGACGAGCATCGCCGAGAAGGTCATCGCGTCCGACACGATGAAGAGCCACATCCCGAGCTTGCGGTGGCCGACGCGGTAGGGCAGCGCCCCGCCGTCCCAGTCGGTCGCCGGCAGCCGTCCGACATGCGCTTCGGTGCTCACAGCCTCACCTCCTGAAGAGTAGTAGCAGGAAGAGGAAAACCCACAGCACGTCCATGAAGTGCCAGTAGATGCCGACCACGTCGGTCAGCGCGCGGCGCTTGACCTCGGCCTCGAGCGCGGCGCCCGCGCGGCGGTCGAAGAGGTAGAGCGCGCCGAGCGCCAGGATGCCGCCCAGCAGGTGCAGCGCGTGCAGCCCCGTCAGCACGTAGAAGAATGAGCTGTGCGGGTTCGACGCCAGGTAGACGCCCTCCCTCACCAACTGGCGCCACGCGAGCAGCTGCGCCGCCAAAAACCCGAGCCCGAGCAGCAGCGTCACCAGCAGCCACAGCCTGTAGCCCGCGCCCTCCGAGTGCCGCAGCGCCGCCTTGGCGCGCGTGAACGTCAGGCTGCTGAGGACGATGAGCGCCGTGCTCACGTAGGCGAAGGACGGTATCTGCCCGCCGCGCCAGTCAACGCTCGTCGCCATCCCCGAGCGGACGACGTAGGCGCTCGCCAGCGCCGTGAACATCATCAGGATGGAGGCGATGCCGACCAGCACGCCGAGGCGGTAGCGCTCGGGCGAGAAGCGCCGCTGCTCGTCGCCGCCCCCGCCGCCGCCGGGGCCGCCCCCGCCGGGGCCGCCGCCCCCGCCGCCCGGGCCCCGCCCCCTGCCGTTGCCGCGGCCGCCGCGCCGGCGCGTCCCGACCACGTCAACGACGGTCTCGGTGCGCGTGGCCGTCTCCCCCTCAGGCGTGAACGTCTTGATTGCCATTACCCCGTCCTTGTTCGCGCGCCCCGCCCGCCCCGCCCGCCCCGCCGGCGAAGGCGACGTTGGGGCCCGTCTCGTCCTGCGTCGTCTGGAGCACGTAGTCCTCGGGCGCGCCGGGGACGCCGAACTCGTAGGCGCCGCGGTAGACCACGGGCACGCGCCCGCCGAAGTTGTCGTGCGGCGGCGGCGTCGCCGTCACCCACTCCAGCGTCGTCGCCTCCCAGGGGTTGTCCGGCGCCTTCTCGCCCCGGAACATGCTCCAGAAGAAGTTGAAGATGAAGAGCGCCTGCGCCGAGACGGTGAGGATCGCCGCCCAGGTGACGAAGTGGATGAGCGGCTCGGTCGGCGCGTTGAAGTGATAAATCCACTCCACCCTGCCGTTGATGACCTCGTAGAACTGCGAGTAGCGCCGCGGCAGCCCGACCAGCCCCATCGCGTGCATCGGGATGAAGATGGCGTAGACG
Source organism: Pyrinomonadaceae bacterium (assembly GCA_036387195.1). Lineage (GTDB taxonomy): Bacteria > Acidobacteriota > Blastocatellia > Pyrinomonadales > Pyrinomonadaceae > QHXN01. The sequence goes on along the minus strand of DASVUF010000339.1, from coordinate 33,363 downwards.
CCGACGACCGTCGGCCAGAAGTGAATCTTCCCCAGCCGCTCGCTCATCATCCGCCCGAACATCTTCGGGAACCAGAAGTAGACGCCCGCGAACATGCCGAAGATGGCCGCCACGCCCATCACGAGGTGGAAGTGCGCCAGCACGAAGTAGGTGTCGTGCATCGAGAGGTCGAGGCTGGACTGCCCCAGCACCAGCCCCGTGATGCCGCCCGCGACGAAGAGCGAGACGAAGCCGATGGCGAACAGCATCGGCGTCGTGAAGCGGATGCGCGCGCCCCACAGCGTCCCCAGCCAGTTGAAGGTCTTGATGGCCGACGGCACGCCGATCGACAGCGTCAGCACCGAGAAGGCCGCGGCCGTCAGCGGCGACATGCCGCTGATGAACATGTGGTGGCCCCAGACGAAGAAGCCGAGCAGCCCGATGGCGAACATCGCGAAGACCATGGCGCGGTAGCCGAAGATGGGCTTGCGCGCGAAGGTCGAGAGGATGTGCGAGGTCGCGCCCATGCCCGGCAGGATGGCGATGTAGACCTCCGGGTGGCCGAAGAACCAGAAGAGGTGCTGCCACAGGATGGGCGAGCCGCCCGAGTGGTCGAGCACCGCCGTCCCGTTCGACAGCCCGCCGGGCACGAAGAAGCTCGTCCCCGCGTTGTGGTCGAGGAAGAGCAGCACGCCCGCCGCCAGCAGCACGGGGAACGACAGGAGCGCCAGCACGGCCGTCGTGAACCACGCCCAGCACGTCAGCGGCATCCTCATCAGCGACATCCCCTTCGTCCGCAGGTTCAGGAGCGTCACGATGAAGTTGAGCGCGCCGAGGAGCGAGGCGACGCAGAAGATGGCGATGCTGACGACCCACAGGTTGACGCCCATGCCCTGCCCCGGCACGTTGAGCAGGTGGCCGACGGCCGAGAGCGGCGCGTAGCTCGTCCACCCGCCCGTCGGCCCGATGACCGAGCCGCCCGAGGCGAAGATGGCGCTGACCAGCACGGCGAGGCCCACCAGCGTCGTCCAGAACGAGAGCATGTTGAGGACGGGGAACGCCATGTCGTCCGCCCCGATCTGGATGGGCAGGAAGTAGTTGCCGAAGCCGCCCTGCGGCGCGGTCGTCAGCACGAAGAAGACCATCATCGTGCCGTGCATGGTGACGAGCGACAGGTAGAACTCGGGCGTCATCACCCCGCCCGGCGCGCCCTCGGGGAAGAGCGCCCCCAGCAGCGGCCACGCGCGGTCGGGCCACGTCATCTTCATCCGCATCAGCACGGACATCAGCATCCCCAGCACGACCGAGAAGAGCGCGAGCAGGAGGTACTGGACGCCGATGACCTTGTGGTCGATGCTGAAGACGTACCTGCGGATGAAGCCGGTCGGCGGGTGGTGCGCGGCGTGGCCGGCGGCGTGGCCCGCGGCGGCGGCGTGGGCTTCGGCCGCGTGGGGGTCGAGGGTGACTTCCCTGTCTGCCATCTCCAAGCTCCTTGGCGGGCCCCCTCGCCCGGGCGGCGCGCGCGGCGGGGCGGGGGTCTTCAGTAGTTGAGCGGGTACTTCCTGACCAGCTCGCCGACGCGCCGGTTGAACTGCGCCTGCGGGAGCGCGACCAGGGCGTTGTACTCGTCGTCGGGGAGGACGAGCATGTAGCTGCGCATCTTGTAGTGCTGCTGCCCGCACAGCTCGGCGCAGGCTATCTCGTACTGGCCGGGCCGCTGCGGCGTGAAGTGGACTTTGACTTCGAGCCCCGGCACGGCGTCCTGCTTGAAGCGGAGCTGCGGCACCCAGAAGCTGTGCGTCACGTCGCGCGCGGTCAGCGCCAGCTCGACGGGGCGGTTGAGCTGCGTGACGAGGGTCTGCGTCACGGCGTCGTCGGCCGCGGCCGGGTCCGCGGCGTCGAGCCCGATGTAGTTGATGGACTCGTCGCTGATCTTCCGCGGGTCGGTGCGGCCGAAGCGGCCGTCGGGGCCGGCGTAGTGGAAGTTCCACTGGAACTGCTGCGCCGTCACGCGCACCCTGTTGGCCCCGGCCGGGGCCTCGCGCATGTGCAGGCTCCACCAGACGCGCTGGCCGAGCAGGGCGACGATGATGAAGATGACCGCCGTGACCCCCGTCCAGAGAATCTCCATCCGGTTGTTGCCGTGCGAGTAGACGGCGCGCGAGCCGTCGCCCGTGTCGGCGTAGCGCCAGACGGCGTAGCCGAGCGCCACCTGCGCCGCGACGAACGCGACGCCGACGACGACGATGGTCAGGATGAACTGCTGGTCGTACGCCGGCCCGTGCTCGGAGATGGCGGCCGGGAACCACCAGCGCCCGCTCACGAACATCCACACCGACAGCCCCGTCATCACCCAGAGGAACACCGCAAGAGCACGGCCCATAGAACCTCCGAAGCAGGCAGTAGGCAGCAGGCGGCAGGCGGTCGCTCCGCGTCTCGGAAGTCGAAGGATTGGCTCGGAGTTTCGGGCGGCGGGCTCGCGAACCGCCCGCCGCCGTCTGACTGCCGCCCGCTACTTGTTAAAGACCATCAGCCCGAACAGGACGGGCAGGTAGAGCACGGAGGCGAGGAGCAGCCGGCGCGCGCCCTGGCGCGTGTGCAGCAGGGCGGCGTGGACGCTCGTCCCCAGGAAAAGTATGCCGAGCGCGAAGGCGCCGTAGAAGTAGACCGTCCCCGTGGTCCCCAGGAGCGTCGGGATGAGGCTGACGGGCACGAGCACGAGCGACCAGATGACTATCTGCCGCGCCGTGATGCGGCACTCGGGCTCGACGACGGGCAGCATCATGATGCCGGCGCGCGCGTAGTCCTCCTTGTACATCCAGGCGATGGCGAGGAAGTGCGGGAACTGCCACGCGAAGAGGATGGCGAAGAGCGCCCACGCCTCGACGCCCGCCTCGCCCGTCGCCGCCGTCCAGCCCATCAGCGGCGGCATCGCCCCGGGGAACGCGCCGACGACCGTCGAGAGCGTGCTGCGCGTCTTCAGCGGCGTGTAGCAGAGCAGGTAGCCGACGATGACCGTCAGGCCGAAGGCCGCCGTCAGGAGGTTGACGAAGGCGGCGAGGTAGACCTCGGCCGCGGCCGTCAGCAGCAGGCCGAAGGCGAGCGCCGCGCCCGCGCCGACCTTCCCCGAGGGGAGGGGCCGCGCATGCGTGCGGCGCATCCGCGCGTCGAGCCCGCGCTCCATGAACTGGTTGAGCGTCGCGATGCCCGACGAGAGCAGCGCGACGCCGAAGAGCATGTTGAAGAGGGCCAGGTAGTCGAGCCGCCCCTTCGAGCCGAGGCTGAAGCCGGCGGCCGAGGTCAGCGCGATCAGGAAAGTGATGCGCGGCTTGGTCAGCTCGGCGAAGGCCGCGAGCCTCTCGCGCAGCGCGGGCGGCGCGGCCGCGGCGGCGGCGGCCGCCACCACGGGCACGTCGGTTGTCGCTTCCAGTACGAACTCCTTCATGAATTAATGCCGCTTCCCTCTTGATGAAATTGTCAGTGGCGCGCGCCGAGCATCGGCAGGTCGAGCGCGGGCAGCGCGCGCAGCGCCCCGCCCTCGACGCTCTCGGCCGTCAACTGCTGCGCCGTGAAGCTGAAGTCGCTCGTGACGGGGGCGCCGGCGCCCACCGTGACGGACTGCGTGACGCCCTGCGGGTACTTCTCGTGCCAGGCGACGACGGTGTAAGTGCCGGCGGGCACGCCCTTGATCTCGAACCGGCCGTCCTTGTCGGTGACGGCGAAGAAGGGGTGCTGGAGCACGCCGACGTAGGCGCGCATCCAGGGGTGCTGGTTGCACTTGACGGGGATGACCGTCTCGGCGCGCTTGAACTGCTTGGTGATGGGGGGCGCGCCGGGCGACTGCCCCTGGTTGAACTTGTCGTTGAGCTTGGCGTCCACGTTGACGTTGTGCGCGGTCGGGTCGGAGTTGAGCACGTTGACCGTCTGGTTGACCTGGACGGCGAGGACGTGCGGGATGTAGTGGCAGCCCCGCTGGTCGAGCGCCGCGGCCTGCGCGGGCGCAGGGAAGCTGAAGCCGGTGATGTTCTTGTCGCCGCCGACCTTGCCGTCCTTGATGTAGACGAGCACGTTCGCGAGCTTGTCGCCATTGACGACGATGTCCTCGGCGTGGGCGTCGGGGCTGGCGGAGGCGCAGACCGGGTCGGCGTCCATGCTGATGCCCTTGGGGGCGGGCGGCGCGCCTGCGAAGCTGACGGCGCCGTTGATGGAGCCCTCCTGCCCCGTGGGCTTGTACGGGGTCAGGCTCACGGCCTCGGCCGAGTCGTCGCCGCCGGCCGCGTCCTCCTCGTCGTCGGCGCCGCGCGAGCAGGCGGCCGAGGCGGCGAGCAGGCAGAGGGCGACCAGGAGCGCGACCGGGAGCCGCGCGCGGTTGGATTGCATGGGATGAAACCTCCTCAAAGGGGACTCTTTCGCGTGCGTATGACCTTTGCGCCTATGATACCGCGAAACATTCACGGCGGGAAATCACGCGCGGCGCGCCCGGCGCGCGGGCGCCAGGGACGCCGACTGACGCCACCTCCCGCGCTCGGCGCGCCGCGCGCGCACGCGCTGCGAGACTTGAAGCCCGCGCCCGCGCCTCGACGCCGAAGTCCCGCGCACGGCGCTCTGCCTCCCGGGCGGGGCGGCCGCGCGCGGACGCGGCGCGACGCCCGGCGTGTGCGAGGCGACGGGGGCGGGCTGCGCGCCGCTCGGCGCAGGCGCTTGCGCCGGCGCGGTGGTGCGCGCGCGCGCCTGCTCGTCGGGCGTGAGCGAGAGCAGGTAGCGCGTCAGCAGGCGCGCGTGGTCGCCCGGGTAGTCGGCCGCCGACGGCGGCAGCGGGCCGTTGAAGACCCAGCGCCGGCCGTCGCGCTTGAACAGCTCCGAGGGCATCGCCGTCCCCGGCATGATGCGTTGCGGGTCGAGCAGCCAGCGCACCGTCCAGTCCTCCTTCAGCCGCTCGCCGGCCTGTAGGAAGTTGGGCGCGGTCGCCGTCGAGTCGTGGCCGGGGTCGCCGGTCATGTGGCACTTCAGGCAGGGCGCGGCCTGCGAGGTGAAGAGCGCCCGCGCCAGGTCGCGCTCGGCCGGCGTCAGCGGCTCGAACTGCTGCTTGATGTAGGGCTCCTGCTGCGCCGAGACGGCGAGGAAGAAGCGCGCCAGCGTCCGCAGCTCGTTGGGCGAGAAGTTGAAGGTCGGCATCCGGACGCGCAGGTACGTGCGGACGCCGTTGCGGTTCTCGCCCGGCTGCGGGTGGAGCCGCCCCATGACCTCCCCGCCCTGCTGTCGGGCGGCCTGCTGTCCGCCCTGCGCCGCGCCCGCCGGCCCGCCCTGCGAAGCCTGCGGCTCGCCGCCGCCGCCGGGCCCCGACTGGCTGTTGGCCTGACTCCCGCGCCCCTGCCCCGACTCCATCACGCCTCCGCCGGACGCGCCCGCGGCCGACGCCCCGGAGCCCGACGCGCCCGCGGGGACGCCGCCGAGGCTCAAACACTCCTGGTTGCCGTTGCTGAGCGAGGGGTCGCAGAGGAAGCGGAGCAGCCAGTTGGGGTCAACGCGCGCGCCCTCGGTCATCAGGCCGGGCGGCAACTGCTCGGGGCCGAGCTGCACGTCGCCGAGCGCGCCGCCCGGCTGGTACATCGGCAGGCCGTAGAGCACGCTCCGCTGGCCGACCTGGACGGCGTGGCAGCCCATGCAGTTGTACTTCTTGACCACCCACCAGCCGTCCTGAATCGCCTTCTGCTCGTCGGTCGGGTTGTAGAAGAGTGACGCGGGCACGTTCGCGCCCTCACGGCCGACGCTCCCGAGGAGCAGCGTCGTCAGCGCCGTCTTCCACTCCTCCTTCAGGAACGGCTTGGGCATCCGCAGGTGCTCGCGCGGGTCCTTCTCCTTGCCGAAGTCGTAGACGCCCGGGTCTTCCAGCTTGTGCTCGAAGAAGCCGCGGCGGTTGTACCAGGGCTCGTGCTTCTTGCGGCCGGCCTTGGCGGCGCCGCCCTCCGCGGCGGCCTGGCCGTCGCCGGCGTGGCCCGCGCCGCCGGCGGCCGAGGGCGGGGGCTCGCCGTGCTCTGCGAGGTGCGTCATGCGCGCGAAGTCGAGCCGTTCGAGCGGCGTGGCGCCCTCGGCCGTCAGCTCCTTGCCGATGCGCTGCTCGTCCTCGAAGCCGCGTATCTCGTGGCAGCCGGCGCAGCCGTACTGCTTGATGAGCGTCTTGCCCTTGCCGGCCAGCGCCGGGTCGTCCATGTAGGCGGCCTCTGGGAACTGCGCGGGCGGCGAGAGCGTGACGAGGTAGGTGGCGATGTCGCGCGCGTCCTGGTCGGAGAGGCGGAAGTTCGGCATCACCGTCATGTTCTGCACCTGAAGCTCGGCCCCGTCGTTCGGGCAGCGCGAGTGCTTCGAGGTGTCGAAGACGAACGGGCGGCCGCTGCGGCGGTAGTCCTCGGGCGTCAGGTCGCGCTTCTCCTTCGGGCAGTAGGGCGCCCAGCGCTCGCGCGGGTTGTGCACCCAGCGGACGACGTAGTCGTAGTTCGACTTCTGCCCGACCTTCGTCAGGTTGGCGGCGAACTCGCCGCCGACGCGCTGCTCGCCCTCGCCTATCGAGTGGCAGGCGAGGCAGCCGCGCGTCTTGAACAGCTCCTCGCCGCGCCGCTGGTCGCCCGGCGGCTGCGCGGGCATCCGCCCCTCGTAGGCCGACTGCCAGATGTAGGCGGCGACGGCCCTGCGCTCCTCGTCCTGCATCGAGACGGGGACGATGCCGCCCTTCCCCTTGTCGCCCGACAGGTACCAGTAGGTCGGCATCTTCGTGCCGGGGCGGAACGCCTGCGGGTCTTTGAGCCACTCGGGTATCCACTCCTTGCGGAGCTTGAGGCGCGCGTCCTTCAGGTTCGGCCCGACCTTCTTCTGGTCCTGCATCAGGTAGCGCGCCTGCGTGTTGAGCTGGTCGAGCTTGGCCTCTATCTGGCTGTTGCTGACGACGAACGCCTCGGCGCGCGCCAAAAGCGCCTGCGCGCGCTCGTCCGAGACGCCGGGCGCGCTGCTCTCGGCGCGCGCCACCTTCGACTCGCGCTCGTTGGCGGCCACCTCGTCTTCGAGCTGCTTGACGAGCTGGCGCGTGTTCGAGAGCGCGTCCGTCTCGCGGTCGAAGCCCTCGTAGCGGTGGCAGCCGACGCAGCCGCGCTCGTAGAAGAGGTCTTTGCCGAGGTTGAGCACGCCCGCGCCCTGCAACACGCGGTCGGTCGCGTGGCACTGGTTGCAGCCGGCCTCGGCGTTCTCCTTCCGGAACATCGGGTGCGTCCAGAAGCGGTTCTCGCCGTGCCCCTTCTCGGCCGAGGTCGTCGCGCGGCCGTTCCCCCAGTGGCACGACGAGCAGCCGAACTTCTCCGGGTCGTGAATCTTCAAAAGCTCGCCCGACGGGTGGCTGACGAAGGCGCGCGCCAGGCGGTCGGGGCGGCGGCCGCGGCCCGCGGCCACCATGTCGGCGGGGCGTATGGGGACGGGCGAGCGTATGCCGAGGTGGCACGACTCGCAGCGGTCAACTAGCTGGTCGCCGTTGACGTTGAGCTGCTTCATCCCGTAGTCGAAGTTTTCGAGCGAGGCGCGCAGCAGCCTGACCTGCTGCGCGGTCGCCTCGGTCACGTTGTTCTTCAGGTACTCGTCGCGGAGGCGTTCGAGGTCGCCCGCCGGCTTCAACAGCTCGCCCTTCTCGGCGAGCAGCCGCCCCTTCTCGTCCTTGAGCGAGACGTACATCGTCTCCAGCTCGTCGTAGTTCATCTCGCGCCGCTCGGCGCGCCGCCCCTCGGCGTCCGCCGGGATGAGGACGGCGTCGCGCTGCGCCTTCATCCGTTCGAGGTCGCGGCGCATCGCCTCGCGGTCGTCGTCGTCGGCCTCCTCGACGTTGTAGCTGGCGACGGTGATGCGGCCGCGCCGGTCCTGGAACCTGTCGGAGATGGCGGCGAGCCGCGCGTCTATGAGGGCGACCTGTCGGTCTATCTCGGCCGACTTCGGCCGCGCCTGCTCGCGGGCGGCGCGCGCCTCGGCTTCGAGCCGCTGGAACTCGGGGCTCTTCCTGACCTCCTCCTCGGACTTGAACCCGCGCTTCTCCAGCCGGCGCAGGTAACGGTCGAACCGCTTGACGTAGGACTGCTGCATCGCCTTCCACGGGCGCATGCCGTAGACCTCGTCGTAGAGCGACCAGACGAGCACGCCCGTCAGGAGCAGCGCCGAGACGAGCATCACGAGGCTCGTCGAGCGGCTCACGATGGGGTCCGCGGCCGGCGCTTCCGCCTCGCGCCGGGCCAGCTCTTTGGAGGTGTCAGGAGTCTCGGCCACGGGTTGAATCCTCCGCTCTCACGCTCCCCTCAGACGTTGAACCAGGGGGTGACCCAGATGTACTTGATGGTGAACAGCAGGCGCAGCAGCAGCTTCACGGGGAAGAGCCACAGCACCGAGATGGCGAAGAACTGGAAGGTCGCGTACTGGAGGATGCTCGTGCGCGCCAGCAGCTTCTCCTCGAATTCGCCGTTGTGCCGGGCCCACGCCCAGAGCCGCTTGGGCGACTTCACGTCCGCCCACTCCAGCCTCCCCCTGAGCATGAGCCAGTGGAAGAAGAGGCCGCCCGCGATGAAGATGGTCCCGACGACGATGGCGCCGAACAGCTCCTTGAAGGGGGAGACGTTGAGGAAGGGCAAGTAATAGCCGACGATCTCGTGCAGGTCGCGGTTGCGGTCGAAGACGACGGCGTTGTGATCCCACGTCTGCCCCGGCCAGAACCAGATCCAGCCCGGCCCCCGGATGAACGTCCCGATGATGATGAGGATAATCCACATGAAGAACCCCCACAGGAACATCGAGACGGCGAACCGCCGCTGCCGCCACGAGTAGTAGCCGTTCCCCAGGGGGTTCGAGTCCACGTACGGGAAGACCATCAGGCCGACGATGAGGAGCCCCGGCATGACGACGCCCGCGATCCACGGGTCGAAGTAGACGAGCATCTCCTGGAGGCCGAGGAAGTACCACGGCGCCTTCGACGGGTTCATCGTCAGGTTAGGGTTGGCCGGCTCTTCGAGCGGCGCGTCGAGCAGGATGGACCAGACGAAGAGGATGACGGTGACGATGACGGCCGCCAAAAACTCGACGCGGACGAGGTAGGGCCAGACGTGCAGCTCGCGCGCCCAGCCCGGCCGCCACGGCTGCGTCTTGCGGTGGTGCGTCTTGGCGAGCGCCGGGTCCTGTTCGAGGTCGGAGATGAGCCGGTCGTTGTCGCGCGACTGCCTGACGCCGAGCCACGTGAAGAAGACGACGAGCGGGATCATCCCGACGATGGGGACGTTGTCGGGCGCCGAGCTGATCTTCCAGAGCTGCCCCCAGTCCTCGATGAGCAGCGCGCAGACGCCCAGCACGGCCAGCGCGCCGACCAGCCAGAGCAGCCACCTGTTGCCGCGGGGTCGCGGGATTGCCATGGACATTGCCAGTGTCTCCCGTCGGAGTTGTCGGCCGCCGCCGGCCGCCGGCCGAGGTCAAGAGGCCGCGGGCCGAGAGCCCGCGGCCGGCGGCCCCGTCACTTCCTGACCGCCTTCATCTCGCCTTCGAGCATGACGGGCGCGGGGCCCGAGATGCCGCCGTCCTTGCGGATGCGCCAGAAGTGGACGGCCATGAAGAGCGAGGCGACGATGGGGATGCCGATGCAGTGCCAGATGTAGGAGCGCAGCAGGGCGTTGGCGTCCACGATGGAGCCGCCGAGCAGCCCGAAGCGCACGTCGTTGAAGGGCGTCATCCCCAGCTGCGGCCCGAACGGCCCCTCGCTGCCGACCATCGGCGTGGCGCGCGCCATGTTCGTCCCCACCGTCACCGCCCAGAAGCCGAGCTGGTCGTCGGGCAAAAGATACCCCGTGAACGAGAGCAGCATCGTCAGCACCAGCAGCACGACGCCGACGCACCAGTTGAACTCGCGCGGCCGCTTGTAGGAGCCCGTCAGCACGACGCGGAACATGTGCAGCCACGTCGTGATGATCATCAGGTGCGCCGCCCAGCGGTGCATGTTGCGGAGCAGCTTGCCGAACGGGACGTCGTGTTCGAGGTAGAGGATGTCGCGGAACGCCTGCACCTTGGTCGGGTGGTAGTAGAACATCAGCAGGACGCCGGTGAACGTGAGGACGAGGAAGAGGTAGAAGGTGATGCCGCCCATGCCCCACGTGAACGAGTAGCGCGTGGCGTCGCGGTTGACCTTCGCCGGGTGCAGGTGCAGGAAGACGTTCGAGAGGATGGCCAGGGAGCGGTTGCGCGGGTCGGAGCGGTCGTGCGAGACGCGGAAGATGGACTTCCAGAGCTGCGTCTGCTGCGGGTCCTTGTAGCCTTGGGCCTCGGCCTCGGCGCGCTCCTTGAGCGCGAGCCCCTGCGCGCGCGCCCTCGCCACCACGCCCGCCGCGCCCCCGCGCGCCAGCCCCTTCGGCCGTTCGCCGTCGCCGTTCCCCTCGGGTCGTTCAGGCTCCATCGCAACCTCCCCGTCAGCCCCAAACGTTTTCGAGAATGCAGACCCGGCTCGTCCCTGACCCCGACTCGTCCCCGACCCTCTAAACCCCTAACCCCCTCAGATGGAGATGTACGAGCCGTCGTCGTTGAAGTGGTTCGCGCCGCCCTTCTGCCAGTCGTAGAGCTTGCCCGTGTTGACGACTATCTGGCCGTTGGCGTCGAGCCCGACCTGCGCGCGATCCATCGGGCGCGGGGCCGGGCCCTCGAAGTTGATGCCCTCGCTGTCGTAGCCGCTGCCGTGGCACGGGCACTTGAACTTGTTCTCGCTCGCCTTCCAGTCGGGCGTGCACCCCAGGTGCGTGCAGACGGCGCGGATGACGAAGAGCCGCTCGGTGTTCTTGACGACCCAGATGCGGTACTGCTGCTGCCACTTGGTGTCCACGCCGAGCGCGTAGTCGCCTGGGAAGCCGATGCGGAAGATGCTCGACGGCTCGAAGATGGCGCGGGGCAGGAAGAAGCGGAGGATGCTGAGGCCGATGACGCCTGTGAAGCCGGCGACCGCGCCCCAGACGATGCGGCGGCGGAACTTGTTGACGGGCGGGTCGGGCGCGGTCTGCACGAGCGGCCCGGCGGGCGGGCGCGCGGCCACGGCCTGCGCGACGCCCCTGTTGACGGCGGGCGTCGGCGTCGAGGCCGTCTTCGACGCGCCGGTGGCGGGCGCGACGCGCGCGGCCGGCGGCGTCCCCGCCGGGAAGCTCTTGCCCGGCGCGTCGCCCGGCGTCGCCGCCGCGGCGACCGTGCCCGCGGAGGCGCGGCGCGCGGGCGGCGTGACGGCGGTCTTCGAGGGCGTCGGGGGCGTCGCGGGCGCGTCGCCGCGCGCGGCCGCCAACAGCTCCGCGACCGTGGGGCGGGCCCCCGCGGCCTGTTCGTCGGCCTGCTTGTCCCCTTGTTCTTCGCTGCGGGCGCCGGGCGCGCCCTCTGCGGACGGAGTGGGATTGTCGGTCTGATCCACGCCGCGACCTCCCTTCAGTAGTCGGCTCTGACCTCAGGAACAGTCGTCGAGCCGGGGCTTCAGGTGCAGGCCATGCGCGGGACGGTAGAGTACACCGCGAGAGGGGCCGTGGGCTCGACCTTCCGCGCGTGGATTCAAATGCTTGTGCTTGACAATGAAGAGCGCCGCGCCAAAATAACCGATGAAAGAATGGCTTGGCTCGACGCCTTTATAACCCGTCCGCCCCCCGCGTGGCAAGATTTATTTTTTACTACGAGGCGTCCGCGGCGGCGTGCAAAAACGTGTTAGACTCCGCCGCCGGGAGCGCGCCCGTGCGCGCTCCCGGCGGGGGTGAAAATGGCTGACAGGCCGCACGTCGTCTTCTACACCAAGCCCGGCTGCCACCTCTGCGACGAGGCGCGCGCCGAGATGGCGCGGGCGGGCTGCGAAGGGCTCTACACCTACGAAGAGGTGGACATTTTGTCGGACGCCGAACTAAAGCGCCGCTACGGCTACGACATCCCCGTCGTCGTCATCAACGGCGCGCACGCCTTCAAACACCGCCTCGCCGCCGCCGACTTCCGACGCGCCGTCCTGAAGGCTCGCGGCTGAGCGCGCGAGGCCGAACCGCCGCGGACGGCGCGGACGGCTGCGGCTGACGGCGCAAACACCTTAGACGCGGAGACGCGGCGCAGAGCGTTCAACTCTGCGCCGCGTCTCCGCGTCCGCCGATGTTCGAGCTTACTGTCTGAAGCGATTCCGGTACTCGTCCGACGAGATGAACGCCTTGACCATCTCGGCCGCCTGGAAGTCGCCGCCGAAGGAGTTGAGCTTCGTCAGCCAGAAGTTGTAGCCGTTGAAGTTCGTGTCGGGCGCGTCGTCCGGGTTGCGGCGCAGGTAGCCGAAGTACTGCATCAGGACGAAGGCGCGGTTGAACTCGGCGCGCTTGAAGTCCTCGTCCTCGGCGACGCGGCGCAGGGCGCTGGCGCGCGTCTCACGGCCGTCGGCGAGTCGCGCGGCGAGGTCGGCCTCCTCGGCGGGCGTCAGCACGTCGCCGGCGTTGGCGTCGAGCGCCGCGACGAACTGCGCCGGCGTCTGCCCCGTCGGGTAGCGCGAGACGAAGGCCGCGCGCTCGACGAACGCGTTGGCGAAGGCGCGCTTGTTGGCCTCCAGCAGCCCGCGCCAGTCGCCCTGCCCGACGACGACGTTGCGCCCTATCTCCTGCGTGTCGCGCAGGAAGTCGTTGAGCCTGATGGGCGTCGGCGTCCCCGCCACGTCGCCGAAGGCCGCCTTGTGCAGCCTGTAGACGAGGTAGCCCGTCTCCTGAAACTCGATTGACAGGAAGAAGGCGGCCGAGACGTTGACGCGCTTGACCTCGCGGCAGGCGGCGTCGGCGCCGCACGACTCAATCTCGTTGACCCAGAACTGTAGGCCGTCGGCGTCGGCCTCGCGGCTGAGGAAGTCGAGGTAGTGCTGGCGGACGAAGAAGTCCGAGCGGTCGAGCGGGTTGGTCGGGCTGGTCGAGGAGTCGTTGTCGAAGACCGTGACCCTGCGCGAAGGCACGGCTTCGAGCACGCCGGGGCCGACGACGTTGCTGAGCCTCACGTCGAAGAACTCCTCGCCCTCCTGCGTCTGGTCGTCCGTGACGAACACGCGGAAGATTTTCATCGTCTCGCCGGGCGCGAAGCGCAGCGTGCCGCGCGCCGTCGTGTAGTCGGAACGCGAGGTGGCCGTAGCGTCGGTCGTCGCGTAGTCCACGAAGATTTCGGTCGAGGTGTCGCCCGAGCGCGTGACCCCCAGTTCGGCCGCGCCGAGGTTCTCGAAGGTGACGAAGGAGGCGGAGCTGAACTTGATTTCCGCGGGCGCGGGCGTCGGCGTCGCGGCCGGCGTCTGGCCGGCGTCCACCAGCGGGTAGATTTGGCCCGTGCCGTAGCTGGCCACGTAGACGGCGCCCGCCTCGTCCTCGCCGAAGGCGGAAATCTGCAACGAGGTGTCGAGCAGCAGCGTGTTCTGCCACGCGCCCGACTCGCGCCTCAGCCCCCAGATGCGGCCGCTGCAAAAGTCGCCGTAGAGGTAGAGCCCCTGCATGCGCGGGAACGCGCCCGCGCGGTAGACGTAGCCGCCCGTCACCGAGCAATTCCCCGACCCGGTCTGGCTGCTCAACTCGACGACGGGCAGCGTGAGCCCCGCCTGATTGCACGGGTTCGGGTTGAAGCAGTGCGCGCCCTCCATGATGCGCCAGCCGTAGTTCTCGCCGCCGGGGCTGGCCGCCGGCTGGAAGTTGACCTCCTCGAACGACTCCTGGCCCACGTCCGCGACGTAGAGGTCGGCCGTCAGGCGGTCGAACGAGAAGCGCCAGGGGTTGCGCAGGCCGAGCGCCCAGATTTCGGGGCGGAAGCCGGCCGCCGCGACGAACGGGTTCGACGCCGGGACGGTGTAGGTGAAGGGCCGCCCCGTCTCCGTGTCGAGGCGCAGAATCTTGCCGAGCAGCTCGGCCGGGTTCTGCGCGCGGTTGCCGGGGTCGCCGCCCGAGCCGCCGTCGCCGAGCCCGACGTAGAGGAACTTATCGCGCTGGCTGAAGGCGAGCTGGCCGCCGTTGTGGTTGGCGAAGGGCTGCGCGACGGTGAGCAGGATTTGCTCGCTCAACGGGTCGGCCGCGTCCGGGTCGCCGGCGCTGCGCCGGAAGCGCGCGACGACCGTGTCGCCCGCGCGGTCGGTGTAGTTGACGTAGAAGTGACCCTTGCGCGCGTAGTCGGGCGGGAAGGCGAGGCCCAGCAGGCCGCGCTCGCCGCCCGTGCTGATGCGGGACGCGATGTCGAGGAACGGCGCCGCCTGGAGCGCCCCGTCCTTGACGAGGCGGATGCGGCCGCCCTGCTCGACGACGAAGATGCGGCCCGAGCCGTCGCCCGCGTGCGTCACGCCGACCGGCGACGAGAAGCCGCCCAGGGGCGCGCCGAGCGTCAGCGTCGGCGGCGCGCCCCCCTGGGCCGAGGCTTTGAAGGACTCGGGGTTGAGCGGAAAAGAAGTGAGGCAGCAGGCGAGCGCCGCCGCGAAGAGCGACGCGACGAGGACGCGACGAGACATAAAACTCCCCCCTTTGTAAAAACGACCGTTGGTGCTTCCCTACTCCGCCGCGAAGTGGAGCGCGGCGGCCTGCTCCTCGATGGCGGCGTAGAGTTGTTCGCGCTCGCGCGCGTCCGCCGACTGGCGGTAGGCGCCGAGCAGTTCCTTGAGCGAGGCCAGCTCTCTGTAGAGCCCCGCGTCTTCCACCGGGGGAGTCAGGTAGGAGACGAGCCCGGCGTAAGAGCGCCGCCGGGCGATGGACCCTTCGGAAGGGTTGTTGACGCTGTAAATATAGACGTGCGGCAGCTCGCCAATCAAACGGTCGGGCCAGCACTCGCCCGACAAACCGACCTGCTTGCCCGGCATGAACTCCAGCGCGCCGTGCGTCCCGACGTGGACGACCGCGTCCGCGCCGAAGACTTTTTCGAGGTATGTGTAGAGCGCCGCGAAGCCGTGGTGCGGCGCGCCGCCGCGCGACATCAGCAGCCGCATGGGGTCGCCCTCGTAGCCGAACGTCGGCTGCACGGCGACGAAGGCGTTGCCCAGACGCACGCCCTGAATCAGTAGGTCGCGCCCGAACGTGTTGACGCCGCCCGGCGCCGCGCCCCACTCCCACTCTATCTCCCCGGCGTAAGGGCACAGGCGCAGGTACTCGTCCACGCCCATCCGGTGCGCCACGTTCGCCACCGAGCCGAAGGCTTCGGAGTTGCCGCCGAGCAGCATCCCGCGCAGCGCGTCGGCGTCCGCCGGCGCCTCGACCGCGTAGCCGTCGGCGCGCAGCCGCGCCAGAATCTCCAGCAGGCTCGGGAAGACGTCGAGGTCGGCGGCCGTCCCCACGTTCCCCTTGTTCGGCGGGAAGCAGAAGAGGACGAGCGCTATCTTCAACTCCTCGCGCCGCGCCGTCTGCAAACGGTTCCAGCGCCGCAGGCGGCGCGCGACGCGCGCGCAGCGCTCTTCGAGCGCGACCGGCTCGACCGACGCGGCCGACATGCCGCCGTAGACGAAGGGCTCGGTGGCGCCGTCAATCTCCGGGATGGCCACCTGCATCCCCGCCTGCACGGGGTTGAGCCCGGTCCACGACTCGCGCCACGCCTCGACGGTCTGCACGTCCAGGCTGACGGCCGAGCGCAGCGGCGTCTTCAAGCCCTTCAGGAACTCGACGGCCGACGCGCTGTCGTTCATCGCCGGCCCGCCCACGAAGCTGAAGCCCGTCAGAGAGACTATCTGGCCGGCGCGCGCCGTCGCCCCGTCGCCCTCGCCTTCGACGAGGAAGCGCGCGCAGGCGTCGCGGTTGTCCATGAAGGTCGAGATGACGGGCAGCGCCGCCAGCCCCTCGCGCTCGACGGCGCGGATGAGCGCGTCGTAGTGGCCGCGCGTCCCGCTGACGACGTTCGTCCGCATCAGCAGCAGCCCGACGGTCTTCGAGGGGTCGAGCCGCTGCGTCTTCGTCCTGCGCGCGCGCGCGTCGTGCCAGCGCCGGTACTCCTCGAAGCTCTCGAAGACCTTGCCGGCGTCGGGGTGGTAGACGCCGACGGCCGGCGCCGTCTCGGGCGGCGGGACTTCGGCCCTCGACAGCCGCGAATCGCCGCCGTAGTGCTTGAGCGCGTAGAGCACCATCGAGGCGATGTTCGCCGGCGTCGGTTGCAGGAAGTAGCAGAAGAGGTAGAGGTAATGCTTCACGTCGCCGAGCCGCCCCGCGCCCGGCACGAAGCGCAGCAGCGACGGCATGCGCTCGACGAACCGTAGGTACTGCGTGTGTCGCGCGCGCCGCCGCCCGCCACGCCCGCGCGCCTGCTCGCCCATCCACGAGCCGACGCTCCGCAGAAGGCTCCGCGCGCGCCCCGCGCCGCGCTCCCCCTTTTCGCCGCCCTCGCCGCCGTCGCCGCCCTCGCCGCCCGCCGCCGCGTCGCCCGCGCCGGCCGCCGCGCCGCCCGCCCGGCCGAAGCTCAGACGCCCCATGCGCGTCTGCCGCATCAGCTCGGGCATGCAGTTGATGACGACGACCGCGCGCCGCCCCGCGCCGTGACGCCCGAGCAGCTTGACGAGCCGCGCGGCGTTCTCGCCGTCCGTGACGTGTATGACGAAGACGACCTCCGACGCGCGCAGGTCGCGCTCGACCTCGGCCCACTCGCCCTCGGCCAGCGGCGCGCCGAGGTTGTGCGCCGCCACGCTCAGCTCGACCCCGTGCCGGCGCGCTATCTCGCCCTCCGCGCGCTTCAGCGGCGCGAGCAGGCTTGAGCCGATGTAGAGGACGGAGACTTTCATCCCTTCACGTCACGCCCTTCACGTCACGCCTTCGATTCTGTCCTCAAGGTCGCTGAAGGCGTCGCGCAGCCGCTCGACCACGCCGGCGTCGGCCTGCCAGAAGCCGCGCCCCTCGGCTTCGAGCAGGCGCGCGACCAGCGAGCGCGCCGAGTGCGGGTTGAGGCTCGACAGCCGGCCGAGCATCTCCGCGTCGAGGACGTACGTGCGCGCGACCTCCTCGTAGACCCAGTCGTCCACGGCGTCGGCCGTCGCGCTCCACCCGAAGGTGTTCGTGACGTGGCTCTCTATCTCCGCGACGCCGCGGAAGCCGTGCCCGAGCATGCCCTCGTACCACTTCGGGTTGAGCGTCTTGGCGCGCGTCTCAAGCCGCACCATCTCTGGGAGCGTGCGCACGCGCGCCTCGCGCGAGAGCGCGTCCGAGAGGTAGATGGCCGGCCGCGCCCGCGCGTGCCGCTCGACCGCCTTCGAGACGCCGCCGAGGTACTCGAAATAGTGGTCAACGTCCGTGATGCCTATCTCGAACGAGTCGATGTTCTGGTAGGTGGCCTCGACGCGCGCGAGCGCGCGCGAGAAGGCTTCGCGCGCCTCCCGGCCCTCCAGCGCGCGCCCGTCGCGGCTCCGGCCGTAGGCGAAGCACTTGCGCGTGACGAAGAGGTCGCCCAAGGCGTCCGACTGCTCCCACTGCGAGTCCGTCACCATGAAGTTGACGTTCGCGCCGTAGCTGCCCGGCGCGTTCGAGAAGACGCGCAGCGCCGCCTCCTCGGCCGCGCAGCCCTCCTCGCGGACGCGCGCGGCGATGTTGGCGCGGACCGGGTTCAGCTCCGCCGGCTCGTCCAACGCCGCGACGCGGCGCACGGCCTTGTCGAGCAGCAGCATCGTCGCGCCGAACAGGTCGCGGAAGATGCCCGAGACGGTCATCACCACGTCCACGCGCGGCCGGCCCAGGCGTTCGACGGGGACGGGCTCGACCTCCGTCACGCGGTTCATCGAGTCGCGCACGGGGCGCACGCCGAGCAGGTGGAGCGCCTGCGCCACGCCCTCGCCCTGCGTCTTGATGTTGTCTAGCCCCCACAGCACCAGCGCCATCGCGCGCGGCGGCCGCCCGTGCTCGCGCCGGTGCCGTTCGAGCAAGAGGTTGACCACCCTTTCGGCGCGCGCGTAGGCCGCGTGCGAGGGGACGGCGTAGGGGTTGACGGCGTGCGTGTTCCGCCCCGTCGGCAGCACCGAAGGGTTCTGCACCACGTCCGCGCCCGGCCCCGGCTCGACGTACTCGCCGCGCAGCGAGCGCGCGAGCCCCTCAAGCTCGCCGCTCGTCCGCAACTGCGCGCGGACTTCCGACAGCAGCCCGAAGACCTTCAGCGACTCGGGCGGCGGGACGCGCGCTCGCTCCTCCAGCCGGCGGCACGCGGCCTCCGGGCCCTCACGCAAAAGGACGGCGACCGCCTCGCGCACGGCCTCGTCCACGCGCGCGCGCGTGCGCCAGCCCCGCTCGGACTTGTCCGCGAGCAGTTGTTCGTAGCCGCCCAGCCCTGACGCCTCGGCCACGAGGTCGGGCAGGGCGCGCGCGCCGCGCTCCGGCCGGTCGTAAGAGGCGACGGCGCGCAGCAGGTCGGCGCACTCGTCGTCCGCGGCCGCGCGGCCGAAGACGTGCAGCCCCGTCGGTATCAGGCGCTGCTCGACCTCGACCAGACGCTCCCACAGTTCGAGGACGCGCCGGTCCCTCTCGTCGGCCGTCGTCTCTGTCGGCGGTCTACTCATCGAAGCCCCGGCCCGCGGCCGTCGAACCGGCGAGCGAGCCCTCCGTCAAAACCTGCGGCAGCCGCGCGTAAGTCCCGCCGAGCGCTTCGGCGAGAAAGCGCCCCTCGCCGTCGGCCGTGTAGCGGCTCTGCGTGTCCACGACGAGCGACGCGACGCCCGCCGCCGCCAGCGACGCGCCGAGCGCCCGCACCTCGCGCCGGACTCGCGCGCGCCGCGCGACGGCGTCGCCGCCCGAAGATTTCCCGGCCAGCGGGACGTTGGCGCGCCCGTCGGTGAAGACGACGAGGCGGACGAAGCGCGCGCCCCCCGCGGTCGCGCGCCGCGCGACTTCGAGCGCGCGCAGCAGCCCCGCCGGCAGCGGCGACGCGCCCCCGACTGGCAGCGCGTCGAGGAGCGCCCGCGCCCTCGACGCCGAGGCCGACGGCGCGAGCAGCAATTCCGCGCCCGACTCGCGGAAGGCGACGAGCGCCACGCGGTCGCGGCTGACGTACGAGCGTCGTAGAAGCTCGGCCAGCGCGCCCTTCGCCTGCGCGATGCGGTTGGACGCCATGCTACCCGACGCGTCCACTAGGAAGATGAAGAGCGCGCCCGGCCTGCCCCTGTACCGTTTGAAGCGCAGAGACTCCGCCCCGACGCGCACGCCCCGCTCAATACAAGCCCCCGCGTCCGGCAGGCGCGCGGCGGCCGAAGCCAGACAGACGGCCGCCGCCCTCAGCGTCGCGTCGAGCGCGACGCCCGCCCCTTGCGTCTTCGTCGGCGTCGCGCCCGCGTAACGGCCCCGCGCCGAGAAGGACGAGCCGCGCGGCCCCGAACGCCTGCGCGCCGGGGCCGCAGACGGCGACCCCGGCTGACGCGCCTCGCGCCCGTCCGACGCCGGCGCCTCCGGCCTGAGCCTGACCTCCGCCGCCGGCGCGACGAACTCTTTCCCGCCTTCGCCGGGACTGCCCCGCCCGTCCGCGTCCGCCGCGACGAGCCGCGAAGCGCGGCCCTCTTCAGAACCGCCGCGGCCGTCTTCGCCGCGACCCCCGCCGGCCGCGCCTTCGTCAACGGATGAAGCGCGCTCGCCGCCGCCGTCAACGGACGAGACTCGCGCGCCGCCGCCGTCGTCAACGGACGAGGCGCGCGCGTCGCCGCGGTCGCGCGCCGTTTCGGGCGAGCCGCCCCCGCCGCCGAAAAGCTCTTCGGCCACGCTCTCGACGCGCGCGCCGCCGCCGCCCTGCGCGAGCGGGTCGCGCCGCAGCCTGTGCCGCAGCGCCATCGCGGCCACGCGCCTCACGTCTGAGTCTGACGCCTCGCCGCGGCCTTCGAGCGCCGCCAGAGCGCGCGCCGCGCGCACGACCGTAATCTCGCCGCGGTGCCCGTCAACGCCGAGCCGCAGACACATCTCGGCGATTCGCCGCAGCAGCTCGCGCGGGACTTTCACGCCCGCGGCCTTCGACGCCGCGCGTACGACCCTGCGCCTGAGCCGCGCCTGTTCGCCCGCGTGCGCGGAGTTGAAGGCGGCCGGGTCGCGCTCGAACTCCTCGCGCCGCTCGACGATGAGGACGCGGCTTTCGAGGTCGCGCTCGGTCTCGACCTCGACGCAGAGGCCGAAGCGGTCGAGCAGTTGCGGCCGCAGTTCGCCCTCCTCCGGGTTGGCGGAGCCGACGAGGCGGAAGCGAGCCGGGTGCTCGGCCGAGACGCCCTCGCGCTCGACGCGGTTGCGCCCCGTGGCGGCCACGTCGAGCAGGAGGTCTACGAGGTGGTCTTCGAGCAGGTTGACTTCGTCAACGTAGAGGAAGCCGCGGTTGGCGCGCGCGAGCAGCCCCGGCTCGAACGAGCGGACGCCCTCCCTGAGCGCGCGGCCGAAGTCAATCGTCCCGCACACGCGGTCTTCGGTCGCGCCGAGCGGCAACTCGACGACCGGCGCCGGCCGCCGCTCGCCCTTCAACGATTCGCCCGACGCGAGCCGCGCCGCGCAGCCGTCGCACAGCGCGCCGGCGTCCGTGGGGTCGCAGTTGTAGGCGCAGCCGCGCGCCGCTTCGAGCGGCGGGAGGAGTTCGGCGAGCGCGCGCACGGCCGTCGTCTTCCCCGTCCCGCGGTGGCCCGTGACGAGGACGCCGCCCACCGAAGGCGCGACGACGTTGAGCAGCAGCGCCAGCTTCATCTCCTCCTGGCCGACGATGGCCGTGAAGGGGAAGGCCGGCCGCTTCGCGCTCGCGTTGTGTGCGGGGCGGGCTGCCATTTTGTCTGGAACGAGTAAAGAGAACCGAAGAGAACCCGAGGAGCGGCTCGGATTATAAACGGTTCGCGGCGGAACGGAAGAAAATTCTTGCCGGGGCGGGCGGGCGCGACTTCAGGGCTCGGCGGACGCCTTAGGGCTCGATGGACGCCTTAGGGCTCGATGGACATCTTGAGGACGTCGGCGAGCGGGCGGCGCGTGACCTTGCCGTCCCTGCCGACGATGACGACCTGGTTGTTCTCGATTGTCACGCGGCGGACGTCTCCCATGTCGCGCTCGAACAGCTCGCCGCCCCTTGTGATGATGATGAGGCGCTGCGTCGGCGCGGGCGGGGCGGCCGGGGTCGCCGCCGGCTGCGCGGCGGACTCCGCGGGCGGGCGCGAGGCCGAACCGCGGCGCGGCGGGCGCGGCGCGCGTCGGCGCGGAGCGGGGGCGGGCGCCGCCTCCGCGGTCGAGCCGGAGGAAGCCTCCTCGGCCGGGCGCGCGTCGGTCGTCTCGGGCCTGCCGGCTTCGGGGTTCGCGGCGGTCGCGGGCGGGCGGGTTCTGGCGGGCGGGTTGCGCGCGGCGCGGCCGCGCCTTGAAGACGAGGCGGAGCCCCTGCGCGCGGGCGCACGCTCGGGCGTCGGGGCGGCGGGACGCGCCTCGGAGGGCTCCGTCCTCGCCTCCTCGGCGGGCGCGGGCTCCGGGCGCGGCTCCTCGATGCGCGCGCCGGTGGCGGTGACGCGTCGCGTGTTCCTGTCGCGCGGCGAGGCGGGCGAGAGCGTCGGTGCGGCGGGCGCTTCGACGTTCGCCATCTCGGCCGGCGCGGGCGTGAACGAGCCGCCGAAGCGGACGGTGTACGTCCCTTCGAGGTCGCCGACGGCGCGCGCCTCGACGCGGAGGACGAACGCCTCGTCCCTGCGCACGTAGAAGCTCTTGGTGAGCCGCGCGGGGTCGCCGAAGAGCGTGAACTTGACGAGCGGGCGGAAGGTCGTCGCCGTGAAGACATCCACGTCGCCGATGAGCTGGTTAGTCTCGACGGTGACGCTGAGGTCGCCCTCGGCGCCGCGGAAGGCGTAGAAGTGGCGCGTGCGGCGCGCGTCGCCCACGTCGCGCGGCGCGATGCGGCCGCTGACCTCGTTCGAGAAGACGGGCGTCGGGTAGTTGGCGTCGCCCGACTGCGCGCGCGCCGTCGGCGCGGCCGCCGCGAGCGACAGCAGCAGCAGCGCGGCCGCGAAGGCCGGCCGGAACGCGCGCGAATTTTGAAGGGAACTTAAAAGCATCGAACGGGCCTCCGCGGGACTGCCGAGTTTACCAGCCGCCGCCCGCCGCGCCAAACGACGCGCCGGCGGCGCCCCTGCCCCTCACGCGCGCCGGATGAGAAAAGACCTGGCCGGGGGTTCTGGAACCGCCCGGCCAGGTCTTGGTGGCTTGATGCGGAAGGGGGGACTCGAACCCCCACGAGTTGCCTCACACGCCCCTCAAACGTGCGCGTCTACCAGTTCCGCCACTTCCGCTCGGAGTTGTCAAAAGCAGACTAACAAATAACGGCCGCGCCCTTCAAGTGGGGGCGCGCCGCGGCGCTACCTATTAGCGGGGCTGGCGGCCGGCGTGGCCTGCGAGTTCGCGGCCGGGGTCGCCGCCGGCGCCCCCTCGGGCTGCGCGGCGGGGCTGGCGGCCGGCGCGGCCTCGCCCGGCGCGGGGGCGGCGGGGCTGGCCGCCGGGGCCGGCGTCGGTCGCGGCGCGACGCCGCCCTCCATCAGCGAGCGCTGGCCGCCGATGCCGAGTCCCAGCAGCAGCGCCACGACGAAGAAGGTCGCCGCCGCGCCGATGGTGATCTTGGCGAGGATGGTCTGCGTCCCGCGCGGGCCGAACGCCGTCGAGGAGATCGAGCTGGTGAAGAGCGAGCCGGCGTCGGCCTTGCCCGGCTGCAAGAGCACCGAGACTATCAGCACGAGGCAGGCGAGGATGAAGAGTCCGTAAAGGAGATAGTAGAGCAAAACTTTTTCGTGACCTCGGTTCCGACTTACCTGTCGTAGTTAACAATCCTGGCGAACGTCGCGGCCTCAAGGCTCGCGCCGCCGACGAGCGCCCCGTCCACGTCGGGCCGCTTCATCAATCCGGCGATGTTGTCGGGTTTGACCGAGCCGCCGTAGAGGATGCGGAGGCGTTCGGCGGCCTCCTGCGAGAACCTGCCCGCGAAAACGCGCCGGACAAACGCGTGCATCTCCTGCGCTTGCTCCGGCGTCGCTGTACGTCCCGTCCCGATGGCCCAGACCGGTTCGTAGGCGATAATGATACGGTCGAGGTCGGAGGCTGTCAAATCGCGCAGGCCGCCCTCGACCTGCCCCTTGACGACGCGCTCGGCCATGCCGCCGTCGCGCTGCTCCAGCGTCTCGCCGACGCACATGATGACGGTCAGCCCGGCGGCGAGGCCCGCCAGCGCCTTGCGGTTCACGAAGTCGTCCGTCTCGTGGTAGTGCTGACGCCGCTCCGAGTGGCCGACGATGACGTGCGACGCGCCGGCGTCCCTGAGCATGTCGGCCGCGACCTCGCCCGTGTGCGCGCCGTGCTTCGTCTCGGTCGCGCAGTCCTGCCCGGCCACGCGGATGTTCGAGCCCTCCAGGCGGTCGGCGACCGTCTTGACCGCGGTGAAGACCGGCGCGATGACCACCTCGCAGTGGTTCGCGTTCGCCACCAGGGGCTTCAGCTCGACGGCCGTCTGCACGGACTCGGCGAGCAGCTTGTACATCTTCCAGTTGCCGGCGATGACTGGCTTTCTCATGAGAAGCTGTGGGCTGTCGGCTATTTGTCGTTTAGGGCCGCGACGCCGGGCAGTTCGTCGCCGGCGAGGAATTCGAGCGTGGCGCCGCCGCCCGTCGAGATGTGCGTAATCTTGTCGGCGACGCCGGCCTGGTGGACGGCGGAGACGGAATCGCCGCCGCCGACGATGACGGTCGCGCCCGCCTCGGCCGCCGCGGCGACCGCGCGCGCGACGCCCACGGTGCCCTCCTCGAACCCCTTCTCCTCGAAGACGCCCATCGGGCCGTTCCAGATGACGGTGCGCGCGCCCTCTATCTCCTTCGAGAAGAGCGCGACCGTCTCGCGGCCGATGTCGAGGCCGACGAGCCCCTGGTTGGTGAACTCGACCGGGATGGTCTTGCGGCTGTTGAGCGGGTCGTAGCTGTCAACGACCTGGTGGTCGGTCGGCAGCACCAGCCGGACGCCCTCGGCCTCGGCGCGCGCCCTGATCTCGCGCGCCGTGTCCATCATCTCGTCCTCGACGAGCGACTTGCCCGTGTTGAAGCCGGCGGCCTTGAAGAAGGTGTAGGCCATCGCGCCGCCGATGAGAATCTTGTCCACGCGGCGGCTGACGAGCGAGTTGATGACGGGAATCTTGTCCGACACCTTGGCGCCGCCGAGGATGGCGACGAACGGCCGCTCCGGGTCTTCGAGCGCCCGCCCGAGGTACTCCAGCTCCTTCTCCATCAGCAGCCCGGCCGCCGACCTCTCGACGTGCTTCGTGATGCCGGCCGTCGAGGCGTGCGCGCGGTGCGCCGTGCCGAACGCGTCATTGACGTAGAGGTCGCAGAGCGAGGCGAGCCGGCGGGCGAAGCCGTCGTCGTTCTCCTCCTCCTCCTTGTGGAAGCGTAGGTTTTCGAGCAGCAGCACGTCGCCGTCGCCCAGCTTCGCCACGGCCGCCTCGGCCTTCTCGCCGACGCAGTCCTCGGCGAAGGCCACGGGCCGGCCCAACAGCCCGGACAGGTGCACGGCGACGGGGCGCAGGCTGTACTTGCCGACGCGCTCGCCCTTCGGCCGTCCGAGGTGCGACGCGAGCACGACGCGCGCGCCGCGCTCGGCGGCGTAACGGATGGTCGGCAGCGCCGCGCGGACGCGCGTGTCGTCGCCGACCTTCCCGTCCTTCACCGGCACGTTGAAGTCCACGCGGACGAAGACGCGCTTGCCCTTCAGGTCGAGGTCTTTGATGGAGAGCTTCTGCATGTGTGATAAGTGACGGCCGGCGGGTGGCGGGCGGGGGGCGATGAGGACAACCCGGCCGTCCCCCTCCTGTCACCCGCCCCCGGCCGCTGGCCTACAGTCCTTTGCCGGCGATGTACTTGACGAGGTCGCGGACGCGGCAGGAGTAGCCCCACTCGTTGTCGTACCACGAGAGCACCTTGACCAGGTTGCCGCCGATGACCTTGGTGTACTCGGCGTCCACGATGGACGAGTTGTCGTTCTTGCGGAAGTCCACCGAGACGAGCGGCTCCTCCGAGAAGGCGAGGATGCCGCGCAGCTCCTCGTTGGCCGCGTTCTTGAGCGCCGTGTTGACCTCCTCGGTCGTCACCTCGCGCTCGACCTCGATGACCACGTCCACCAGCGAGACGTTCGGCGTCGGCACGCGCACCGAGATGCCGTCGAACTTGCCCTTCAGCTCCGGCAGCACGAGCGCCACGGCCTTGGCCGCGCCGGTCGAGGTCGGAATCATCGAGAGCGCGGCGGCGCGCGCCCGCCGCATGTCCTTGTGCGGCAGGTCGAGCAACTGCTGGTCGTTCGTGTAGGAGTGGATGGTCGTCATCTGCGCCGACCGGATGCCGAAGTTCTGGTGGATGACCTTGGCGACCGGCGCCAGGCAGTTGGTCGTGCAGGAGGCGTTCGAGATGACGTGGTGCGCGGCCGGGTCGTAGGCGTCCTCGTTGACGCCGAGGACGATGGTGATGTCCTCGCCCTTGGCCGGCGCGCTGATGATGACCTTCTTGACCGAGCCGCGCAGGTGCTTGGCCGCGTCCTCCTTGTTCGTGAAGCGGCCCGTGGACTCGATGACGACCTCGGCCCCGGCCTCGTCCCAAGGGATGAGCGCCGGGTCCTTCTCGGAGAAGACGCGGAACTCGTCCGCGCCGACGCGGATGCCGGCGTCGGTGGCGGCGATCTCCTCGTCGAGGTTGCCGAGCACGGAATCGTACTTCAGGAGGTGCGCCAGCGTCTTCGTGTCGGTGATGTCGTTGACGGCCACGAAGTCCACCTCAGGGTCGCCGAGGCAGGTGCGCAGGATGTTGCGGCCGATGCGCCCGAAGCCGTTGATGCCAACTTTGATTGCCATTGAAGCTAAGCCTCCTCGCGGTGCGTTTGATTCGCGGCGCGCGCGGCGCGCGGGCCGAAGGCCCCCCTGCGCCCGCGGCGCGCGCGCGCAGGAACACTGTCGGTTTTCAGGGCTGACTCATAAAGATTGAAAGACTAAGCCCGCGCGCCCCCTCTGTCAAGCCAACCCTCCGGCGGCCTCTCCCATCTCACACGCTCGCGCAAAGCGCGCCGCCGGAGGCCGCCGCGCGCGTCCACGCGGGGAGAGCTAAATGTATGTTTTTGAAACCCCGTAAACGGCGGGGACGTAGTAGGCTCCGGGCAAGCGGCGGCGGCGGAAGGGCGTGACTCGGGACGCCGCGGCTCACCGCTTGCAGTCCGTATCGAACGCCAGTGCTTTGATTCTTTTATTTTCCGCGCGCGGCCCCGCGCACAGCCATTCCGGACAGTTTCCAAGGTAGAGAAAATGGTCAAACAGAGTCGGTCTTTCAGAGCCGGGAGGAGGAAGGCGGGCGCCGTCCTCCCCTCGACGTGCCTCTCCGCGCTTCTCGTTTTCGGGAACGCGGTGTCCGCTTTTGGGAATGAGCCGGCCGGCGCGAAGCGCCCCGCCAAGCCGGTCTTCACGAGAATCGGCGAGCCCTTCGTCGTCGAGACGGCCGCGGCCGCGCCGCAGTCCACGCCGCCGCAGACGCCCACGCAGCGCGACGCCACGCGGCCGCCGGGCACCGAGCGGCAGCAGCCCGTCCCGCCGGGCGCGCGCACCAACCCGCCCGACCCGCGCACGCCGCCGGGCACGCAGCGCCCCGCGCCGCAGAACGCGCCCGGGGTGGAGACGCCGGCGACCACGCGGACGCCGGCGGCGGGCTCGCCCGCGCCCGCCGCCGGCGACGCGCAGACCGGCACGACCACCACGACGACCACGACGCAGACCGGCGACGCCGAGGAGCCGAACTTCCCCTCCGTGCAGCCGCGCCCCGTCCCGCCGCTGCCGTCGCTGACGCGCGTCGGCGTCACGGGGACGGACGCCGTCTCGCTCACGCTCAACGAGGCCATCCGCCGCGCGCTCGAAAACAACAACGAGATAGAGATCGCGCGCGCCGACGTGCGCCTCGCCGAGCAGACGCTCATCGCCCTCAACGGCGTCTTCGACCCGGTCTTCACCTACACGCCCGAGCTCAACAACAGCGTCCGCCCCGTGACCAACATCTTCGGCGGCGCGGGCGCGGCCGGCACCGTCTCGACGACCGACTACATCAACGACGCCTCGGTCAACAGGCAGTTCGGCCGCGGCGGCGGCAACTTCACCTACTTCTTCAACAACACGCGCGAGAAGACCTCGGCGTCGAACACCTCGCTCAACCCCTTCTACTCGTCGGCGCAGGGCGTCCAGTTCACGCAGCCTCTCTGGCGCAACCGCTCCATAGACCGCAACCGCCAGCAGATACGCATCCAGCGCAAGCGGCTCGAGCAGACCGACTCGGACTTCCGCCTGCGCACCATCGCCATCATCTCGCAGGTGCAGCGCGCCTACTGGGATTTGGCCTTCGCCATCCGCAACGAGCAGAACCAGATTGCCAACGTCAACCTCGCGCGCGAGAACTTCCGCCGCACCGAGGCGAGCGTCGCCGCCGGCGCCTCGGCCCCCTTGCAGCGCGCCGAGATAGAGACCGAGCTTTCGACGCGCGAGTCCTCGCTGCTCATCGCCAACCAGCAGGTGACGTTCGCCGAGAACACGCTGAAGAACCTGCTCATCAAGGACCCGCTCTCGCCCGACTGGTCGAAGGCGCTCGTCCCGACCGACCAGCCGACCTTCGACGAGACGCCGGTCAGCCTAGAGACGGCGCTCAAGGAGGCGCACGAGAACCGCCCCGAGATACGCCGCCTGCGCCTGGAGGAGGAGGTCAACGACATCAACCTCCAGTACTTCCGCAACCAGACGAAGCCGCGCATTGACCTCGTCGGCACCTTCCAGACCAACGGGCTGGCGGGCACGGTCAACCCCAACGCCATTGACACGGAGGCGTCGCCGCTCATCGGGGGCAACCCGAACACGAACGCGTCGGCCTTCCTGCTTCAGGAGATAAACACGTTGCGCGCGGCGCAGGGGCTGCCGCTGCTGACGCCGCCCATCGTCCAGCCGTCGGGCTCGGGCGTGCCCTCGCAGTTCGTCGGCGGCTACGGCCGGACGCTCCAGAACCTCTTCAACTTCAGCACGCGCCAGATAGTCGTCGGCGCGACCATCCAGATTCCGCTGCGCAACCGCACGGCCCAGGCCAACCTCGCCTTCACCAAGATTCAGCGCGAGCAGTTGGCCGCCTCGACGCGCTCGCAGGAGCAGGCCGTCGAGGTCGAGGTGCGCAACGCCGTGCAGGCGGTCGAAACCTCGCGCCGCCGCGTGCTGGCCGCGCGCGCCGCGCTCAGGAGCGCCGAGGAGCAGTTGGCCGGCGAGCGCCGCCTCTACCAGGTCGGCCGCTCGACGACCTTCCTCCTCTTCCAGCGCGAGAACGCGCTCGTCAACGCGCAGAACCAGGAGCTTGAGGCGCAGACCGACTACAACAAGGCGCTCGCAGACCTCCAGCGCGCGACCTCGACGACGCTGCGCTCGAACAACGTCCTGATAGACTCGCCCGTCGCGCCCGAGAAGTTCGGCCGGTAGCGCCTGCGCGCGCGCGGACGGAGAAACGGAAAAAACGGAAAAAGCGGCCGGGAGGAGTTTTGCTTCTCCCGGCCGCTTTTTTTGCGCCCCGCGGCCCATCTTCTGCGGACGTGCGCGGGGCGGAATCCCGGGCGGGCTCCGTTGCTCTTACGCCTCCGTTCTCGTATCCTCGCACGCGAATCTACGCGGGCCGCGCTTTCATCGTCTTGAAAATCACCGCCACCATCATCACCTTCAACGAGGCCGAGAACATCCGCGCGGCCTGCGAGTCGGCGGCGTGGGCCGACGAGGTGCTGGTCGTGGACTCGCGCTCGACCGACGCGACGCGCGAGATAGCCGCCGCGTGCGGCGCGCGCGTCGTCGAGCGCGACTGGCCGGGCTTCGCCGCGCAGAAGGAGTTCGCCGCGCGCGAGGCCGCCCACGACTGGGTCTTCAGCCTCGACGCCGACGAGCGCGTCACGCCCGGGCTGCGCGCCGGCGTGCTGGCGCTGCGCGACGCGGGCGGCGGGCCGCCCGCCGACGGCTACCGCGTCGCCCGCCGGAGCTTCTACATGGGGCGCTGGATAAAGGGCGGCGGCTGGTACCCGGACTACCAGCTACGCTTCTACGACCGCCGGCGCGGCCGCTGGGAGGGCGCGCACGTCCACGAGTCCGTCAGGATGGCCGAGGGCGCGCGCACGGGGACGCTCGCCGGCGACCTCCTGCACTACAGCGTGCGCGACGCCGCGCACCACCACCGCATGATAGGCGAGCGTTACGCGCCGCTGGCCGCGCGCCAGATGTTCGAGGCCGGCCGGCGCACCACCCCTCTGCGCGTCGCCGCGGCCGCCCCCTCGGCCTTCGTCCGCAGCTTCGTCCTGAAGGGCGGCTTCCGCGACGGCCTCGCCGGCCTCGCCATCGCGCGCTTCGCCGCGCACCACGCCTTCCTCAAGCACCTCATGCTCTGGGAGATGCAGGGGGGCGCAGACCGCGAGCCGTGACGGGAAGGAAGGAACGATTCCCTTCCCGTCACGGCTCGCGGTCCGAGGCTCACGGCCTCCGGCTATTCGAGCACTTCGAGGTCGGTGCTCTCCAACTGGTGGCGCGGCTTCTCGGGCTTGGGGATGGGCGCCGGCAGGTCGCGGCTGAGCGTAATTTCCGACAAAAGCTGGTCGGTCGCCTGGCGCGAGACGGCCACGTCGGAGCCCTGGTTGAGGACGACGAAGTAGACCTTGCCGTACTTCTGCGTGTAGATGACGCCGCCGAGGCTGGCCATCCCGCCGTCGTCGTGGACGAGCGTGCCGGTCTTGGCGACGACCGCGCCTTCGAGCGGCGTCCCGACCATCCTGCGGCGCAGCGTGCCGTAGTCGCCGCTCGCCACGGCCATGATGTCCACCAGCTCAAGCCCCTGACGGCGCGCCTCCTCGTCGAGCGCGCGGATGACGGCGACCAGCCCCCGCGGCGTCATCCGGTTCACTTCGAGCCCCGACGTGGTCGCCAGCGTCACCTGCTCGGGCGGCAGCTTCAGCTCCTCGACGAGCAGGGCGCGCACGCCTTCCGGCCCACCGACCATCGCGCCCAGGCGCTCGGCGACGAAGTTGCTCGAATGCGCGTTCATGTAGAGCAGGATGTCCCTGAGCGGGTAGGAGAGAATGGTGAAGGCCGGCTCGCCCGCGGGCGCGTCCGCCTGCGCCCAGCCCTTCGGCGCGAGCTTGAGCGACTTGGCGAGCCGCTGCGAAACCTCCTCGGGCTTGTCCGCGAAGTTGAAGACGAAGCCGGGCGTGACGGCCAGCTCGCCCTCGAACCGCTTGACGCCGCGCTCGGCCAGCTTCCGCGAGACGAGCGCCGCGTGGAAGTCGCCGAAGGTCGGGTCCTGCCCCGCGGCCACGATGCGCCCGCGCAGCACGCCCGACTTGTCCACCTCGCCCTCGACGTAGAACTTCGTCTCGAAGCGGTAGTCCTTGCCCAGACGCTTGAGCGCGGCCAGCGAGGTGGCGAGCTTGACGAGCGAGGCCGGGTTGTAGCCGACGTCCGTGTTGTGCTCGGCGAGCGTCGCGCGGCTGTCGGCCGACTGCACGAGCAGGGCGTGGCGCGCGGGGTCGTCGCCGCGGTCGGCGTACCAGCGCGCCGCGTCGAAGGCCGGGACGGGCTCGGGCGTCGGCGCTGGGATGGGCGCGGCCGGGGCGGGGTTGACGGGGACGCGGATGTAGGCGGTCACCGCCTGCCGCGCCCGCGAGACGAGCGCGTAGGGCGCGAACGTCAGCGCGAGGATAATCGCGAAGCCGAGCAGGAGCATCGCGTAAATAGGTTTGCGGGCATTCAAATCGCCGCCCTCCTTCTCTCTTCGTCCGTGTGTCTCACTGTATTATTCCGAGCCTTTCACAAAGCATGATAAACCTTTAATATGCAAACAGGACGCCACGCGTCAAGCGGCGTCGCCCGGAACCCATTCTTCTTACTTCATTCACATCGGATGGACATTCTCCAAAGATTCGTGACACAGGACGCGCTGACGGGGTTGCCGGTCTACCTCATCGCGCTGGCGGTCGCCGCCGTCGGGGCCATCATCGGCAGCTTCCTGAACGTAGTCATACACCGCGTCCCGCGCGAGGAGTCAATCGCCTTCCCGGCCTCGCACTGCACCTCGTGCGGGACGGCGATACGGCCGTACGACAACGTGCCCGTAGTGAGTTGGGCGCTGCTCAGGGGGCGCTGCCGCTCGTGCCGGGCGCCGATTTCGGCGCGCTACCCGGCGGTCGAGCTGCTGACGGCCGCCCTCTTCGCGCTCACCTACCTGCTGCACTCGGGGCTCACGCTGTCGCTGCCGTTCGACCTGGCGTTCGTCGCGGCCGTCGTGGCGCTGGTCTTCATAGACGCCGAGCACATGATTCTGCCGAACGTCATCACGTACCCGGGCTTCGCGCTGGCGCTCGTGGCGCGCGCGGCCGTCCCGAACCTGTACGGCGTGGCGTCGCTGGGCGGGGCGGAGGCGCCGGCGTGGCTGCTGTCGCTCGGCGGCGCGCTGCTCGGGGCAGCGGCGGGCGGCGGGTTTTTGTGGCTGGTCGGGTGGCTCTGGGAGCGCCTCCGGGGCGTCGAGGCGATGGGGCTCGGCGACGTGAAGATGATGTTCATGGTGGGCGCGTACCTGGGCTGGCCGCTGACGTTTTTGACCATCTTCGTCGGCGTGCTGGCGGGCTCGGCGGCGGGCGTGGCGGCGATGGCGCGGCGCGGCGAGCGCGACATGCAGATGCTCCTGCCCTTCGGCATCTTCCTCGGCCTCGGCTCGCTCGTCAGCCTCTTCTTCGGCGCGCAAATCATTGACTGGTACGTGGCGAAATTCTGACGCGCGGGCGTCAGACGGCGGACGGCGGGCTCCGCCCGCTGGCGCCGAAGCCGGCAGGCGGGCCGCCGGGCCGTGAAAGGTTCTCCGCTGACTGACGGCGGCCGTCGGCCGTCCGCTTCCCCCTTAAGTCATGCCCCGATACGAAAACCGTGTGCAGTTGACGCTGGCGCTGTTGGTGGGGCTGTTGCTGCTCGCCAACCTGTTCACGCTGGCGCTGGTGGCGCTGACGCCGGCGACGCGCGCCGAGCGCGGGCCGGTGCTGTTCACGGTCTTCGTTTTGACGCTCGTCGTCAGCGTCCCGTCCATCCTGCTGCTGCCGCGCTGGCTGCTCAGGCCCTACAGGCAGTTGGTGGACGAGGCCGAGCGCGCGCCGGTCGAGCCGTCGGCGCGCGGGCGCGCGCGCGACGAGTCGGAGTTCGTCCTCGAAACCTTTCAGGAAGTGGTCGCGCAGTTGCGCGCCAAGCAGCGCGAGCTTGAGCGCCTGAGCGCGCGCGCCTCCGAGCGCGCCGCGACGGCCGAGCAGTTCAGCGAGCGCGTCGTGGCGAGTCTGCCGTCGGGGCTCGTCGCCTTCGACTCGGCCGGGCGCGCGACGGTCGTCAACGCCCCGGCCTGCGCGCTGCTCGGCCTCGACGGACGCGAGAGGCCCGGCGACCTGCGGGCGGGCGGGCAGGTCTACCGGACGGTGCTCGCGCGCGCGCCCTCGCTCATCGCGATGGTCGAGAGCTGCCTGCGCCACGGCGACCTCTACAGGCGCGCGGAGGCGATGGTGCAGCTCGAAGGCGACCGCCGGCGGCGCCTCGGCGTGACGGTCGCGCCCATCGAGCCGGCGCCGACGGGCGAGTCGCGCGGCGTCCTCTGCATGCTGACCGACATCACGGAGGTCGCAGAGCTGCGCGAGGCGCTGGCGCGGCGGCGCAACCTCGAAAGCCTCGGCGAGATGTCGGCCGGGCTGGCGCACGAGTTCAAGAACGCGCTGGCGACGCTGCACGGCTACGCGCAGCTTTTGCAGAACGACGCGCTCGGGGCGGAGGCGCGCGAGGCGGCCGCGGCCGCGCTGCTCGCGGAGGTGCGCGGGCTCTCCGAGATGGTCACCTCCTTCCTCAACTTCGCGCGCCCGAACCCGCCCGACTTCGGCGACGTCTCGCTCCGGCGGCTGCTCGACGCCTGCGCCGAAGACCTCCGCCCGGTCTACGAAGGGCGCCGCGCCGCGCTCGACTTCGAGGGCGAGTTCCCCGAAGTCCGCGCCGACGAGCGGATGCTCGCGCGCGCGCTCCTCAACCTCCTGCGCAACGCCGCCGAGGCCATACCCGACGCCGCGGCCGAGCGCCGCGTCAAGGTCGCGGGCTCGGCCGAGCGCGACGCCGAGGGGCGCGCGTGGGTGAGGATTGACGTCGAGGACACGGGCGCGGGTGTGGCCGAGGAGGACTTGCAGCGCATCTTCATCCCCTTCTTCACGACCAAGTCCAAGGGGCACGGCGTCGGACTGGCGCTCGCGCACCGCGTCGCCACGGACCACGGCGGCACGCTCTCCGCCGCCAACTCGCCGGCCGGCGGAGCCGTCTTCACGCTGAGGCTTCCGACCTGACAAATACAGGCCGCGGGCGCGCGCGGCGGCG
>DASVUF010000338.1:0-20704 GCA_036387195.1 Pyrinomonadaceae bacterium | reverse complement strand
AAAGTCTGCGCGCGCGCGTAGGCGGGCGTGTGCTGGCCGAGCAGGAGCGCGAGCAGCAAGGCGTGCGACAGTTTCATCTTCATAAGGGCCTCCGCGCGTGAGTCGCCGGGCGCAGGTTCCTGAAGTGACCTCGAAGAGAGCCGGGACGCGCCCCCTCTGAACGCGCGCCCGGCCGCGGTCTTGCCGTGTGCCCGTGCGATGCCGCGCGGGCGCGAGAAGGATGCGCGGCCGCCGCCGGAATTTTGCCGCCGCGCCGAGGCCCCCCGCGCCCTCCCGCCCCCGCGCGCCGGCCTCGTTTGACACGCCCAAGTCGGTACGGTAATTTAACGGCGCCGTCAACCGCGGCTAAATCCTTAAGTCCCGTTCGTCTAGTGGCCTAGGACACCGCCCTTTCACGGCGGTAACACGGGTTCGAGTCCCGTACGGGACGCCACATCTCGACAGGACAGTTGACAGCCACCCGCGCGGTGGCTGTTTCTGCTTCCGGGCGTCCGGCGGGGCGCGGTTTCGGTGTATGATTCCGCCGCCGACTTGATAAAGATACGGGTGAAACGCCGATGAAAATTCTGCTCGTCACGGCGGCCGCCGCCGTCCTTCTCGTGTCGGGCTCACGCGCGGCGCCCGCGCGCCGGCAGGAGGAACGGGCGCGCCTCGAACGTATAGAACAGACTTTGAAGGCGGACGTGCCGCGCGTGCTCTGCCTGTCGCCGCGTCTGGCGACCGGCGGCCAGCCCTCCTTGCAGGCGTTCGGCAAGCTGGCCGGGCACGGCTTCCGCTCGGTCCTGAACCTGCGCGCCGCGTCGGAGGGCGTTGATTTGGAGAAGGAGCGGGCGGCCGTCGAGGCGGCCGGGATGCGTTACCTGCACGTCCCCGTGGCGGGCGGCGCGCCGCGCGCCGAGCAGGCCGACGAGTTCATACGCCTCGTCGGCGACGAGGCCAACCACCCGATGTTCGTCCACTGCGCGACGGCCAACCGCGTCGGGGCGCTGATGCTGGTCTACAGGGTTCTGGAGCACGGCTGGAGCGAGGAGGCGGCGCTGGAGGAGGCGGAGCGCATCGGGCTCCGCTCCGCCGAACTGAAGCGGTTCGCGCTCGAACACATCGCCCGGCGCAAGGCCGAGGGCGGCCGGGGCGGCGTCGTCCCCCCGCGCGGGACTCTCTGAAAAGGACGACCCGTCCCGGGCGCGGGGCCGAAGGGGGAGGCGATGAGTCAGGCGACGGATTTAAAACGCGAGCTGCTGCGACACGTCGTCGCGACGGTGGCCTACCGCGGCGGCGTCGCCGTGTCGGGCGCGCCGGAGGAGTTCGCGCACTTTCGCCCCGCCGAATCGGCGCGCGCCGCGGGGGAGATTCTGGCGCACATCGGCGACCTGCTGGAAGGTTCGCTCCACCTCGTCAGGGGCGACCTCGTCTACATGGCGTCCACGCCCCTGCGGTGGGAGGATGAGGTCGGGCGGTTCTTCTCGGCCGCGCAGGGGCTCGACGCCTACCTCGCGTCCGACGCCCCGCTGGCCTGCCCGCCCGAGAAGCTGATTCAAGGGCCGATAGGCGACGCGCTCACACACGTCGGGCAGATTGTGCTGCTGCGGCGACTGGCGGGAAGTCCCGTCCGCGCCGCGAGCTATTTCGACGCCGAGGTGGTCGCGGGCGGGGTCACAAAGGAGTCTGTCACCAAAGCGGGCGGGGCGGATTAGGCGCGCCGCAGGGCGCGCCCGAAAGCATCCCCCGCCGCGGCGCGGGCATCTATGCCTTATCTGCTTGAAAAGGCAGAGGATAAGACGGCTTGTGCGGGCCGACGCCAACCCTTACAATACGGCGCGCACGGAATTTCGCGGCGGCGGCCGGGGTCGCGCCCCCCGCCGGGACGCCAATTTTCAGCGACGCTCCTTCGTACGAGCGCGAACGGGAGGCCGCCGACGCCGCGGGTTTTAACGGGAGCGCCGACGGCCTCCCGGCTTTTTCAGCAGAGGTGATTTCGATGCCCAGACGCTTCGCCGCCGCGCTCTTCGCACTCCTCGCGGTCTGCGCCGCGCTCGCGCCCGCCCGCGCACGCGCGCAGGCCGTGAGCGACGTCGTGCTCATCCTCCCCTTCGAGAACACTTCGGGCAACCGCGAGGCCAACTGGGTCGGCGAGAGCTTCGCCGACCAGCTCGCCGAGCTGCTCAGCACGCACGGCCTGCGGGTCGTCTCGTCGGACGCGCGCGAGCTGACCTACCAGCGGCTCCGCCTGCCGCTGACCGTCATCCCCTCGCGCGCCACCGCCATCAAGCTGGCGAAGGAGGCCGGCGCGACCATGGTCGTGCTCGGCAACTACGAGGTCACGCCGAAGGACGAGAAGACGGTCGCCGAGGTGCGCGGCTCGGCGCGCGTCGTGCGCGTCAACGAGGGGCGCATCGCCGGCAAGCAGATGACCGACGGCCGCTGGGCCACGCACGAGTTCTTCTTCGGCGACGCGCTCGTCAACCTCCAGACCGTCCAGGGCAAGCTCGCCTACCAGATACTCTACGAGCAGGACGACAAGCTGCCCTTCTCGCAGAACCTCATCGTCGAGCAGGCGACGAAGGTGCCGCCCCGCGCCTTCGAGGCCTACGTCAAGGGCGCGATGCTGCCGAACGGCCACGCAGACAAGCCGGCCTTCCTCCAGAACGCGATGCGCGAGTACGAGCGCGCCAACCCGGGCTCGGTCTACAAGCAGGCCGCCTTCGAGCTGGGCCAGCTCTTCTACTCGCAGAGCGACTACAAGAAGGCCGCCGAGCACTTCACGCTCCTCCAGCGCCGCGACCCGCACTACGCCGAGGCCGCCTTCTACGCCGCGCTCGCCTTCTGGCGCGTCGGCGAGTTGCAGTCGGCCCTCGACACGCTGCTCCCGCTCACCACCGACGTCCCGCTCACCAGCATCTACAACAACGCCGGCGCCATCGCCACGCAGGCCGCCATGAAGGAGAAGAACGCGCAGAAGCGCGAGGCGCTGCTCAAGCAGGCGACCAACTTCCTCGGCCGCGCCGCCGAGAGCGCGCCCGAGGACACGCAGGACGGCGCGATGGTGCGCTACAACTACGCCTACGCGCTCTCGCACGCGGGCAGGTACCAGGAGGCGGCCGAGCAGTTGCGCGCCGTCGTCAAGGAGAACCCGCGCGACCCCGAGGCGCTCTTCCTCTTCGCCAAGATGCTCGAACGCTCGGGGCAGCCGGAGGCCGCCGTCGCCAACGACAACGAGGCGCGCAAGCTCTTCCCCGGCTACGGCAAGGCGCAGATAGAGTGGGAGCAGTCGAAGGCCGTCACGGTGCTGCCCGTCCACCTGCGCGGCGACTTCAACCGCGCCGAGTTCGTCCGCGCCGAGCGCGACGAGGACGACAAGGCGAGCCGCCCCGCGCCGGGCACGACCGCCGAGGACTTTCTCGCCAAGGCGCGCGAACTCTACGGGGCCGGGCGCGACGACGAGGCGCTGATGGAACTGCGCAACGTCGTCCGCGTCGAGCCGATGAACGCCGAGGCGTACCTCATCACCGGCCGCATCTACATGCGGCGCGGCGAACTCGCCCCCGCCATCAGCCAGCTCAAGGCGTCCATCTTCTGGGACACCGAGCACAGGCTGATTGACGCGCACATCCTGCTCGGCCGCATCTTCCTCGAGCGCGGCGACCGCGCGCAGGCGACCGCCTACGCGCAGAGCGCCATCCAGATAGACCCGAACAACCAGGAGGCCATCGCCCTCCAGCGCGAGCTTCAGGTCGGCATCAAGTGAAGTCCTGAGTCCTGAGTTTCGAGTCCCGGTTCGGGGGCGACGGGTGACGGCCGCTTTGTCACACGTCGCCCTCCGGCTTTGGCGAAGCCCCTTCCCGCCCGGACGGAAGCGACCATGAAGACGCTCCTGCTCATGCTGCTCGTGCTCGCGGCCCCGGCGCTGGCGGCCGCCGCGCAGGTCGTCCACCGCTCGCGGCAGTTGAAGCTGTCGCGGCGGCCGCTGCGGCTCGTCGGCAGCGTCGCGTCGGTCGAGAGCCCGCTGGAGCCGGAGGGCTTCGTGCTCGTCGGCGGCGAGTTGTGGCGCGCGCGCGCGCGTGATGGGGTGCGGGTCGGCCCCGGCGTCGCGAACGTCCGCGTGGTCGGCGCGCGCGGCTGCGTCGTCGAGGTCGAGCCGCTCGGCTGAAGCCCTCCGGCGCCCCGCCGCCCGGCCGCCGCCCCGGCCTTCCTGAAATCTGCGCCCCGCTTTCCAGGAAACGTCCCGCCGGCGCTCCCGCCGTGGCACGCGAAGTGCTTTTAGGAAAGTCGGCAAGCACGGAGGAAGTTGAACCGTGACCCCGCCGCCATCACTTCTCTGAGCGTGGCCTGCCGCTACGCCAGCCGCCCGCCGAGCGTCCCTACAATTCTCCTACCTTTCAAGAGCCTGGCTGCAAAGCCGGGCTCTCTCGCTTTTTCGACGCCTCCCCCGTAGACGCGCTTTTCCGCGCTTTTCAGCCTTTCCCCGTCTTTTCCGCGCCCCGCGCGCTGTTAACCTGCGGCGACACGGTGTCAACCGGCCGCGCCCGCGTTGTCAATCAGAGGGAACAGCGACCCGACGCCGAAGTGTCACCGCGACAAAATTTGTCACTTCACTGGTGACGTTTTCCGTCGTTTTGACTCTGTCAGGTTGACGATTTGACGCAGCCGTTTCCCGGTTTCGGGAAATTTCGCCTGCCGGGCCGCGCGGCACGGACGCGGCCCGGCGGGCGGTGACGCTCGCGCGAGGGCTCTGCTAAACTCCGCGTGTGCGGGAGACGCTTTCAAACGACGCGGGGGGGGGCGCGCGGCGGCGGCTCGGGCTCACCCGTGCGCACGCGCGCGCGGCCGTGCCGACTCTTGCCGAGGCGTTTTGCGCGGCCGCCTCGGCGCTCACCCTGCTCCTGGCCTTCCCGGACTTCGACCTGTGGCCGCTGGCGTGGGTGGCGCTCGTCCCGCTGCTCGTGACCGTCGCGCGCCGGCCGCGGCTCGCGCCGTCATTCGCCTCGGGGTGGATTACGGGGACGCTCTTCTTCTACGCCTCCTGCCACTGGCTGACCTACCCGATGATTCGCTACGCGGAGTTGCCCGCGCCGCTGGCGCACGTGCTGCTGGCGCCGGTCGCGGCGGCGGGCGGGCTCTTCGTCGGGCTGTTCGCGCTGGCGCAGGCGCGGCTGTGCTCGCGGTTCGGGGCGCGCGCGCTCTTCCTCGCGCCGGCGGTGTGGGCCGCGTGCGAGTGGGCGCGGCTCGGCTTCATAGGGCAGTTGTGGAACGCCGTCGGCTACTCGCAGGCGTTCCAGCCCGCGCTCATCCAGGCGGCGCGCTTCGGCGGCGTCTACGCCGTGAGCTTCCTCGTCGTGGCGGTCAACGCGGCGCTCGCCTACGCGCTGTTGAAGAGGGGCGCGCGCGCCGCCGCCTACTCGCTCGCGGCGCTGGCGCTCGTCGCGCTGGCGGTCTTCGCCGCGGGGCGGACGCGGGCGCCCGGCGCGGAGTCGCATGCGTCCGCGTTCGTCGTTGCCGTCCAGCCGAACGTCATCCCGGACTTCGACCGCGGCGAGTCCGAGTACCAGAGGCTGCGCCGCCGGCACTTCGAGCTGAGCGACGAGGGCCTGCGCGCGCTCGACGAGAGCGGCGCCGTCAGGGACGAGGCGACGCCGCGCGTGGTCGTGTGGCCCGAGTCGCCGATGAACTTCTCTTTCGAGCGCGACCGCCGTTTCCGCGAGGAGGTCGGGCGGTTCGTGACCGAAAGGCGCGTGTCGCTGCTCTTCAACTCGCTCGAGCCGGCGGCGTCGGGCGGCGGCTACAACGCGGCGGTGCTCGTCAACGAAAAAGGTTTGCCCGCGGCGCAGTATGATAAGATTCGCCTGATGCCGTTCGGCGAGTACGTGCCGCTACCGCGCTGGCTGCCCGGCGCGGGGCTGCTGGGCGGCGTCGTCGGCGACTTCACGCCGGGCGAGCGCTACACGCTCATCCCGCTCGGCGAGGGCGAGGGGCGCCCCCGCGCGGGCTCCTTCATCTGCCTTGAGTCGGCCTACCCGGACATCACGCGCCGGCTCACGCGCGAAGGCGCGGACGTGCTGATTGAGTTGACCAACGACGCCTACCAGGGCGACACGGCGGTGCTCAGGCAGCACCTCTCGAACGCGGTCTTCCGCGCTGTCGAGACGGGGAGGCCGCTGCTGCGCGTCACCAACACGGGCGTCAGCGCCCGCGTCTCGGAGCGCGGCGCGGTGGCGGACGAGACGGGCCGCTTCGCCGAGGCCGTGCGCGCGTGGCCGGTCGCCCGCTCGGGCGGCGGGCGGACGTTCTACGTCAGGTTCGGCGACGCCTTCGCCATCGCCTGCGCGCTCCTCGGCGCCGCGGCGCTCGCGGCGACGTTCGGGAGGAAGAGGGCCCCGCAGTTTTAAACGAAGAGTCTTTTGGAGGTCGAATGTCGAGAGCCTTGCAGATGAGTGACAGCGAAGACCGCGACCTGCGCCTGCGCGCCGACGACCTGCGCACGCGCGTCGAACAGCTCGGGAGGTTTCTTTGATGTAGCGGCGAAGCGCGACGAGCTTTCGGGGCTCGAAGCGCAGGCGTCAGCGCCCGAGTTCTGGAACGACCAGGAGGCGGCGCAGAGGGTCTTGCAGCAGCGCAGCCGGCTCGAACGCGTCATCCGCCGGCAGGAGGGCTTCGAGTCGGCCGTCGCCGACGCCGAGGTGCTCTTCGAGTTCGCCGCCGAGGACGAAGGCAGCGCCGGGGAACTGCGCGAGCTGGTCGCCCGGCTCGAAGGCGAGGTCTCCGAGGCCGAGACGGAGATGCTGCTCTCGGGCAAGCACGACGCGGCCAACGCCATCTGCACCGTCCAGTCGGGCGCGGGCGGCACCGACGCGCAGGACTGGGCCGAGATGCTCCTGAAGATGTACCTGAAGTGGGCCGAGAAGCGCGGCTTCAAGGCCGAGGTCTTAGACATCCAGCCCGGGCAGGAGGCCGGCCTCAAGGGCGCCACCTTCCGCGTCGAGGGCGAGTACGCCTACGGCCTGCTCTCGGCCGAGGCCGGCGTCCACCGCCTCGTCCGCATCTCGCCCTTCGGCACGGGGACGCGCGAGACTTCGTTCGCCTCGCTCTTCGTCTCGCCCGAGATTGACGAGAACATCGAGGTCGAGATCAACGAGAAGGACTTGCGCGTGGACACCTACCGCTCGACCGGCGCGGGCGGCCAGCACATCAACACGACCGACTCGGCCGTGCGCATCACGCACATGCCCACGGGAATAGTCGTCGCCTGCCAGAACCAGCGCTCGCAGCACCAGAACCGCGCGGTGGCGATGCAGGTCCTGCGCTCCAGGCTCTACGAACTCGAACTCGAGAAGCGCCGCGCCGAGACGGCCGCGCTCGAAGCGAACAAGGCGGACATCTCCTTCGGGTCGCAGATTCGCAACTACGTGCTCGCGCCCTACCGCATGGTCAAGGACGCGCGCACCAAGGTCGAGCGCGGCGACGTGGACGCCGTGCTGGGCGGCGACATAGACGAATTCATCAAGGCGTACCTGCTCGCGCGCCGCGGCGCATGAGCGGCCCCGTGGCCCGGGCCCGGAAAGAGTCAACCGAAGGGACAGACGAAAGGAGCGCGCCTCGTGAGAAACACGCTCGCCTGCCTCACGCTCGTCCTCGCCGCCTGCTCGACCGCGTGGGCGCAGAAAGGCAGCTTCGACCCGCCGGGGGTGGGCCCCGGGTTTGTCGCTTCCAACGGCGCCTCGTGGAAGGGGGAGGTCACGAAGGTGGACGCCGCCGCCCTCCAGATAGAGTTGACCTACACGAAGGACGGCAAGACGACGACCTTCAACTGCGTCCTGTTCGAGAACCTCGTCCGGCTCAAGAACAGCAAGCCGGACGAGCCCGTCTACGAACGCATCGTGGTGGAGCCGTTCATCACGGGGTTTAAGCCGGAGGAGAGGGAGGAGATCAGGGCGCTGGTCGCGTCGGCCGCCCTGGACCCGAACCAGTTGCTCGGCCGCCGCGTGAAGGTCTTCTACCTGCGCAACAAGTATAAGGTCCCGGGTCAGAAAGAGAAGGTCGAGAAGAACGAGGTCTTCCGCGTCGAGGTGTTGAAGACGCGGTAGGCGCGGCGGGACGCGAACCGGGTGGAGAAGCTATGGCAACTGCACAGATAGACGCGCGGCTGAAGGCGGGCGGCGCCCAGCAGCCGCGCAACACGCGGCGCAACGAGATTGTCGCCATCGCGCTGTTCGCGCTGAGCGCGCTGCTGGCCTTCTGCCTCGTCTCCTACAGCCCGAACGACCCTTCGTGGGTGTCGGCCGGCGCGTCGGGCGCGCGCAACTGGACGGGGCGGCTGGGCGCGAACGTCGCCGCGGCGCTCTTCCAGTCGTTCGGGCTGGCCGCCGCGCTCCTCCCGCTGCTCATGGTCGCCGCCGCGTGGCGGCGTTTCCGCACGCGGCGGATTCACGCGCCGCTCTCGCGCGTCGTCGGCCTCGCGGCGCTGACGCTGGCCGCCGCCTCGCTGCTCGCGCTCTACGTCGAGGAGCCGGTCATTGACCGCAGCTTCAACGCGGGCGGCTTCGTCGGCGTCCTCTTCGCCGAGAGCCTGAAGGGCGTGCTCAACACCGTGGGCGCGACCGTCATGCTGGCGGCGGCCGCGGCGGTCGGGCTCCTGCTCGCCACCAACTTCTCTTTCGTCTCGGCCTACGAGCGCGCGGCCGCCGCGGTCGCGAACCCTTCGGGCGCGTTCCGCAAGACCTTCGAGCGCTTCCAGGCGTGGCGCGCCGAGCGCCGCCAGCAGGCGCTCGCGCGCGCCGAGATGAGGCGCGAGGCGCGCGCCGCGCGCGAGGCCGAGGAGCAGGCCGCCGCCGCCGCCGGGCAGGCCGCAGCCGCCGCCGCGACCGAAGACCTGGGCGCGACCGGCGCCCCCTCGAGGCGCCCCGCGAAGGCCGGGGCCGAGTCGGGCCCCGCGGCCGCCATCAAGCGCAACGCCGCGGCCGCGCCCGCCGTCGAGAAGCGCTCGCGCGAGGACGAGATTCGCGCCCAACTCGCGCAGGCCGAGGCCGACCTCGCCTCCATCATCATCCAGCCCGCCGACGACGACGAGCCGCCGCCGGTCGCCGTGGCCCGCAGGCGCGAGCGCGCCGAGCCCGACGCCTCTTCCGCCGCCCCTCCCGCCGCGTCTTCCACGCTGACGCGCCGCGCCGCGGCGAGGCCCGCCGACGAGGACGGAGGCGAGCCCGCGCCCGGCGCCGCCGCGCGCCCCTCCGCGCCCGACGTCTCCGACATGATGTCCACGGCGGCCGTCGTGCGCACCGAGCCGAAGGAGGACGAGGCGCTCCCCTTCGAGCGCAACACGCCCGCCTCGGCCGACGCGCCGGACGCCTCGAAGCCGCGCCGCGCCTCTTCGAGCGCCGCCGCGCCGCTGCTCGACTACGCCACGCCCCCGTTCGAGTTCCTCAACCCCGCGCCGCCGCGCCGCGAGCAGGCCGACGAGGAACTTCTGGAGATAGCGCAGCGCGTCGCCGAGAAGTGCAAGGAGTTCAACGTCACCGGCCAGATAAAGCACATCTGCCCCGGCCCCGTCGTCACCACCTACGAGTTCAAGCCCGACCCCGGCGTCAAGTACTCGCGCGTCACGGGGCTCGTGGACGACCTCTGCATCGCGCTCGAAGCCGAGTCCATCCGCATCGACCGCCTGCCCGGCAAGCCGCACGTCGGCATCGAGGTGCCGAACCCCGAGCGCGAGACGATCTTCATGCGCGAGGTCCTGGAGTCGCGCCAGTTCCGCGAGTCCGAGTCCAAGCTCACGCTCGCGCTCGGCAAGACGATAGACGGCATCAACTACGTCGCGGACCTCACGCGCATGCCGCACCTGCTCATCGCCGGCGCGACCGGCACCGGCAAGTCGGTCTGCCTGAACTCGCTCGTCGTCTCGATCCTTTACAAGGCGCGGCCCGACGAGGTGAAGTTCATCATGATTGACCCCAAGCGGCTTGAGCTGGGGCTCTACGCGGACATCCCGCACCTGGCGACGCCCATCATCACCGAGCCGAAGAAGGCGGCCAACGCGCTGAAGTGGGCCGTCTCGCAGATGGAGCAGCGCTACAAGCAGCTCGCCACCTGGGGCGTCCGCAACATCGACGGCTACAACGCCGAGGTCGAGCGGCGCAACAACGTGCTGGACTTCGACGAGGAGGGGCAGCCGTGGAAGACGCTGCCCTACATCGTCATCATCATTGACGAGCTGGCCGACCTGATGATGACCTGCGGCGCGGACGTCGAGGAGGCCATCACGCGCCTCGCGCAGATGGCGCGCGCCGTCGGCATCCACCTCGTCCTCGCCACCCAGCGCCCGAGCGTGGACGTCATCACCGGCCTCATCAAGGCCAACTTCCCCTCGCGCATCGCCTTCCGCGTCTCGCAGAAGGTTGACTCGCGCACCATCATTGACGCCAACGGCGCCGAGCAGCTTCTCGGCCGCGGCGACATGCTCTTCCTCCCGCCGGGCACGTCGCGCCTGCTGCGCGTCCACGGCGCCTACCTCGACGAGAACGAGGTCGCCAAGATAGTCAAGCACATCAAGGAGCAGGGCGGCGCGCCCGTCTACGACGAGACCATCACGCAGTCCGAGGAGGAGTCTTCGGGCGGCGAGGGCGGTTCGGGCGAGCGCGACGAGCTGTTCGACCAGGCGCTCCGCATCTGCTGCGAGATGAAGCGCGCCTCGACCTCCGTCCTGCAACGCCGTCTGCGCATCGGCTACGGCCGCGCCGCCGCCATCCTCGACGCCATGGAGCGCGACGGCTTCATCGGTCAGGCCGACGGCGCGCGCCCGCGCCCCGTCCTCGCGCGCGCCTTCGAAACCGTCAACCACTGGGACGACCTCCAGGATAACAGCGCCGACGACCTTTAACCCGCACGCGCCTGCGCGGCGGCTTGCGCGGCCGGCGCGCTGGCGC
Source organism: Pyrinomonadaceae bacterium (assembly GCA_036387195.1). Lineage (GTDB taxonomy): Bacteria > Acidobacteriota > Blastocatellia > Pyrinomonadales > Pyrinomonadaceae > QHXN01. The sequence goes on along the minus strand of DASVUF010000338.1, from coordinate 9,791 downwards.
GTCACACCTTCCCGGGAGGAGCCACGTCCGCCCGCGCCGCCCGGAAACAGCGGCCGGATTTTGTTAACTTTTACCCGCCCCGGACGTGACCTGTTTGGCCGCCAACCTTTCGACAACTTTTCCACAGTTTCTGTGGAAAACCCTGTGAAAAACTGGCGTTTTAGGGTTACAAGTTCCTGACAAGTTTAGACTTCTAGCATTTTGCACAAAGTCGCGGCAGGCTTCACAAGGCTCTTGCAAAGGAGGGCCGGGACGCGTGGCGCCAATCAAACTTCGGACGAGTTTCGGGTGTATCATCCTGTGCTGCGTCGCGGCCGCCGCCTCCCCGTCCTGCGTCAAATTGCCACGCCGCGCGCCCCCGGCCGGCCTCCAGTCCGCGCATGTGACACGCCCCGCCGAAGGCGCGCCGAAAATCTCCATCAACGACGCCTCGCGCGAAGAGCTTGAACGCCTGCCCGGCGTCGGCCCGGCGCTCGCCGCGCGCATCGTCGAGCACCGCGAGCGTTATGGGCGCTTCCGACGCGCCGAGCACCTGCTGCTGGTGCGCGGCGTCAGCGAGCGCCGCTTCCGACAGCTACGACACCTCGTCACCGCCGAGTGAGCGCCGCCCCCGCGCCGGAGTGAGCCGCGTTGACCGACCTGCAAAAGCTTCGCGCCGCCGCGCGAGAGATTTTCGACGCGGCGCTCGACGCGTCCGACCCGCGCCGCGCCGTGCTCGGCGCGGTCGAGTTCGACGGCCGGCGCCTGCGCGCGTGTGGCGAGACGTTCACCCTGTCGGGGAGCGCGCCGCGCGTCTACTCGGTGGCGCTTGGGAAGGCCGCCGCGGCGATGGCCGCGGCGCTCGACGAGCGGCTGAGCGGGGCGCTCGCCGGCGGAGTGCTCTCGGCGCCGCCGTCCGACGTTAAGCTCTCGGCGCGCTGGCGCGTGTTCGCGGGCGGGCACCCGCTGCCGAACGCGGCGAGCGCGGAGGCGGCGCTCGCCGCGTTCGAGATGCTGCGCGCGGCGGACGACCCTTCGGCGGTCGTCATCTTCCTCGTCTCGGGCGGCGGCTCGGCGATGATTGAGGCGCCGCGCGACGCGCGCCTGACGCTCGAAGAGTTGCGCGAGGCCAACCGCGCGCTCGTCAACTGCGGCGCCCCGATAGCCGAGGTCAACGCCGTGCGGCGCGCGCTCTCGGCGGTCAAAGGCGGCGGGCTGGCGGCGCGCGCGCCGCATGCGGCGCAGGTCACGCTCGTCGTCTCGGACGTGGAGGCGGGCCGCGCCTACGACGTCGCCTCAGGTCCGACGCTCGAAGCCCCCGCCGACTCCACGCCGGTCGCGGAGGTAGTCGCGCGCTACGGGCTCGCTTCGAGTCTGCCGCCCGCCGTCCTGCGCGCGCTCGCGGGGCCGGGCGCGCGTCAGGCGCCGGCGCAGAGGCCGCGCGGGTCTTTCGAGGTTCTTCTGGACAACGAGACGGCGTGCGAGGCCGCCGCGCGCGCGGCGCGGGGGCGCGGCTTTTCGGTCGGGCGGGCGCGCGACGTCGTCGAGCAGCCCGTCGGCGAAGGCGCGGCGGCGCTCGCCTCGCGGCTCCGCGAACTCTACGAGCATGAAGGCGGGGCCGGCGGGCGGGGCGTGTGTCTCGTCTCGGGCGGCGAGTTCTCGTGCCCCGTGCGCGGGGGCGGCGTGGGCGGACGCAGTTCCGAGACGGCGCTGCGGCTCGCGTTCGAGTTCGCGCGGGCGGAGGGGGCGCGCGCGCCCTCAAGTCTCCCCGCGCACACGGTCGCGCTCTGCGCGGGGACGGACGGCGTTGACGGCGCCAGCCCGGCCGCCGGCGCGCTCGCGGACGAGACGACGCTCGCGCGCGCACGCGCCCTCGGCCTCGACGCGCAAAGGTTCCTCGACGAGAGTGACAGCCACACCTTCTTCGAACGTCTCGGCGACGCGGTCGTGACCGGCCCGACGGGGACGAACGTCCGCGACCTGCGAATCCTCATCGCCCTTTGAGCCGCGCCCCGGCCGCCCCCCTTCCGCCTTCAAGGCTCCACGAACGTCTCGACCTTGAGGTCTACGCCGTCGGTGCTGACGGTGACCATGCCGCGCTCGCCGGTGGTGAAGACCTGCGCGCCCGAGTCGCGCCAGCGGGCGAGGGCTTCAGGGTGCGGGTGGCCGTGGGGCGAGTCGCGGCCGACCGGGACGACGGCGAGCGCGGGGCGCGCCGCCGCGACGAAGGCCGGGGTCGAGGAGGCGCCGACGGTTTTATAGGACAAACTTTTGTTCAGTACATATGTGTATGTATAACTTAGCGGCCTAAATACGTACTGAGCAATTTCGGTTTTGCTCAGTACAGGACGCTCATCCCTATCGAGCATGGAGTCACAAAGCAAAGGGCCGGCAGCTCTGAGAGACTGCCGGCCCGCCGTGTTCCTTAGTTCCTTAGAGAGGTTGCTCACTGCCCCGCGGCGAGGAAGACGTCCCACGCCCAGCGGCCGGTCTTCGCCGCCTGCGCATCATCCACCTTCGCCCTATAGCGGAAGCTGTTGCCGTAGGCGTCTGTGCGCTTCGACTTCTTGTAGTTGAGGTGTAGCCGTGTCACGTCGAGTGACGGCGGCGCGTGCAACTCTTCGGGCTCGGAGACTCCGTTGTGGTTCTTGTCCTGCCAGAGGCGCAATGAAGAGAAGATAGAGTCCAAGCCGTCGATTACGCCATCGCCGTTGCCGCCCTTCCCCGGCTCGTCGTACTCGGCGAGGGCGAGGAAGCCGTTCCTCTCTTCGCCCGCGGGCGGGTCGGGCTGCGGCGTGTAGTTGCCGAAGAGTTCCTGACCGTTTTGGATACGGCCGTCGCCGTCGCGGTCGAGCGCGAGCCACGCGTCGTCGGAGCCTGCCGCCGTCCACGCCAGCCGCTCCGCCGCGCCGTCGCCGTTGAGGTCGAAGTTGACGCCGCCGGCGGCGTCCGTTAAGCGGAAGCCGTCGCCCGCCGCATCCACGAGGATGGGCGAGCTGTAATCAGGCATACATTGGCGCCACTCGAAGTCCCAGTGGGAACTCGTCTCGCAAGCCTCCGGCATGAGCTGGCAAGTGGGCTGTGCAGTACACGTGCTCTCGTTAAAGTTCCAGGACCAGCCGACGGAATGACAACTCTCCGCGGTCTCCGCGGGGCACACATGCCGGAACCGTTAGGCGCCATCCCCGGAGGGCAACTGCCATCCCAACCCGATGTGGTGCAACTGCCACCACTAGAAGTCTGACATGAGTGACGGTGATAGTGGTTCTCGGCCACATCATTAAGTTTACAAGTACCCGTATCACTATCGTAGTACCCGGCTGTACCTTTTTGGTTCCACTCTCCAAAACTCGCCGTGTTACTGCTCCAGTAGGGGGTATCAAATCTCGGCTTGCAATATGTATTGTCAAAGAACCCTGAATAGCATTGCCCAACTGTTGTAGCTTGAGCGTCTACACGCTCAAACCCGTCAGTCCAAAAGATTCGCCAGTGCCTGGTATAGTCAATAAATGTGACGTCCCCCAGTAATAGCCACAACTCCCGCTAGAAGTCTCCTCCTTATATTTTTGCCAGGTATCTCCGCAGGCGGCGAGAACGTCAAAAATGCTGTTCATGCAAAGACTAATCATGAGGAGCGTGAGGCCGAACACTGTGCGTTTCATTCTTGTGAGGCGCGTCCTTCCTTTTTGGAATTCTTTTCGTGTTCTTTCTGCCTGCGTAAAGCGCCTAATGCTGATTCATCACCGTCCTCACTGCCGTCCGCGTACATGACGCTTGCGACCCTGACAGGCAACCCCGGATGCACGTTACGGAGGGGCATACGCACTTTGACGGCGTCGTGTGGCTTGAGGACAATTGCCGGCGGTTCATCGGCGGCTTTGAAGCCGTTGAGGCTGACTCCAGAGACGTCTTCGCCCTTTCCGGATTCTACGGCTACGGCGATGATCGCCTTGTCCGAGTTGTTTCTAACTTCGATAGACACTAATGCTTTAGACTCGTCCTGGCCTTCAATCGCAACGCTCACGACCTCTAAGCTTTTAACCTGCGAGATAACCCTAGGTAGTCGAGGATTTCCCTTCGGTTCTTGCCGCGTCAAACTGAACTTCCCCCCCGAGCCCGCTAAAGCCATAATGGATACGGTCGTAAAGCAAATAACCCCTAAGCTTAAAATAAGGTTAGGCACATGCTTGTAAGACTTCATCAGTCGTCTCCTTTACTAAGGTAGGCGCTTATGAGGTTGACGGAATCTGATGAGGACTTCGCCAACGCGAAAACGTCTCACACCAAGTGGACTGAAATATTAGCTGAACACGGGGTGATAGATTGCGAGAAAGCCACGCTTGGAGAGAGGCCGTGGCTGTTTTCGTCAGCGCGCTAAATATTTACTCCCGTGCAAAGTGGTTGTCAATGGAATTTCGCCCTGACCGCCCTAGCAGTTAGAAAAGCTTGGCGGCGCTACCGCCGGACGAACGTCTCGACCTTCAGGTCTACGCCGTCTGTGCTGAGCGTGACCATGCCGCGCTCGCCGGTCGTCAGGACCTGCGCGCCCGAGTCGCGCCAGCGCGCGACTACTTCCGGGTGCGGGTGGCCGTGGGGCGAGTCGCGGCCGACCGGGATGACGGCGAGCGCGGGGCGCGCCGCCGCGACGAAGGCCGGGGTCGAGGAGGTGCGCGAGCCGTGGTGCGCGACCTTGAGCGCGTCGCAGGCGAGCGCGTCGCCCGCGGCGACGAGGGCGCGCTCGGCCCGCGCCTCGACGTCGCCGGTCAGGAGGAACGCGCGGCGGCCGAGGCGCAGGCGCAGCACGACCGAGTCGTCGTTGCCCGAAGTCGCCTCCGCGTCCGCGCCGGGCGGCGGCCACAGGACGTCAACCGCGACCCCGCCGAAGCGCAGCCGGTCGCCGCGGCCGACCGTGTAGACGGGGACGCCCGCCTCGCGCGCCGTCCGCGCGAGGCGGGCGAACTCCGCGTCGCCGCGCGGCGCGCGCCCGACGAGCAGGGCGCCGACGCGGAAGTTCCTCAGAACGTCGCTCAGCCCTTCGACGTGGTCGGCGTCGGCGTGCGTCGCCAGGACGTAATCCACGCGCGAGAGCCCGCGCCACCAGAGGTGTTCGGAGACGACCGCGTCGCCGACGCCGCGCGAGTCGGGCTCGAAAGCGTCGCCTTCGTCTTCGGCCCCGCGCGGCGCTCGGAAGTCGGGTCGGCCGCCGCCGTCCACCAGCAGCGTCGAGCCGTCGGGCATCGTGACGAGCGCGGCGTCGCCCTGCCCCACGTCGAGGAAGTCGAGCCGCAGGCGTCCGTCCGCCCGACCCGCGCCGGGCGCGCGCGCGACGATGACGAAGGCCGCGCCGGCGAAGACGAGCGCCGACGCCCTCAGCAGTCGCGCGCGCCGCGCCGCAGTCCTCTTCCCTCCCTCGGCCGCGTCGTCAACCTTTCGCCCCCCTTCCTTTCGCACTCCCTCCTTAAACGCCCCGCCGGCCTTCGTGCGTCTCGCGCCGACGCCGGCCGCGAGCCGCTCCTCGACCTCGTTGGCGCGCGGCGGCGAGGCCAGCGGGCACCAGCGCATGAGCGCGGCGGCGAGCGCGAGCGGCGGCGCGAAGTAGACGGCGTAGACGGCCGAGGCGGCGCCCGTGTGCTCGGGCAGGCGGAGGCTCGCGCCGCCGGCCGCGGCGAAGGGGTCTGCCGCGTGCAGGAGCAGCGCCGTCGTCAACTCCGTCAGGCCGACGAGCGGCGCGGCCGGCGTCGCGCCCAACTGCCCGAGCGCGAGCGCGCCGAGCGCGGCGAAGGCGTGGACGGCCACGCACGCCCCCGCGAAGAGGTTGAGCGCGAGCGCGGCGAGCGGGAGGCGGTGGAAGTAGACCACGAACAGCGGCAGCAGCAAGACCTGCACGGCGGCCGAGACGACCAGCCCCGCGAAGACGTAGCGCAGCGGGGCTTGCAGGCGCCAGCGTTCGAGCCGCGCCGCCAGCGGGCTCTTGAAGAGCCTGTAGTCGTGCGCGGCGTGCGCCGTCTCGCGCCGCCACGCGCGCTCGCGCCAGTAGAGCGCCTCTGCGAGCGTGCGCAGCCACGCGGGGGCGGCGGGCGGGTAGGGCGTGGCGCGCGCCGGCCTCCACTCGCCGACGGCCTTCAGGCTCGACAGCAGCGGCAGCGCGAAGCCCGCGATGGCGACGACCGAGAGGAACGTCAGTTGGAACGAGGGGTCGAAGAGGTTGGCGGGCCGCCAGACGAGCAGGGCGAGCGCCGCGCCGCCCGTCGCGTTCAGCGGCGACGTGCGGCGGCCGAGCGCGGGCGCGAGCGCGGCCAGCGTGAAGGTCAGCGCCGCGCGCACGACCGACGCCTCTGCGCCGACCGCCACGGCGTAAGCCCACACGAAGCCGGCCGACGCCGCCCAGCGCGCCGCGCCGGTGCGCGTGAGGCGCCCGGCCGCGCCCCAGACGAGGCCGCCGACGAACGCGATGTGGAGGCCGCTGATGACGAGGACGTGGAACGTGCCCGCGTCGCGGAAACGCTCGGCCGCGCCGCGCGAGAGGCCGTGTTGATTGCCGAGCACGGCCGCCTTGAAGACGCCCGAGGCGTCCGCCGAGAAGGTCGCGTCGGAGAGGCGGACGAGGCGCGCGCGCCAGTCGTCGAGCAGCGCGAGCGGGAGCAGGACGGCCTCGTCGTCGAGGCGCTCGACGAGCAGCGCGCTCTTGAGCGTCGCGCGGGCGTCCACGTCGCGCGTCTTAAGGTAGTCGGCTAGCGGCTCGACGCCGGGGTTGCGGTAACGCTCGGCGCGCGTGAAGGGGGCCATCACGCGCAGGCGCGCGCCGCGGCGCAGTTCTAGCGCGTCGTAGCCTTCGGCGGCGCGCGCGTCGGCGAAGGGCGCGAACAGCTCGACGCGGCCCGCGCAAGGCGACTCCGAAGACCTTCGGCGCACGCGCTCGACGCGCAGCGCGAGCAGCAGGCCGTCGGGCGCGAGTTCGGGCGCGCGTTCGAGCACGCCCGTGACTTCGAGCGGCTCGCCGCGCCCGACGAGCCCGCGCTCGTAGAGGCTCCGCAGCCTCGTCTCGGAGCGCGCGGCCTCCGCCTCCACCGAAGACAGCGACGCGCCCGCGCAGGCGAAGGCGAGGACGACGAGGCGCGCGGCGGCCGTCCCCCTCCTCTTCGCGGCGGCGTAGACGGCCGAGGCCGTGGCGAGCGCGGCGAGCGTGACGCAGGCGGCGGGCGGCGCGGAGGTCAGGCGCGCGAGCAGCACGCCCGCGGCGAAGGCGGCGGCGAGCGCGGCGAGCGGGTGGAAGCCGAAGTCAGGCTCGGCGGAGGTCGTGGACATAAGCTTCGACGCGAAAGCGGGAGCTTTGGCGGAAGCTCGTGCACGAATACTCTCAAGCGGGCGCGGGGACGGAACGCCCCCCGCGCCCGCCGGTCTTCACCTGCCTTGCAGCAGGGCGGTCGCGCGGTCAATCTCGGCGGCGACCCTCTGGAGCGTGGCGGCGGCCAGCGTTATCTGCTCGGCGGCCTCGGGCCAGTTGTGCTGCTCGACGGCCTCGCGGACGCCGGGCAGCGTCTTGACGCCGTAGCCCGTGTAGAAGCCCGGCGCGTAAATCTGGTGCTTGAACCACGGGCGGCGCGGCAGCCCCGCCTCGCGCGTCATCGAGCGCTCGACGCCCATCAGGATTTGGTCGAGCCGCGAGCGCGCCTCCGCCGTGCGCAGGCGCTCGCGGGCGGCCGGCGCGTCCGCGGCCGCGTGGTAGTCCTGCGCGCTCTGCTGGAGGCGCGCGAGCGCGGCCTGGAGCGGCGCGAAGTCGAGCGCGGGCGCGGGCGTCTCGGCGCGCGGCATGACGTAGGGCTGCGTCGGGTCGAAGACGGCGGCGAACGTCCCCTCCTCGACGCGGCGGTTCTTCTCGGCTATCTCCTCGCGCGTCTCGTCGGCGAGCATGACGACCTCGCGGACGTAGCGGGCGACGGTGTCGGCGAGCCCCGCGAACGTGAAGGGCAGCGTCTCGGCGTCGGCGAAGCGGAGCGTGAGGCGGCCCGCCACCTGCGCGAGCGCGACGCCGTAGTCGAAGCCCGGGTCGCCGAAGCGCGTGTAGTGGTCGAACGAGTCGTAGACCGAGTGGTAGGAGCCGCCGCCGTCCTCGCCGCCGAAGCCGATGTTGAGCGAGGCGACGCCGAGGTGCTGGAGGAACGGCGTGTAGTCGGAGCCCGAGCCGAGCGCGCCGATGCGCATGTCGGGGCGCTCGCGCGCCTCGCGCCGCTCCTCGGGGCTCCCGTTCAGGACTATCTGCGCGCGCGCCCGCTCCCAGACAGAAATCTTCTTCTGCGGGTCGGTCACGTCGCGCGCCACCTCGTTGACGAACTTCTCAAGGGTGTGCGAGCCGCCCGCGCCGAGGAAGCCGCGGCCGTTCGAGTCGGAGTTGAGGTAGAGGACGGCCTTGCGTCGCAGCTCGTCGGCGTGCGTCTCGGCCCACTCGGTCGAGCCGAGCAGGCCGGGCTCCTCGCCGTCCCACGCGCAGTAGACGATGGTGCGCTTCGGCCGCCAGCCCGTCTTCGCCAGCTCGCCCACGGCGCGCGCCTCCTCCAGCAGCGCGACCATGCCGCTCACGGGGTCGTCGGCGCCGTTGACCCAGGCGTCGTGGTGGTTGCCGCGGACGACCCACTCGTCGGGGCGCTCGCCCCCCCTCAGGCGCGCGATGACGTTGTGGATGGGCTTCGTCTCCCAGTTGAATTCGAGCTTGAGGCGGACGGTCGCGGGGCCGGGGCCGAGGTGGTACGTGACGGGGAGCGCGCCGCGCCACGGGGCGGGCGCGACGGGGCCGCCCAGGCGCCGCAGCAGCGGCAGCGCGTCGCCGTAGGAGATGGGCATGACGGGAATCTTCGTCAGCGTCGGCGCGTCCTTGAGCGGGAGCCGCGGCGCGCCCTTCACCGAGCCGACGCCGGGCGTCAGGGGGTCGCCGGGGAAGACCGGCATGTCGGCGACCGAGCCGCGCTGCGCGCCCCACTCGTTGCGCCAGGCGCCCTTCGGGTAGACGTCGCCCTGGAAGTAGCCGTCGTCGCGCGGGTCGGAGTAGATGAGGCAGCCGACGGCGCCGCGCTCGGCCGCCACCTTCGGCTTGATGCCGCGCCACGAGCCGCCGTAGCGCGCGAGCACTATCTTCCCCCTCACGTCTACGCCGCGCCGCTCAAGCTCCTCGTAGTCGCGCGGCACGCCGTAGTTGACGTAGACGACCTGCCCGGTCACGTCGCCGTCAACCGAGTAGGCGTTGTAGACGGGCAACTGCTCGGCGGTCTGCCCCGAGGTCGCGTCCTCCCTGAGCGCGGGCTCGGCGAGCCGCGCCGCGTAGCGCTCGGGCGCGGTCATCTCAAGCAGGCGGACCTTGGGGGTCGGGAACAGCACGTCGAAAGTCTCAATCCGCGCGTCGTAGCCCCACGAGCGGAAGAGGCCGGCCATGAACTCGGCGTTGTCGCGGTCGTGCGCCGAGCCGACGTGGTGCGGCCGCGCCGACAGGCGCTTCATCCACTCGCGCAAATTCTCCTTCCTGAGCAGCGAGTCGAACCGCGCTTCGAGCGCGCGCTGGCGCTCGGCCGCCTCGGGGCCGAAGCCCGTCAAGGCTTTCGGGTCGGCCGGCCGCGGCGGAACTTGCGCCGAGACGAGCGCGCAGAGCAGCGAGAGCGCGGCGAGCGGGCGTAGAAGACGCATCGAAACCTCCGGCGAAATTTTGGCTGGGTTGAATGACTGAACTGCGGCGTGAGGACTTTATTACAGCGCGCGCCGCCGCGGCAAGAAAATAAAGAACCACCCGCGGCGGCGGGCGAGCCCCCTCCGGCCGGAGGCCCGGC
>DASVUF010000337.1:0-29226 GCA_036387195.1 Pyrinomonadaceae bacterium | reverse complement strand
CTTCCGGGGGCGCCTTGGAAGCAGCCGGCGCCCGCCGCCGCGCACGCCGGGCGGGCCCGTTCCGACTTTCGACCCGCGGGTGTTAAGCTCGCGCGCATGCCGCCGAGAGCAGCCGCGAGAGAGCGCGCGCCGAAGAGGTTGACGGAGGAGTCGCTGGCGCGCGGGGTCGCCGCGCTGTCGGAGGCGGACGCCGACCTCGCGCGGGTCGCGCGCGAGTGCGGCGCGCCGCAGATGTGGGAGCGCGCGGAGGGCTTCCCGGCGCTCGTCATCACCATCCTCGAACAGCAGGTTTCGCTCGCCTCGGCCGCCGCCGCCTTCAACCGCCTGCTCGCGGCCGCGTCGCCGCTCACGCCGGAAAGCTTCCTCGCCTTCGACGACGCGGAGCTGCGCGCCTTCGGCTTCAGCCGCCAGAAGGCGCTCTACTGCCGGCTCGCGGCGCGCGCCGTCGTCGAGGGCGAGCTGGACTTCGCGGCGCTCGCCGCTCTGGACGACGACGCGGCGCGCGCGGCGCTCGTCAGGCTGAAGGGCGTCGGGGCCTGGACGGCGGAGATATACCTCCTGCGCGCGCTCGGCCGCCCGGACGCGTGGCCTTCGGGCGACCTCGCGCTCCAGCTCGCGGCGCAGGAGGTCAAGCGCCTGCCCGCGCGCCCCACGCCCGCCGAGCTGGACGCGCTCGCCGAAGCGTGGCGGCCCCTGCGCGCCGTCGCCGCCCGCATGCTCTGGCAACACTACCTCACGCGCCGCGCGCGCCCCGCTGACCTCGCCTGAGCGACGCCCCGCCCGCGGCCTCCGTCGCGGCGTCGGAGCGGGGCGCTGAAACCTTTTGGCGGCGGCTTCCGTTTTGACAGCGACTCAGTCCGCGACTTACCCTGAAGCGCCCATTCCGACCGGAGGTTCACACGCACAGATGCCACGCCACAGGCGCGCGCGCCGCGCCCAAGCAAGCACGACCCTGAAGCTCACGCTCCTGCTCTCGCTCTGCCTTTCGGCCGCGGCGGCGCCCGCCGCCTCGCTCGCGCGCCAGCCGGCGCCGGGCGGCGCGCAGGCCGCGCAGCAGCGCGCGCCGTTCACGCGAGAGAACCTGACCGGCTTCCTGCGCTCGCTCGCGCCCGAGCGCAGGGACGCCGCCGTGGGCGTGGTCGCGGCGGCCGTCCGCGACAGCGGCGTGGACTTCGAGGTGACGCCGGCCGTCGAGCAGGAGTTGCTCGCCGCCGGCGCGACGCCCGACCTGATTGCAGCCGCGCGCGCCAACTTCCGCCCCGCCGGCTCCGCGCCGCCGCCGCAGGGCGCGCAGGGGGGCGCGAGGGGCGCGGCCCCTTCGCCTGCAAGCCCGCCGCAGGCCGAGCGCGACCCGGCGTTGACCGACGGCGCGCCCTCCGTCACGAAGCACGAGGTGCGGGTCGGCGCGCGGACGCTGCGCTACACGGTGACGACCGGCGTGATGCCGCTCAAGTCGGCCGCGGGCGAGACCGAGGCGCGCATCTTCTACATGGCCTACACGCTCGACGGCGCGGGCGACCCGGCGCGGCGCCCCCTGATGTTCTCCTTCAACGGCGGCCCCGGCTCGTCGTCGGTCTGGCTCCACCTCGGGGCCTTGGGCCCGCGCCGCGTCCACATGCTCGAAGACGGCGCGATGCCGCCGCCGCCCTTCCGCCTTGTGGACAACGAGCACACCTGGCTCGACTTCACCGACCTCGTCTTCATAGACCCGGTCGGCACCGGCTACAGCCGCGCCGCGCGCCCCGACCTCGCCGCGCGCTACTTCGGCCTCCAGGGCGACATCCAGTCGGTCGGCGAGTTCATACGCCTCTACCTCGTCAGGAACCAGCGCTGGACTTCGCCGCTCTTCCTCGTCGGCGAGTCTTACGGCACGACGCGCGCCGCCGGCCTCTCGGGCTACCTCGTCGAGCGCGGCGTCGCCTTCAACGGCGTCCTGCTCGTCTCGACCATCCTCAACTTCCAGACGGCGCGCTTCGCCCGCGGCAACGACCTGCCCTACGTCCTTTTCCTGCCGACCTACACGGCCATCGCCTGGTATCACAAGCGGCTCCCGGCCGACTTGCAGGGCGACCTGCGGAGGACGCTCGACGAGGTGGAGCGCTGGGCGGCGACCGACTACACGGTCGCGCTCGCCAAGGGCGACCGGCTGACGCCGGCCGAGCGGCAGGAGGTGGTCGAGCGGCTCAGCCGCTACACGGGGCTCGGCAAGACCTTCATCGAGAACAGCGACCTCCGCGTCGAGATTCAGCGCTTCGACAAGGAGCTGCTGCGCGACCAGAAGCGCACGGTCGGCCGCCTCGACGGGCGCTTCAAGGGCATAGACGACCTCGCCGTCACCGAGCGCCCCGACTTCGACCCGAGCATGGCCGCCATCCGCCCGCCCTACACGGCGACCTTCAACCAGTACGTCCGCTCGGAGCTGGGCTTCCGCTCCGACCTCGAATACTTCATCCTCGGCGGCGGCGTCGGCCGCTGGGACTTCGGCTCCGACAACGCCTACGCCGACACGAGCACGGCGCTGCTCGCCGCCTTCAACAAGAACCCCTACATGAAGCTCTTCGTGGCGTCGGGCTACTACGACCTCGCCACGCCCTACTTCGCGGCCGAGTACACGCTGCGCCACATGGGGCTCGACCCGGCGCTGCGCGCCAACGTCACGACGACCTTCTACGAGGCCGGCCACATGATGTACGTGGACCAGACCTCGCTGGCGCGGCTCAAGCGCGACGCCGCCGCCTTCGTCCAGAGCGCGGCCGCGCCGCGCGGCGGGCGCGACTAATCTCACGCCTGAAATCTCGGAGTTGAGGTTTACGACTCTCGGCTGATGCTCACGCCCGCACAGCTCTCGGCCTACGAGCGCGACGGCTTCCTCGTGCTCGAAGATTTCGTCGCCGCCGCGGAGTGCGACCGGCTGCGCGCGCGCGCCGGCGAGCTGGTCGAGGCGTTCGAGCCGGGCGCGAGCCCGTCGGTCTTCACCACGCGCGAGCAGGCGCGCAGGAGCGACGAGTATTTTCTGGGCTCGGGCGACAAGGTGCGCTTCTTCTTCGAGGAGGGCGCGTTCGACGCCTCGGGGCGGCTCCTGAAGGAGAAGGCGCGGGCCATAAACAAGATAGGGCACGCGCTCCACGACCTCGACCCGGTCTTCGCGAGCTTCTCGCGGACGCCGGCGCTCGCGGCGCTGGCCTCCGCGCTCGGCTACCGCCGGCCGCTGCTCCTCCAGTCCATGTACATCTTCAAGCAGCCGCGCATCGGCGGCGAGGTGACGTGCCACCAGGACGCCGCCTTCCTCTACACCGAGCCGCCGAGCGTGACGGGGCTCTGGTTCGCGCTCGAAGACGCGACGCCGGAGAACGGCTGCCTGTGGGCGTTCGCGGGCGGGCACCTCGCGGGGCTCAGGTCGCGCTTCGTGCGCGCCGGGGGCGGCGGGACGCGCTTCGAGGTCTACGACGGCGGCGCGTGGCCGGAAGAGGGGCTCGTCCCCCTTGAGGTGAGGAAGGGCGCGCTCGTCGTCCTCCACGGCCTGCTCCCGCACCTGAGCCGCGAGAACCGCAGCCCGCGCTCGCGCCACGCCTACACGCTCCATCTGGTCGAGGCCGGCGCGCGCTACCCCGCGGACAACTGGCTGCGCCGCGCGCCCTCGATGCCCCTGCGCGGCTTCGAGTGAAGGGCGGCGGCCGCCCCCGCGCCCGTTTCCCCGGCAAGTGTCCGGACGACGGCGACGCCGAAGCCGACGCCGAAGCAGCAGCCGCGTGGCCCGCCCCGCGGCCTTACGTACCCGAGTCAAAGAGGAGAATCACACGTGAGCCTGACGCGCCGCATCGCGCCGGCCCTGCTACTCGCCCTCGCCGCCCTGATGGCCCCCGCGGCCGGGGCGCGGCAGTTCGACCAGCGGCTCTATCAGGGGATGCGCTGGCGGATGATAGGGCCCTTCCGCGGCGGCCGCACCGTCGGCGCGACGGGCGTCCCCGGCCGCCCCAACGTCTTCTACGTCGGCGTCAACAACGGCGGCGTCTGGAAGACCGACGACTACGGGCGGACGTGGGCGCCCCTCTTCGACGAGCAGCCGACCGGCTCGGTCGGCGCGCTCGCCGTCGCGCCCTCGCGCCCGAACACCATCTACGTCGGCAGCGGCGAGGGGCTACAGCGCCCCGACCTCTCGGTCGGCGACGGGATGTATAAGTCGACCGACGGCGGCGAGACTTGGGAGCACCTGGGGCTGCGCGACGGCCAGCAGATAGGCTCCATCGTCGTTGACCCGCGCGACCCCGACCGCCTCCTCGTCGCCGTGCTCGGCCACCCCTACGGCCCCAACCCGGAGCGTGGCGTCTTCCGCTCGACCGACGGCGGCAAGACTTTCGAGAAGGTGCTCTACAGGGACGAGGACACCGGCGCCGTCGCGCTCGCCTTAGACCCGAAGGACGCGCGCACCGTCTACGCCGTGCTGTGGGCGGCGCGGCAGGGCCCCTGGGAGAACGGCGCGTGGCAGGGGCCGGGCAGCGGCCTCTTCAAGTCCACGGACGGCGGGACGACGTGGCGGCAGTTGACGAAGGGGCTGCCCGCCTTCGAGCAGGGGCTCGGGCGCATCGGCGTCGCGGTCGCGCCCTCGGACCCGCGCCGCCTCTACGCCAACGTGGACGCGCCGCAGCTCGGCGGCGTCTACCGCTCGGACGACGCGGGCGAGACGTGGCGCAGGGTCAACGACGAGGCGCGCGTCTGGGGGCGCGGCAGCGACTTCGCCGAACTCAAGGTTGACCCGCGCGACGCGGACGTCGTCTACTCGGGCAACGTCGCGGCCTACCGCTCGGCCGACGGCGGCAAGACCTTCCGCCCGTGGAAGGGCGCGCCCGGCGGCGACGACTACCACACCGTCTGGATAAACCCCGACGACCCTCAAATCATCCTGCTCGCCTCCGACCAGGGCGCGACCATCACGGTCAACGGCGGGCGCACCTGGAGCAGTTGGTACAACCAGCCGACCGCGCAGTTCTACCACGTCTCGACCGACGACCAGTTCCCCTACTGGGTCTACGGCGGCCAGCAGGAGAGCGGCTCCGTGGGGACGACCAGCCGCGGCGACAACGGCGCCATCACCTTCCGCGACTGGCGCACGGTCGGGGCCGAAGAGTACGGCTACGTCGCCGCCGACCCGCTCAACCCGAACATCGTCTACGGCGGCAAGCTGACGCGCTTCGACAAGACGACGGGGCAGGCGCAGAACGTCGCGCCCGAGGCGGTGCGCTCGGGCAAGCACCGCTTCCTGAGGACCGCGCCCGTCCTCTTCTCGCCCGTCGACCCGCGCGTGCTCTTCTACGCCGGCAACGTCCTGTTCAAGACGACGACGGGCGGCGACAGTTGGGAGGTCATCAGCCCCGACCTGACGCGCGAGCGCTACGACGTGCCCGCGTCGGTCGGCGTCTACGCCAAGCCCGAGATGGCGACGATGCCGCGCCGCGGCGTCATCTACACCGTCGCGCCGTCGTACAGGGACGCGGGCACCATCTGGGCGGGCACGGACGACGGGCTCGTCCACGTCACGCGCGACGGCGGCAGGACGTGGCAGGACGTGACGCCGCCCGGCCTGACTTCGTGGAGCAAAGTCTCCCTCATTGACGCCGGCCGCTTCGACGCGGGGACGGCCTACGCCGCCGTCAACCGCTTCCGCCTCGACGACCTGCGCCCGCACGTCTACCGCACGCACGACGGCGGGAAGACCTGGGCGGAGGTGGTCAAAGGGCTCCCCGCCGACCCGGTCAACGCCGTGCGCGAAGACCCCGTGCGCAGGGGGCTGCTCTACGCCGCGACGGAGCGCGCCGTCTACGTCTCGTTCAACGACGGCGACGACTGGCAGCCGCTCAGGCTCAACATGCCGGCCACCTCCGTCCGCGACCTCGTCGTCCACCGCGACGACCTCGTCGTCGGCACGCACGGCCGCTCCTTCTGGATTCTCGACGACGTGACGCCGCTGCGCCAGATAGACGCGCGCGTCGCCGCGAGCGAAGCCTTCCTCTTCGCGCCGCAGACGGCCTACCGCGTCCGGCGCAACGTCAACACCGACACGCCGCTGCCGCCCGAGGAGCCCGCCGGCCAGAACCCGCCCGACGGCGCCGTCGTCAACTACTACCTGAAGACGGCCGCCGCGGCGCCCGTCGTCCTCGAAATCTTCGACAGCGCGGGCCGCCTCGTCCGCCGCTTCCGCAGCGACGACCTCCCCGAGGCCGTGGACGAGAAGGAGTTGACCATCCCGACCTACTGGATACGGCCGCCGCGCGTGCTCCCGGCCGCGGCCGGGATGCACCGCTTCGTCTGGGACTTGCGCCACCCCGAGCCGAAGGCGCTGCGGCGCGAATACCCCATCGCGGCCAACTACCGCGACACGCCGCGCCACCCGCTCGGCCCCGCCGTGCTGCCCGGCGACTACACGCTGAAGCTGACGGTCGCCGGGAAGACCTTCACGCGCGCGCTCCGCGTCGAGATGGACCCGCGCGTCAAAACGCCGCGCGCCGGCCTCGAACAGCAGTTCGCGCTCTCGGCCGAGGCGGCCCGGGGGATGACCGAGACTTTCGACGCGCTCGCCGCGCTGAAGAATCTCAGGGCGCAGCTCAAAGACCTTCGCGCGCGCGCCGGGCTTTCGGCCGCGCTCTCGGAGGCGCTCGCCGCGCTCGACGCGAAGGCGGCGGCGCTCGAAAGCGGCGGCGGCGCCGGCGCGGCGGCCCCCCTCCCGGCGGGCGCTCAAGCCCCGCCGCCCGACTTCGGCCGGCTCCACGCTTCGTTCGCGACGCTCTACGGCGTCTTACAGGAGGCCGACGCCGCGCCGACGACGCAGGCCGCCGCCGCGGCCGCGGAACTCCGACGCCTGCTCCGCGAAGCCACGTCGGGCCGCGACGAGTTGAGGCGCGGCGCGGTCGAGCCGGTCAACGCGCGGCTCCGCGCCGCGGGGCTCCCGCCGCTCGCCCTCTGAGGAGGAATCGCCATGCGACATTTCACGCTCACGCTCTTCGTCACGCTCCTCGCGCTCGCGCCTGCCGCCGCGGCGGCGCGGCGGCAGCAGCAGCCACCCGCGCGCAAGACTTTCGCCGAGGCGACGCGCGGGCTGCAAAGGCTCGACGGCTACTTCCCGCTCTACTGGGACGCCGAGGCGGGGAAGATGTTGATGGAGGTGGCGCGGTTCGACTCGGAGTTCCTCTACCAGGTGTCGCTGACGACGGGCGTGGGCTCGAACCCCGTGGGGCTCGACCGCGGGCAGCTCGGCGAAACGCGCGTCGTGCGCTTCGAGCGCGCGGGGCCGAAGGTCTTCCTCGTCGAGATGAACCAGCGCTTCCGCGCGCTCACCGCCGACGCGGCCGAGCGCCGCGCCGTCGAGGAGTCTTTCGCGCGCTCGGTCATCTGGGGCTTCCGCGCGGAGGCGGCCGAGGGCGACCGCGTGCTGGTTGACGCCACGGCCTTCTTCCTGCGCGACGCGCACGGCGTCGCCGGGCGCCTGCGCGAGTCGGGGCAGGGGCAGTACCGCCTCGACGAGTCGCGCAGCGCCTTCCACATGCCGCGCACCAAAGCCTTCCCCAAAAACTCGGAGGTCGAGGCCACGCTCACCTTCGCGGCCGACGGGCCGCCGGGCCCGCTCGTGCGCGAGACCGTGCCCGCGCCGCAGTCGCTCACCGTGCGCCAGCACCACTCGCTCGTCGAGCTGCCCGGCGCCGGCTACCAGCCGCGCGCCTTCGACCCGCGCGTCGGCGTTAACGCCGTCCAGTTCTACGACTACGCCGCGCCCTTCGACGAGCCCATCGAGAAGCGCCGGATAGTCCGCCACCGCCTTGAGAAGAAGGACCCGCGGGCGGCCGTCTCCGAGCCCGTCCGCCCCATCGTCTACTACGTGGACAACGGCGCGCCCGAGCCCGTCCGCTCCGCCCTCGTCGAGGGCGCGTCGTGGTGGGCGCAGGCGTTCGAGGCCGCCGGCTTCCGCGACGCCTTCCAGGTGAAAATTCTGCCCGCGGACGCCGACCCGATGGACGCGCGCTACAACGTCATCAACTGGGTTCACCGCTCGACGCGCGGCTGGGCCTACGGCTCGACGGTCACGGACCCGCGCACCGGCGAGATAGTCAAGGGCGTCGTCACGCTCGACTCCATGCGCATCCGGCAGGACTACCTCATCGGCGCGGGGCTCGTCCCCGCCTTCGGCGGCGGGGGCGGGGGCGGCCGGCGCGCGCGCCAGGCCGAGTGCGAGCTGGGGGCCGCGGCGGACGACGCCGAACACCTCGCGCAGTTCGACCCGTCGGCCGACCCGGCGCAGATGTCTCTGGCGCGCATCCGCCAGCTCGCCGCGCACGAGGTCGGGCACACGCTCGGGCTCGCGCACAACTTCGCCGCCAGCACGTACGGCCGCGCCTCCGTCATGGACTACCCCGCGCCGCTCGTCGAGATAAAGGGCGGCCGGCTCGACCTCTCGAACGCCTACGCCAGGGGGATAGGCGCCTACGACAAGTTCGCCGTCACCTACGCCTACGCGCAGTTCCCCGAGGCGGCGGACGAGGCGGCCGAACTCGAAAGAATCGTGCAGGCGGGGCTGCGCGCCGGCATGCTCTTCATCTCGGACGACGACGCGCGCCCGCCGGGCGCGGCGCACCCTCTGGCGAGCCTCTGGGACAACGGGAGCGACCCCGTGGCGATGCTGCGGCACGAGATGGAGGTGCGGCGCATCGCGCTCCGCCAGTTCGGGCTGGGGAACATCCCCGCGGGCACGCCGCTCTCGATGCTCGAAGCCAGATTCCTGCCGCTCTACCTTCACCACCGCTACCAGCTACAGGCGGCGGTCAAGTCGGTCGGCGGCCTCTACTACACCTACGCGGTGAAGACGGCGGCGGGCGCGACCAGCCCCGCCGAGGTTCGGCAAATCGTCCCGGCGGCGCGGCAGCGCGAGGCGCTCGCGGCCGTCCTCGACACGCTCAAGGTCGAGGAGCTGGCCGTGCCGCCGCGCATCCTCGAACTCCTCCCGCCGCGCGCCTTCGGCTACGAGGGCGGGACGCAGGAGCTTTTCCCGAAGGGCGCCGAGCCGGCCTTCGACGCCGTGGGCGCGGCGGTCGTCGCCGCCGACCTCGCCGTCTCGCGGCTGCTCGAACGCAACCGCGCCGCGCGCCTGATGCAGTTCCACGCGCTCGACCCGGCCAACCCGGGGCTGACGGACGTCGTGTCGGGGCTGGTCGCGCGCACCTGGCGCACGCCCGAGCCGACCGACGCGTACCACGCGGCCGTCCGGCGCGCCGTCCAGACGCTCGTCGTCACGCGCCTGATGGATTTGGCCGCCGACGCCGAGGCCGACCCGCAGGCGCGCGCCGTCGCGACCGCGCACCTGCGCTCCATCCTTGAGAGCGAATCCGTCATCACCTTCCGCGACAACGAGACGGGCATGCACCTGCGCGCCACGCGCGACGAGATAGAGCGTTTCCTCGCGCGGCCCGCCGAGCCGCGCAGGCGCACGCCCCCGCCGCCCGCGCCGCCGGGCGACCCCATCGGCGCGGGCCGCCAGTCGCCTCGTTAAAGGGAGGCGGGGCGTGGGCTTCGACCTGCTGTGGGAACGCGGCTTCCTCGACGCGCCGACGTGCGCGCGCGTCCTCGCCGCGGCGCGCGCGGCCGCAGGCGCGCCCGCCACCGTCTACGGCCGCGGCGAAGGGGGCCGGGTGGACGAGCGCGTGCGCCGCACGACCCGCGTCAGCGCGCCGGCGGACGTTGACGAGCTGGTCAGGGGTCTGCTGCGCGCGCGGATGCGCGAGGTCGGCGAGCGCTTCGGCGTGAGCCTCGGCGAGCTGGAGGAGCCGCAGTTTTTGCGCTACGGGGTGGGTGGCCACTTCGTGGCGCACCAGGACGGGAACACGGGGATGCTGCGCTCCGAGCGCGAGTCGCGCAGGGTGTCGGCGGTCGTCTTCCTCAACGCGCAGTCGGAGTCGCCCGCGCCGGGCGCCTACTGCGGCGGCTCGCTCGTCTTCCACCCGCGCGGCGCGGGCGAGCCGCTGAGGCTCGCGGGCGAGGCCGGCGCGCTCGTCGCCTTCCGCGCCGAGACGACGCACGAAGTCACCCCCGTCACCTGCGGCGAGCGCTTCACCGTCGCCTGCTGGTACAGGTGAGGCGGGCCGGCGGCCACGGCGCGGCGGCCGCCGCCCTACGACGCGGCCATGACCACCACCCCCACGCCGTTGGACTCGTCCGTGACGTTCTTCGACGGGTCTTGCAGCGCCAGCTCCCTGAAGACGGTCTTGGCCTCGCCGCTGTAGGCGACGCCGACGACCCACTTCCCGGCGAGCCGGTTGACGCTGTAGGCCGCTATCTTCAGCTTATCTTTTTGAAGACCCGCCAGGATGGCGCGGCCGCTGTTGGTCGCGCTCTCGACCTTCATCTCGATGGCGTAGCGCGAGCCGCTCTTGTCCGCGACCAGCAGGTCGAGGCGCAGCCCGTCGTTCGGCTCGGGGTAGGGAACCTCGCGCGAGGACATCATGTCCGCGCCCCTGAACAGCACGGCCAGCTCGACCTGCATCCAAATCTCCCACTGCGCGCCGGTCGAAATCGCCGTGGCTATCCTCGCCGAGTCGCCGAGGATGAGGTTTATCAACTCGTTCGCTGACATGGCGCCTCTCTCTCTCCTGTTACTTCCGCAAAGGGACTTGTGAGAGAGACGCCCGCGGCGGGCCTCCTGTGAAGGCTCCCCGCCGGCCGCGCCGCGCTAGAGGGTGACGCCGGGCTCGTCGTCGCAGGCGGCGCCCGTCTCGCAGAGGCGTTCGAGGATGAGGGCGAAGAGGGCGAACAGGCGGCGGAGCCGCTCGGCGTCGGTGACGAAGCCGGGCGCGCGCAGGACCAGCTCGTCCACGCCGTCGGGGAGCGTCGCGCCGAACGGGCCGTCGCCCGAGCGCGCTTCGAGGTTGATGGAGGGCTGCGACTGGATGAGCCGGCGGATGTCTTCCGGCTCGAAGAGGCGCCGCACCGCCCCGTCGTCGTCGGAGCGGACGACGAACGCGCGGTCGAAGTCCGACTGCCCCGTCTCGCTGGAGTGGACGCGGAGGCGGCGCGCGAGCGCGTCGAGGAGGTCGCGCCGCTGGAGCTTGAAGCGGAAGCGGCCGCGCCCGACGAACGGCGCGCGCATCCGCGTCACGACGGCGGCGGCCGCGCCCGCCGGCACGACGTTCGTGTCAATCGTCACGCGCCAGCCGCGGTAAGGCAGGCACGCGCGCCCCGCGCGCAGGTACTCGGCCAGCGCCGCGTCCACGCGCCCGCAGAACTGTTCCCAGCTCTCGCCGCCCACGCGCTCCGGCGCCTTGAACGAGGCCATTTCCCCCCTCCCGCTCAGGCGCGCCGGATGAGCTTCGCCGCGACCCAGCCCAGCAGGACGAGCGCCGAGAGGACGACCCAGTTGTGCTCGCGGCCGTAGGTCGAGACGGGGTAGTGGTTGCTGATCATCGTGAAGACGACGGGCACGGCCATGAACGTGTTGTGCTTCGAGCGCAGCTTGGCGCGCGCGCCCTCGGCCGGGTCGGGCGCGCCGCCCGCCTTGACGGCCGCGATCATCCGCCGCTGCGCCGGCAGAATCCTCATCCAGACGTTGAGGAACATGATGGTGCCCATCGTCGCTCCGACGTGGATGTAGGCCGCGCGCCCGGCGAGCACGTGCGTCGAGAGGTAGGCCGCGCCCACCACCAGCGCGTAGGCCGCCACGGCGAAGGCGCGCTCGCGCCGCCCCAGCGGCGACTGCACCAGCAGGTCGTAGACCACCCAGCCGGCAATGAGCATCCCGACGCCGAAGCCGCCCGCCGCCCACGCGCCGATGTCGCGCACGTCCGGGTCCACCATCGCGCCGCCGTGGTAGTAGACGATGGTCAGCAGCGCCATGCCGCTCAGCCACGTCGCCGCCGCCTCCCAGCGGAACCAGTGGAGGCGGCGCAGGCTCGGGCTCTTGCGCTTGCCGACGACGTAGAAGCCGCCGCTGTGCACCATCCACACCTCGGGGTCGCCGCCCCCGGCGCGCGCCTCGCGCTCCTCCTCCTGGAAGCGGCCGTCGAGCCACGTGAAATAGAAGGTCGAGCCGACCCACATGATGGCGGCGAAGACGTGGAACCAGCGCGCCAGCAGGTTGAGCCACTCGCTCAGGGCAGGGGGAAGTCTCATCCGTCAGCTCCCGCGGTAGGTCGAATAGCCGTAAGGGCTCAGGAGCAGCGGCACGTGGTAGTGCGCCGCCGCGTCGCGGACGACGAAGGCGACGACCACCTCCGTGTAGAACCCTTCGGCGCCGGCGGCGGCGAAGTACGCCCCCGCGTCGAAGGTCAGGCGGTAGTCGCCCTCCCGAAAGTCGAAGCCCGCCGGGAGGAGCGCGCGCAGGCGCCCGTCCGGGTCGGTCGCGCCGCGGCCGACGACCCGCCAGCGGCCGCCCCCGTCGCGCGCTTCGAGCGTGACGGGGACGCCCGCCGCCGGCCGCCCGCGCGCGGTGTCGAGCACGTGTGTCGTGATGCCGCTCATTTGACGTTCAGGAACTTTTTGAGGCGGAGCGCGGTGATGCGCCACTGCTCGTCGGCGGCGACGCGCAGCTCCGTCTCCGGGTCGTTGCCGAGCCGCCCGCGCAAGGCCGCGAGCATCTCGTCCGCCGTCCGGCCCGCGGCGCAGACGATGAAGATGAAGCCGAAGCGCCTCTCGTACTCGCGGTTGGCCTCGGCCAGCGCGGCGCGCGTCTCGGGCGGGGCGTCGAGGGCGCGCGACTGCTCGCCCTCGGACCAGCTCCGCGACTGTTCGCCGGCGTCGGCGGCCGGCTGCGACTCGCCTATCTTCGGGTGCGCGCGGAAGGCTTCGAGCCGGTCGTCGCGCCCCAGCTCGCGCCAGACGCGCTCGCCGATGCGCAGCAGCTGGCCCACGTCCCAGAAGGGGCGCAGCGCCGCGACTGACTCCGCCCAGCGCGCCGAGCCGCAGCAGGCCAGCAGCGCCGCGCGCGCCTCGTCCGCCGGCAGGCGGTTGAGCCTGGCGACGGGGCCTTCGATGTCCTTGAAGTCAGGCATCGGCCGCGAGGCTCCCGTAGAGCCGCAGGCGGCTGACGCCGCCGTCGGGGTAGATGCGGAAGCGCGCGTGCGTCGCCGGGCCCGCGTCCGCCAGCTCGTGCTCGTAGAAGTGGCGCGTGTGCGCCTGCAGGCGGGCGCGCGGCAGCAGCTCGCGCCACGCGGCGGAGTCGAGGGCGGGGTCGAGGCCCGGCGCGCCCGAGCCCGCGGGCGCGTCGCAGACTTCGAGCGAGCAGCTTTCGGGGAAGTTCCCCTTGAAGTGCGCGGTGTCCACCTCGACGCGGCGGACCGTCCCGCGCGCGCCGAGCCGGACGACGCACCAGTCGTGGCCGGGGCCGCGCCGCCTGCGCGTCTCCCAGCCGTCGCTCATGTCGGCGGCGCGGCCGGGCATGATGAGGTTGTGGCGGTGGCCGAAGAACTCGTCGCTCGTGGCGACGACGAGGCCGCCCGACTCGACCGCCGCGAGGTCAACGAGCCCGCCCGCGCGCCGCGCCGCTTCCCAGTCGGGCTCGACCTCGCCGTAGACCCTCAGCCGCGCGACGCCGCCGTCCGGGTAAATCTTAAAGCGCAGGTGAGTGAACCTCCCATCGGCGGCGACGGCGAAAGCGTTCTGCGAGTCGCCTTCGAGGCGCGACTGCGGCAGCGCCTCGACCCAGCGAACCGCCTCGCCGGCCAGCGCCTCGGCGTCGGCGTTCGGCGGCGCCGAGGCGGCTTCGAGCGAGCAGCTTTCGGGGAAGTTGCCGCGGAAGAAGCTCGTGTCCACGACGACGCCGCGGACGCGCCCGGCGAGCCCGAGCCGCACGAGGCACCAGTCGAAGCCCGGCGTGCGGCGGCGGCGCGACTCCCAGCCGTCCATCCACTTGCCGCGCTCGGTGTAGGCGCCCTCGCGCCAGACGGGCGCGGCCGCCTTCAGCAAATTCTCCTTCGGCGCGAAGAAGTCGTCGTTGGCGTAGATGACCGCGCCGCCCACGCGCTCCGAGGCGAGGTCCACGAGGCTCCTGAAGTCCGTCGGCGCTGTCGTCATCTTCGCCTCCGTCAGTCGTCGAAGTCGTCGAAGTCGTCCCAGGAGGACTCCGCCTTCGGCGGCGGCTCGCGCAGCAGGAGCGTGCCCGTCGGCTCGGGCGCGAACTCGCCGCGCTCGTAGACCTTCACGCCGCGCAGGTACGTGGCGACGACCTCGCCCTTCAGCCGCATGCCGTCGTAGGGCGTGAGCTTGTGGCGGTGGTGGTTCGTCTCGGGCGTGACGCGGGCGTCGGCGTCCGGGTCGAAGATGACGAGGTCGGCGTCGCGCCCCGGCGTGATGGCGCCCTTGCGGCCGTAGAGGCCGGCGAGCCGCGCCGGCTCGCGCGCCAGCCAGCGCGCGAGGTCTTTGAAGTCGTGGCCGCGCCGGCTCGCCTCCGTCCACACGACGGGCAGCCTGAACTGCAATGAGGAGATGCCGCCCCACGCCTTGAGGAAGTCGCCCTCGGGCTTGCGCTTCATCTCGGGCGGGCAGGGCGAGTGGTCGGAGACGACCATGTCGAGCGTCCCGTCGGCGAGCGCCGCCCAGAGTCGTTCGCGGTTCTCGCGCTCGCGCACGGGCGGGCAGCACTTGAACTCGGTCGCGCCGTCGGGCACGTCCTCGGCGGCGAAGGTCAGGTAGTGCGGGCACGTCTCGGCGGTGAAGGGGAGCCCGGCCGCCTTCGCCTCGCGCAGCAGCGGCAGCGAGTCGGCCGACGAGTGGTGGACGACGTGGACGCGCGCGCCCGTCTCGCGGCAGAGGCGGACGAGGAGCGCGACGGCCTCGTCCTCGGCCGCCCGGGGCCGCGAGCGGAGGAAAGTCTCGTAGCGGCGCGGGTCGCCCGCCCCGCCCGAGGCGGCCGCCGCCTCCACGGGGCCGGGCAGCTCCGCGTGGACGATGAGCGTGGCGTCGAGCCGCGTCAGCTCGAACATCGCCGCGTGCAGCTCGCCCTCCGAGACGTGCGGGAACTCCTGCACGCCCGAGTCTATGAGGAAGCACTTGAAGCCGACGACGCCGCCCTCCTGGAGCGCGGTGAGCAGCCCGAGGTTGCCGGGCACGAGCCCGCCCCAGAAGGCGACGTCCACGCGGCACTGCCCGCGCGCCGCCTCTATCTTCTCGCGCAGCGCGTCGGGCGTCGTCGTCGGCGGGACGCTGTTGAGCGGCATGTCAACGACCGTCGTCACCCCGCCCGCGGCCGCGGCCGCCGTCGCCGGGGCGAAGCCCTCCCAGCGCGTGCGCCCCGGCTCGTTGACGTGGACGTGCGAGTCCACGAGGCCGGGCATGACGACGCCGCCGCCCGCCTCGACCACGGGGCAGCCCGCGGGCACGTCGTCGAAGGCGGTGACTTCGGCGACGCGGCCGCCGCTGACGTGGACGGCGGCCGGCCCGTCCGACTCTGGAGTGATGACGCGTTGACCCCGGATGACAAGGTCTGTCGAAGGCATGACGAAGACTTAAAACACAAGTCGGGGCGTTTGGCAACAAAATGATGCGCCCGTGTCGCGCGGCCGCCGCGCGCCGGGTTAGAATGCCGCGCCCCACGGGGCGGGAGGAGAGACGATGAGAAGAACGCTGAACGAAGACTCGACGCGCGAGATTTTCGCGCGCCTCGGCGCGGCCAACCGCGAGTTCGCCGCGCGCTACCCGGGCGAGACGTTCCGCCGCCAGCCCGTCCACACGGTCTACGGCGGCGCGCACCTGTTCAAGTCGGACACGACGCCGCGGCTCGGCGCGCTCGCGCTGCGCGCGCTCGACGCCTACGCGCCGAACTTCGCGGCCTTCGCGCACGCGCTCGGCCTGCCGGGCGCGGACGAGCTGCCCGACTCGGTGGCCGACGACTCGCCCGTGCGCGCGGCGCTGGAGCGCGACGAGGCCGCCTTCCGCGCCGAGCGCCCCGGCACCTGGCTCGCCCACAAGGTCTACGCGCGCGTCGTCGAGAAGCTGAGGCGCGAGCCGGTCGAGGACTTCCGCATAGACTTCGAGGACGGCTACGGCGCGCGCGCCGACGCCGAGGAGGACGGCCACGCCGCCTCGGCCGCCGCGGAGGTCGCCGCCGGCGCGCGCGCCGGCACGCTCCCGCCCTTCCTCGGCGTCCGCGTCAAGCCCTTCACCGAGGAGCTGTACGCGCGCTCGTCGCGCACGCTCGACATCTTCCTCTCGACGCTGCTGGAGGAGTCGGGCGGGCGCCTGCCCGAGAACTTCGTCGTCACGCTGCCCAAGGTGACCGTGCCCGAGCAGGTCGCCGCGCTCGCCGACCTCTTCGACCTGTTCGAGCGCGGCGCGGGGCTCGGCGAGGGGGCCCTGAAGATGGAGCTGATGGTCGAGACGACGCAGTCCATCATCAACCACCGGGGCGAGTGCGCGCTGCCGCTGCTGGTCGAGGCGGCGCGCGGGCGCTGCACGGCGGCGCACTTCGGGACTTACGACTACACCGCGAGCTGCCAGATTACGGCCGCGCACCAGCACATGACGCACCCCGCGTGCGACCACGCGCGCCACGCCATGCAGGTCGCGCTGGGCGGCACGGGCGTGTGGCTCTCCGACGGCGCGACCAACATCATGCCCGTCCCCGCGCACCGCGCGCCCGAGGGCGGCTCGCTCACCGAGGAGCAGGAGGCGGAGAACCTGCGCGCCGTCCGCCGCGCCTGGCGGCTCCACTACGAGCACGTCCAGCACTCGCTGACGAACGCCTTCTACCAGGGCTGGGACCTGCACCCGGCGCAGTTGCCGACGCGCTACGCCGCCGTCTACACCTTCTTCCTCGAAAGCCTCGGGCCGGCCTCCGAGCGCCTGAGCAACTTCGTCGAGAAGGCGGCGCGCGCCACGCTCGTCGGCGACGTCTTCGACGACGCGGCCACCGGGCAGGGACTTCTCAACTACTTCCTCCGCGCGACCAACTGCGGCGCGCTCTCCGAAGAAGAGGCCACGCGCCTGAGCGGCCTCGCCGTCGAAGAGCTGCGCTCCGGCTCCTTCGTCAAGATTCTCAGGAACCGGCGGCGCATCTGAAGAAGCGGGCGGTAAGCCGCGGTCGGCCGAAGACGCGGGCGGCGGGCGGCGGGGCGGCGGAAAACAGAAGGCGGCGCGCACGGTTCTACCCGTGCGCGCCGCCTTCTCATCCGACGGCCGATGGCCGCCGCCGGCCTAGAGTCTCTTCCGGCGCACGCCGATGCGGTGCTGGACGAGTTCCTCGACGTCGAGCGGCACGCCGTCGGCCCTGGCGCGGCGGATGAACTCGGCGTCTATTTTGAAGATGCGCAGCTTGACCAGCTCTTCGACCGAGAGGCCGTTCAGCCCCTCGCCGCGCGCCTCGGCGATGAACTCGGGCGTGACCTTGAAGATGCGCAGCTTGACGAGCGCCTCGAACGGCTCCTTGTCGAAGCCCATCCGCGCGGCCTGCGCGACGAACTCGGGGTCAATCTTGAAGATGCGCGCCTTGACCAGCTCCTCCATGCCGAGACCGGGGAAGCCGCTCGCCTTCATCTCGCGCATGAACTTCGAGTCCACCTTGAAGATGGCCGCCTTGAAGAGGTCGTCCACGTCGAGCTTGCCGAAGTCGGCCGAGAGCAGGTCGTCGGCCAGCGCCGTCGTGACGTTGAGCGCCGCCGCCGAGAAGAGCCGCTCCGCGGCGTCGGCGGGCTCGCGCTTGCCCCTGGGCGAAGCCGACTCCGCCTCGAAGTCGAAGCCGCGCGCCTTCATCCCCGAGGCGAACGCAGGGTTGGACGTGAAGCGGAACGTGCCCGAGCCCCTGCCGTCCTGAAAGCTGCCCTCGCACTCGATAGTCCCGGCCTCCCGCGCGAGGCTGAACCTGACGGGGCCGCCCGCGAGCGCCTGCTCGCGCGTCAGTCCCTGAAAGTCCGCGAAGTCGTAGCTCGTGCCCATCTGGCTCCGCCCGCCCCCCTCGGAGCGGCGCGTGAGGCTCAGGTTGAGCTTGCCGGGCCTGCCGGCGTCGCCGGCCTTCTCCGAGCCGACCGAGGCCGTCCACTCGCCCGTCAGCGTGTGCTGCGCCGCGGCGGAGCCGGCGAACAGGAGCAGAAAGGCCAGACCAAAAACTGCGCGCAAAGGTGTTCGGACGTGCTTTAACATGACTGCCTCCTCAGACGGTGTTCCCGCGAAATTCAAAACGTAAACACCGCCGCGCGGAGGTTCGTGGCAGAAATTTTCTCGGGGACTGCTGGACGCGGGGAATTGAACCGAAGAGTTCGGGTAGAACCGGCACAGCAATCAGAAATGTCCCGGCTACGATTGCGGCCTGCACTGAAGCTTTTGGGTATCATTTCTGACTCATTTCAAGCTTCTCCTGTTGTAGCCGCCTGACGCCCGGCGTCAGCGGGCGCGCCACCCCGTCGAAGGAATATGACAAGACCCGTGCCCGCGCTCCGCCGCACGCCGTTGTCAGGCGCGGCGCCGGCGCGCTACTCAGACAAGAGACTTCTTCCTGCCGCGGAGATACGTGGCGGCCGCGAGGATTAGAGTGATTGCCGACAGCGTCGCCAGCATGACGCCTGCCAGCGCCCACTGCTCACCGATAGTCGTCGTGTCCAGAAGCTGCATCCTCTCCGGAGGAGAATAATCCCTGAGTTCGAAGTGAGCCCCGCGCGTAAAGGCCCACCACGCGCCGGCGGCGAGCGCCAGGGAAGTAGCCAGGAGAGTCATAACTGTCTTCATCAGCTTTCAAGCTGTCCCGCGCCTGACGCCCGGCATCACGCGCCCGCCCGCAAGATGGAGATTGATGAAAGCCGCCGTGTCGCGGGTCGGGCCCCTGCCGTTGTTAGATTGCGCCGCCGGCTTAGAGGGGCGCCCCCTCCGGGTAGGCGGCCAGGAACGTCCACCCCGTGCGGCCGCCCGGCAACGTCCGGAGGTACACCCCTCCGACCTGCTGGCCCGGCTCGACGAGTTGTTGGGCGGCGATTGCGCGTGACCTCCGGTCAGATTCTTACACTCTATTTATTAACAGTGCGCTCTAATTGCCAGGCTGAACCCGCTTTTTTCCAGGCCCCAAGCGTGTCCAATCTAACCTCGGGATATTGTCCAACCGGCAACGAATTTAAAGACCCGGGTCGCCTTGAGCGCAACCGCGCGTCGAAGGCAGCTACCGTAAAAGCGCGGATTATTTGTTTGTTGCGCAGCCATTGTTCGGGTGTCGCGCGCCAGGGAGCCACCTCCGTTTGGGCGGTAGAGAAATCATAATAGCTAAAGTGGCTGAAGCCGGGCGAATCTATAAGCACAAGGCGGCTCGCCGCGGGCGCCCCCGCATATTCCGCTTTCAGACTTTCAATGTACGTCTCCATCGACGCGCTTCGTTTAAGAAAGTCTATTTCCGCCTCATTTGGTTTTCGAACCATTTTCCTGTAGCCGTACATTCCGACGACAGGTTGCGTCACCGTCTCGTAGGCTGCGCCCGCGTCGAGCCCGCCGTCGAGATTCAGGCAGAATTTGAACCGTCTGTCCTGTTGGCAGGCGGTGATTGCTATTTTCCCGCCCAGGGAATGTCCCGTAGCACCCACGCGAGTCATGTCGAATCTGCCTTTAAACGGCTTTGACGCGTCTGTCGGCATCCCCTGATTGAGTTTCTCAATCTGGCTGAGAACAAAACTGTCATCTTCCGCCCCAACTTTTATTCTCGTCGTATGAAAAACCTTACGCTCTTCTGGCGTCCGCTTCGCATCTTTGTCCCACCCCTTTTGCGTAACAATGCGGCCATCGGGAAAGACAGTAGTCGCGCCGTCGTAACTATGTTCGATTGCAGCGACCACATAGCCGTGGCTGACTAAGTCTTCGATAATCGCGGTATAGAATAGAACGGGCACGCCGCCGCCGTGCGAAAAAACGACCACCGGGTAACGCCGGCTTCTTGCGGATAGTTTTGCGCCCTCAAGCGTGTGGGTACGCATCTTGGAGAGCAGTTGATAAGATTCGCCATACCCTTGGCGGAAGGAGTCTTTGCCGAATCTTTCCTCGGAGACTTCTATTTCTTTGAGGTGTGGGAAATAAACGGCCCGCCGACCGCGCGCATTTTTGTCAACCGGGTAGAAAAGGTAAACCAGCAGCTCCCGACTATCCCCAGGTTCGCTCGTAGCAATTTCTTGCCGCGAATTATCCGTCCAATGAAAAACCGCCCGCCCGATTCCGAATGTCCCTGTCGGGCTGGGCAATTCGGCCCTGCTCTGAACTTGGGCAATCGCAAAAGATGGAATCAACAAGAACAAAAATGCTGGTAATCTTTTCATTGCAGAAATCTCCCACGTTAACTATGCGGGTCTGAACATTCATTAGTTCCTCAAACTACCGCGAGCAGCCCAACGCCCGGCGCCACCCGCCGCCCCGCGCCTCTGAAAGTGGATGACATCCTGCGTGTCGGCGGTCGGGCGCATGCCGTTGTTATGCCGCTTTGCTACGCCTATAAGGTGTTTTCGATTTGTCGCATAGCATCGCGTATGAACTGAGCATCAGCCTCAAATTCCTTCCGGCATTCGCGGAGGTACTCAATGATTTCAGGTATCTCAGTTTTCTTCAGGGTCGGCGCCCTCCAGCTAAGCTCCCTGAAGAACTTGTCGAAATCTTCTTCCAAATCGCGCTCCTTATACTGGATTTGCTCCAACAAGCTTTCGAGCCGCTTCTTATAAAACAACCGTATTGAGAAGCGTTTCATGTTTAAAATGGTTCGTAACTCAGCACGGACGTTGCCTAGAGCGTCGCAAACTCCCGATAACCGGAACTCATTAAGAAAGGATGGCGAGCGGACTAACGCTTCCCTGAATTCTTTCAAGTCATCCTTCTTTAGTATGATCTCGCCACAACGAACCGAGACGACATTCAGCGCTTGGCTCACCGCCTCCGCCAATTTAGTTACAGACTCCAGCACCTCTTTCCTGGCTTTAGCTTGGCTCGCTGGCACTTCTGCCAAAGCGGCAGGTAAAGCTTTGAGGGCCTCTGCTATCTCGGAAACAATAGGTATCGTGGGCATGGTCATCGCTCCTTTCGAGATGTGCTAGCCGAACTCAGCGGCGGCATAACGCCCGGCATCACCCGCCGCCCCAGGCGATTCACTGAATATGAAAGCCGTCGCGTCGGCGGCCGGGTGCATGCCGTTGTTAGGCCGCCCACGCTGAGGGACGTGGGGCGCCTCGCCTCTCTCGCCCTCAGAGGTGATACCCGTTGTAATAATAAGTGAAAACTGCCCCGAGGATTAAAAACAGCAGGGGTAAGAGGCAGCCCGCCAGGCCGCACCCCAAGTATAAGTTAGAGAGCCAGGTCGTATAGCCGCAAGCCGGACACGCGCCGTCAGCGTCGGCCGAGGGCGATTGTGTAAAGCATCGGGGACAAAGATAGACGCCCATCACATAACCCCGCCTCCCCCGCCAAGATGACGGCCTAACGCCCGGCATCACCCGCCGCCAGCCCCTCTGCTGAAGATGAGAGCCGCGGCGTCGCGGGTCGGGTGCATGCCGTTGTTATACCTCCCTGCGCCGACACCCTTCACCGCTTGTTAATCTGAGAAGTCGCTTCACTAATCAGATGCCTCGCCAGGTCGTGGTGTTCGGACCACGCGCCCCAGGCGTCCCGCGCCCACGCCCGGACACGCTCGATATGTTCGTCCGCGTCGGCGGCGCCGTGGATATAAGTGATGGTCAAGTCTCCCCGACGCTCCGGTATGCGGGCAGGCCTCTTGACCTGCGGGTTAGTACTCAACCACTTCTGCACCGCCCGGTTTGTGGCCAAGGCGTCCTCACCTTCAAGCGCGGCGCACATGCCCGTCAGGTGAGCGGCGAACGATTTCCCCGAACGCATGTACTTGTCAGGATGCTGGAGCGAGTAGGCGTCGACCGTCAGGCGGTGGATTCTGCCATAGCGGTAATCGCTAAACTCCCTGGCGATGACTTCCTCGAACAGCTTTAGACACCCGGCCCTGCCTCCAACCGCGGCTCCCCCGCAGTCCTCACAAACGCCTGATGTGTTGGTCCCACTTGTCATCACCTGATCATCATTTCCTCGATAACTTTCGTTCCGGTCTTTTGGACCCGGGCAACAGGGAGCGATATAACGCCGCGCATCTTGTTAGACCGCGCTCCCCGCCGCCCGCCCCCACTCTACAGCATCTTTAACAGACCACGGATGGCGAGGCCGACTATCGCCAGAAAGATGAGGGGGAGCGTCACATCTGCGGCGGCGAGAATGATTGAGGCCGAAGTCCGCCACTGCCTGAGCGATACGGAACCTTTGATTATGAGCACCGCGTCAACCAACAGCACCGCGCACCCGACCACTACCGAGAATAAGAAGGTGACGGCTAGCAACTCTAACAGGATGTCGAACAGGATAAGGCAGGCGTTCAGCGCCAGCGGCAGCGCCGGTACGACTAACAACCAGTTTGCGGCTCTGGGGGACTTTTCCATCTTTACAGTCACCACCAGTTCGATGCAAGCGGTCTAACGCTGATTAGACGTACTACAAGCCACCGGTAAAGACGCCCATTCGGGCGCATTTGTTTTTATTCCTGCCGAATAGGCGCCTAATCACGTTAGCGAGGCACTTTTACCCCTACCTTCAGCAAAATTCAATAATTATTTTGAGTGAAGCATGACTCCACAAAAAGGTTCTTTTGTGGAATTACCGGAAGTTCTGCAAAAACTGTTGCATTCTATGGCGCGGATTTACTCTCCCGCCCGTGGGCATCACCTCCGCTTTACGCCGCTCACGCTATAAGCACACTTGCCCCTGGCCGCCGCGGGGCGGCTTGTAACTGTCCGGCGTGCGCGCGGGTTTAGAGTAGAGGCGGCACGCTTGAGACTAAATCGAGCGTGAACTGCGTTAGAATCTCTGTCGCCCCGTTAGAATCCTCACCCGTAGTTATGGGCTCTGGCGCTCGTTGGCGGCCGCCGTGGCGCGGGCGCGGTGTGCATCTCGCCCGCGAACGCGGGACAGCCAGGGACAAACACCAGCGCCCATCGTCAGGGTCTTACGCATCGTCAGGGCATATGAAGCCGCGCACGAGGCTTTAGGCGAACACCGGCGCGGGTCGGGCGAGCGCTTGAACGCGGAAGGGTTAGGAGAGAGGGCGGCGGCCGAAGTCCTCTTATTGAATACACGGCCGCCGCCTATCACTTCGAGCGGGCGCGGGGTGGGCTGAGACTTGGACACTATAGGCGCACAAAACGGGCGGCCCTGATTTAGGGCCGCCCGTATGTTGTCGCCTTAGTTGAACTGGGAGGCAGGGACTCGAACCCCGATAGCCAGATCCAGAGTCTGGAGTCCTACCATTGGACGACCTCCCAACGACCTACGGCATAAATTTACAAATGGGCCGGGCGGTTGTCAAATGCCGAGCGGCGGACTTCGCCGCGCCCGCGTCGGGGGCGTCTCTCGCCGGCGCGGGCGGCCGTCCCTTGCCTCGGGGCGCGGGCGGGCGCACAATGCCGGGGAGGGCCGGCCGCCGAATGGGGGAGTCTAAAGAGCGATGAGCGAAAACGACGCGCGTCCGCCGGGGCAGGGCGCGCGGGGCGGGGAGCACCCGCGCCGCGCAGCCGAGGAGTGCGACGAGTGCGAGGCGCGGCTGGCCGAGTTCGCCGTGCTGGCCGCGCACGTCCGCCACGAGATCAACAACCCGCTGACCGGGCTCATCGGTCAGGCGCAGCTCCTCCTGCGCGAGGAGTTGAGCGACACGGCGCGCCGCCGCGTCCAGACCATCGAGCAGCTCGCCAACCGCATCCGCGACACCGTCGCCTCGCTGCGCGACATCCAGTCGCCACGCCCGGGCGCGCTCGGCGGCGGGGCGGGCGGCGACGACGGCGCGAACGACCCGCCGCGACACTGAGCCCGCGCCTTAAAACTTCTTCCCGGTTCTTCCTTGTTCGCGCCCCCGCAAGGGGCTCCGCGAGAACCCCTCGCGGGGACGCAGCGGCCGCCGCGCTCTCCCCAGTGCGCGGCGGCCGAGCCCTTCTGAAACCTTCCCGCTTACTGGCGCGCGGCGACGTTGACGGTCGCCGCGGCGGAGACGGCGGCGTCGAAGCGCTTGCCCTCGGGCACGACGGCGTTGCCGCCGCGCTTGAACCCCTGGAAGAGGACGACGGGCGCGATGGGCCAGAGCAGCCCGCCCATCACGACCATCTGCGTCGCCACCTTCGCGCCCTTGCTGTCGCCGACCGCGCGCCCCGAGAACTGCACGGGGATGCGCGAGCCGTCGGCGGCCGTCACCTCCCTCAGCGCCCACTCGATGCGGCCCGCGCGCCCGAAGTGTCCGCCCCGCTCGGCCTTCGTCACCAGCGCCGTCGCGGTCGCCCCCTTCTCGACGACGACCTGCCCGCCGACGACGACGGGGTTGACGACGCGGAAGCTGACGGCGTCGCCCCTGCGCGTGAGCTGCGAGTCGAAGGTGTAGGCCGTCTCAAGCTCGACGGTCGTCCCCTCCGGGACGCGCACGGCCACGCGGCGCGCGTCCGGCGGCGCGCGCCGCGCCGACATGACCATCAGGAGCAGCAGCGAGTCGGGCACGCCCGCCGCCTTCAACCCCGAGAGCGCCGCGGGCGAGGTGTCGAAGTCGCAGGGCGAGGCGTTCACCTTCTCGACGACGACCTCCGCGGCCAGCCCCGCCGCGACCATCTTCAGCACGTCCTCGTTCGTCAGCGGCCTCGACTCCCGCGGCGCGCCGGCGGGTTGCGACTGCGGCGGCGCGGACGGTTGGATGATTTTCGCTGCGCCGACGGGCGGCGCGGCGGCGGCCGCGCAGGCCAGCGGCGGGATTAAGAGTGTGGAAAGTACGCGTCTCATCGTCTACGCCCCCTGAGAGTGTCCGCAGAGTGTCCGCAAAGACGGAAAGGGCGCGGCAAGTCGGATGCCGCGCCCTTTCTAACTCGGGGCGTTGCGCTCGGGGCGCGCAGCCGCGCGTCACTCGCCGAAGTGGCGCGCGGGCGGTTCGGTTGATGAGCCGGGGTCGGGGTTTAGGAGACGACCGCCTCCTCTTCTTCCGTGACCAGGTAAGGCGTGACGGACGGGGCCTGGGGCGCGTCGGCGTCGGCGTCGAGGATGGCCTGGACGACGGGCAGGCTCAAGCTGCGCGCCTTACGGATGCCGGGGACGGGCTTGCCCTTGGCGTAGACGGGGTGCCGCCCGTGCTCCTTGTACCACTCGGCGAGGCCCGCCGTCTTGTGCATGTTCTCGATGATCTGCCGCCAGCCGACGCCCGTGTTGTAGGCGCAGAACGAGATTTCGCCCTCCTGCGTGCCGTACGGGATGACGCACATCTCCGTGCGGCGGAAGTCGTAGTTGAAGAGGTCCTGGAACCACATGCCCTCGACGCAGAGCACGCGCCACACGTCGGCCGCGTCGTCCGACTGCCGCTTCATGCGGTCGTTGCGGTCGGAGTTCGAGCTGGTCGAGGAGGGCTTGAACAGGTTGATGATCTGCGAGACGGGGAAGCCCTCGGGCGCGCGCTCCGGGCTGAAGTTGCGCATGATGGCCATGGCGAGCTGCGCCATCGTCAGCTTCTTGCCGCGGGCGGTGTCGGTGATGACCGCCACGTCCTTCATGAACTGCTCGTAGTCGAAGAAGTCGAAGAGCGACTTGAACTCGCCGGTGTGGCGGTTGACGACCGCCAGCGTGAAGATGCCGCAGTTCGGGTGGCAGTTACACGACGACCAGCCCCACGGCGCGTCCGCGCCCTGCAGCATGTCCATCACGGAGGTGAACGCCGAGTAGGACGAGAGCGGGAACCAGTCGCGCAGCGGCTTCATGCGGCCGCCGAGCTGCTGGTCCAGGTCTTCGGCCATGCCGGCGAGCGTGTAGCGCTGCTGCTCGCGGACGTTGTCGGGCACGTCCTCGTCGCGCCCCGTGAACGAGACGGGCTGGAAGGCGATGGTCTGAACCTTGTCAATGTTCTTGGCGGCGAACTCGACTATCTGGCCGATGGCGTCGTTGTTGACGGTGTTGACGATGGTCGTGACCAGCGTGACCTTGATGCCGACGCTGGCCAGGTTCTCGATGGCGCGCAGCTTGACGTCGAAGAGGTTGCCGACGCCGCGGTGCTTGTTCTTCTCCTCCGAGACGCCGTCGAACTGGAGGTAGACGCCGTGCTGCCCGGCCTCCTTGGCCTGGCGGCAGAACTCGATGTCCTCGGCGTAGCGGATGCCGTTGGTCGCCGCCAGAATCCGGTAGAAGCCGACCTTCCTGGCGTAGGCGACGGCGTCGAGGAAGTAGGGCGAGAGCGTGGGCTCGCCGCCCGAGAAGAGGATGATTATCTGGCGGCGCGGCTTGAAGGAGACGGCGCGGTCGAGGATGGCCTTGGTGTCCTCGAACGTCGGCTCGTGGACGTAGCCGACCTGGTTGGCGTCCATGAAGCACGGGTTGCACATCATGTTGCAGCGGTTCGTCAGGTCAACCGTCAGCACCGCGCCGCGGCCGAACTGGATGTTGGAGGTCCCGTGCTTGTGGACGTGCGCGTCCTCGGCCGAGCGGAAGTCGCGGCCGAAGAAGAGCGACTCGATGCGCTCGAGGAAGCGCGCGTCGGTCGCCATCAGGTCTTTGAACTCGCCGTGTTTGGGGCAGGTCTTGGTCATGTAGACCTTGCCGCCCTCCTCGAAAATCTGCGCCTTGATCTCGCCCGGGTGCGTGTGCATCAGGGTTTCGAGCGGCGTCTCGCCGGAGATGACGCCCTCGCGCACCTCCTTGACGCAGCGCGGGCACAAGGAGTCGGTCTCGCGCGGGAAGCCGAGCGGCGGCGCGGTGCGCTCGTAGGACTTCAGGAGCGGGCCCGGCGCCCAGGTGGGGCGCACGGCCTCTCCCTCGGGCAGGCGGCGGTTGACGGACTGGAACGCCTTCCACGCTACGTCCGACAGGCTCGAAACCAGCTTCGACCGCTTCACGCCGCTAAACCGGCTCTTCTCCGACTCGCCGCGGCGGAAATTATCGCTGAACAAGGCTCTTTCTCTCCTTAAACGGGGGCGGCGCGCGGGCTTGAGGCGCGCGCGGGTAAACGTTTATAAGTGCTCGGGAGCGCCTTCGGCCGTCGGACGGACGGCGGCCGAAGGCGCTGCCAAAAGTCCGTGACATAATAAAGCCATCTGCCTGTAAACACAAGACGTTAGCCGCCTTCGCCGCGCGGCCTCTTGCGTTTGCCGCCCCGTCCCCGTACCATCGTCGGCAGTCCCGTACCGTCACCGGCAGTCAACACTTCATCCCGCGCATTTAAATACTTATGGAAATACACGCAACAGCAGTCGTCAGCCCGCGCGCCGAGCTGGCGCGCGGCGTGCGCGTCGGCCCGTACGCGGTCGTCGAGGAGCACGTCCAGATAGGGGAGGGCTGCGAGATAGGCGCGCACGCCGTCGTCAAGCGCTTCACGACCCTGGGCGCGCGCAACCGCGTCTACGAGCACGCCACGCTCGGCGGCGAGCCGCAGGACGTGAAGTTCCGCGGCGAGCCGAGCCGGCTCGTCGTCGGCGACGACAACATCGTCCGCGAGTACGCGACGCTGCACCGCGCGAGCGGCGAGGACGAGGCGACCGTCGTCGGCAGCCGCAACTTCATGATGGTCGGCGTCCACATCGCGCACAACTGCGTGGTGGGCGACGACAACACGTTCGCCAACGGCGCGGCGCTGGCCGGCCACGTCGTCGTGGAAGACCACGTCTTCTTCTCGTCGAACGTCGGCGCGCACCAGTTCGTCCGCTTCGGGCGTTTCGCGATGGTGGGCGGCAAGACGAAGGTCGTGCAGGACGTGCTGCCGTTCTTCACGACCGACGGCAACCCGCCGCGGGTGCGTGGGCTGAACACCATCGGCCTGCGCCGCGGCGGCTTCGCGCCCGAGTCGCGCGCCGCCCTGAAGCGCGCCTACCAGGTGCTCTTCCGCGCGCGCCTGCCGCTGGAGACGGCGCTCGGCGCGCTCGACGACTCGGGCGACGAGCACGTCAGGCACCTCGCGCGCTTCATCCGCGCCACGCGCCGAGGCTTCACGCGCGAGGAGCGCGAGACGACCGTCGCCGCCGAGCGCGAACTCCTCTTCAAAGTCTCGCGCTGATTCAAAAGTCTCGCGCCGAGGGGCGGCGGCGTCGGCGCGCGGCCCCTTCTCCCGCTTATGAGTGAACAGGAACAGGGCATGACGGCCGCGGGGCTGGCCGCGCTGGTCGGCGGCCGCGCCGTCGGCGACGCCGGCGCCTCCGTGCGGGGCGTGGCCTCGCTCGACGCGGCGGGCGAGGGCGACGTGGCGTTCGTCGAGGACGCGAAGCTGTTCGGGGCGGCGGCCGCGTGCCGCGCCTCGTGCGTCATCGCGCCGGAGGGCGCGGCCCCGGAGCTGGCCGGCGTGAGGTGCGTCGTGGAGGCGCCGCGCCCCAAGCTCGCCTTCGCGCTGGCCGCCGAGGCGCTGCTCAGGCCGCCGAGGCTTCCCGGGCAAGTCCACCCGACGGCCGCCGTCGCCGAGGGCGCGCTGCTGGGGCCGGGCGTCTACGTCGGCGCGGGGGCGGTGGTGGGCGAGGGCGCAAGCGTCGGCGCGGGGACGCAGATTCACGCGCACTGCGTCGTCGGGCGCGGCGTCCGCGTAGGGCTCGACTGCGTGCTGCGGCCGAACGTCGTGCTCTACGAAGGCGTCACGCTGGGCGACCGCGTGGTGCTGCACGCGGGCGTCGTCGTCGGCGCGGACGGGTTCGGGTACGTGCGCGACGCGGCGGGCGTCTACCACAAGTTCCCGCAGGTCGGGGCGGTGGTCGTCGGCGACGACGTGGAGGTCGGCGCCAACTCCTGCATAGACCGCGGGGCGCTCGGCGTGACGCGCGTCGGGAACGGGACGAAGATAGACAACCTCGTGCAGGTCGGGCACAACGTCGAGATAGGCGAGCGCGTGGTCATCGCCGCGCAGACGGGCATCTCGGGCAGCACCGTCATCGAGTCGGACGCGGTCATCGGCGGGCAGGTGGGCTTCGGCGACCACGCGCGCGTGCAGTCGGGCGCGGTCATCGGCTCGCAGGCCGGCGTGCTGCCGGGCAAGATAGTCCGCCCCGGCGTCTGGTGGGGCACGCCCGTCCAGCCGCTCGAAGAGTACAAGCGGCTCAACGCGCTCTGGGGGCGGCTGCCGCGCATGCGCGAGGACATACAGGAGTTGAAGCGGCGGCTCAAGGAGCTGGCCGAGCGGCTCGACGAAAAGCCCTGACGCTTTCGAGCCCGGCGCGGGCGGCGGCGCGCAGTCCCGGCGCGGCCGCGGGCGAAAAGTAGAGCGGGCGTGAC
>DASVUF010000336.1:0-28457 GCA_036387195.1 Pyrinomonadaceae bacterium | reverse complement strand
TCGTGCCGGCCCGCCCCGCTTTTTTACGCCCCGGCGGGGCGGCGAGGAGCGAACGCATGACAACGCCCGATGATGAGCCTTACCGCGGCGACGAGGAGGTGCTGGAGGTCGTCCGCGGCTTCGAGTCGTGCGGGCTGCCGCCGGCCGCTTTCAACCACCGCGCGCACCTGGTCGTCGCGCTCTGCTACCTGCTGCGCGAGGGGGACGGCGGGGCGCTCGCGCGCCTGCGCGCCGGCGTCGCCCGCTACGTCGCGGCGCACGGCGTCAACCCGAACCTCTACCACGAGACGATCACCGTCTTCTGGCTCAGGCGCGTCCGCGCCTACGTCTCGCGCGCGGGCGCGGGCGCCGGCCTCGCCGAGCTGGCGAACAACGTGCTGCGGGAGTGCGGGCCGTCGCGGCTCGTCTTCGACTACTACAGCAAAGGGCTGGTTGATTCGGACGCGGCGCGGCGCGGGCGGGTCGAGCCCGACCTGAAGCCTTTAGACTTTTAGCGGGGTCAGGCGGACAGCTCGCAGACGAGCATTTCGAGCTGGAGGCGCGAGCCGCGGTCGCCGCCGCCGCCGAGCGAGGTCTTGATGGCGAGGTCGGCCTCGGCGATGCGCCGGATGCGGCGCGCGAGCTCCTGAGAGTCGGCGCGGCGCGCGGTGGCGAGGAACTCCTTGCGCTGGCTGAAGGGCATGTTGACGACGCGGAAGACCTCCTGCTCGGGCGCGCCGCGCGTCATCAACTCCTTGGCGAGCGCGAGCCGGTGGAAGTTGCTCGCCAGCAGGCCGATGAGCATGACGGGCTCGGCCCCGTCGTCGAGGAGCTTGCGGAGGGTTTCGAGGGCGCGGCGGCGGTCGCGCGCGATGAGGTGGTCTGACAGCTCGAAGTTCGACAGCTCGCGCGAGCGCCCGACGAGCGAGTCCACCAGCTCCATCGTAATCTCGCCGCCGGGGAGCGCGGCGGTCGCCAGCTTCTCAAGCTCGGTCGCCAGCCGCCGCACGCTCGCGCCGACGAGGGCGACCACCTGCCTGAGCGTCCGCTCGTCGGCGTGCGCGCCCAGGTGCTTCAGCCGGTCGCGCGCCCACGCCGCCAGCTCCGCGTCCTTCAGCTCGGCGAACTCGACGCTCGCGCAGACTTCCATCAGCGTCTTGCTCAGCTTGCGCCGCTTGTCGAGGTCGCCCGAGACGAAGACGACCGTCGTCGTCTCGACGGGGCGCGTGACGTAGCGGACGAGCGCCTCCTCGTCCGCCTCGCGCAGCCGGCCGAAGTCCGTGACGCGCACGACGCGGCGGCCGCCCATCATCGGCATCTGCTCGGCGGCGGCGATGGCCTGCTGCACGTCCGTGGAGGCGAGGCTGTAGCCCGCCTCGTTGAACTCGCGCAGCGGCGCGCCCTTCAGCGCCGTGTCCGCGATGACGCGCGCCGCGGCGTCGCGCAGGTAGTCCTCCGGCCCGAACAGGAGGTAGAGCGGCCCCACCTTCCCCGCCTTCAATTCCCTTCTCAATTCCTCGCGCGTGAGCGTGGGCATTTCAGGGCTCTTCGTTGACGCCGAAGCCGTTGACGAGCGTCGAGACCAGGCTCTCGGCGAAGCTGCGTGAGAGCCGCTGGACGGCCGGGTCCTCCTCGTTGAAGAAGGAGCGGGGGTCGTCCGTGAACTCGAACTCGCCGCGGAAGACGTAGTCCTGGTTGTCGTAGAGGACGCGGTTGGTCACCTGGTCGCGGACGGTGACGGCGGCCGTGATCGTCACCTCGAAGATGCGCGCGCGCCCGCGCGTGTCGAGCAGCACGCCGTAGAAGGCGAAGCTCTTGATGACGCCGTCCACGACCGCGTCGGCGCCCTTCGTCTCGCTCTGGACGCGGAGCCCCTTGCCGCGGCGCAGTATCTCGCGCATGACGGCCTCGGTGAAGCGCGTCTCGATGCGGTAGCGGAGCGCCTGGTTCTGGAACGCGGGCACCGCGACCGTGCGGACGTGCGTGGGCAGCCCCGTCTTGCTCACGGGCTTGTAGCAGCCGCGGAAGCCCGACGCCAGCAGGACGAGCCCCGCGAGTGCCGCCGCGCCGAAAAGTCTCTTGTTCAGGAGTCTCAAAGTGGCTCTAACCTCGTCTCGCGTCTCCCCGCGGGCGCGAGCGTTGACGATACGACACGGGGGCGACGGGTGACAAGCGCCTGGGCGTCGGCCTTCACCCGCGGCGGGACGAGCGCCGCCCTCCCCCCGCCGCGGCTCACGGCTCGCGGCCCGCGGCCTTTATCGCGTCCACGACGCGGACGGTTTCGACGGCGGCGCGCACGTCGTGGACGCGGACTATAGAGGCCCCGCGCAGGACGGCGGCCGCGACCGTCGCCATCGTGCCGTGCAGCCTCTCGCCCACGGGCGCGCCGCCGAGCAGCGCGCCGACGAAGCGCTTGCGCGACGTGCCGACGAGGACGGGTACGTCCGGGAAGCTCCGCGCGAAGAGGTCGAGCCGCGCCAGCAGTTCGACGTTCTGCTCGTGGCTCTTGCCGAAGCCGAAGCCGGGGTCTACGGCGATGCGCGCGCGCGCCACGCCACGGCGCTCGGCCTCTGCGACGCTCGCGCGGAGCGACCGCGTGACCTCGGCCATGACGTCTTCGGCGGGCGGGAGCGAGTGCAGCGCGTCGCGCCCGCCGCGCGAGTGCATGAGGACGAGGCCGGCCCCGGCGCGCGCCGCCTCGTCGGCGAGCGCCG
Organism: Pyrinomonadaceae bacterium; assembly: GCA_036387195.1. Classification (GTDB taxonomy): domain Bacteria; phylum Acidobacteriota; class Blastocatellia; order Pyrinomonadales; family Pyrinomonadaceae; genus QHXN01. The sequence goes on along the minus strand of DASVUF010000336.1, from coordinate 25,764 downwards.
GCTCGAAGCGCAGGGCGGAGACGTCGTTGACTATCTCGGCCCCGGCTTCGAGAGCGGCGCGCGCCACGCGCGCCCTGGTCGTGTCCACCGAAATCGGAACCTTGACGGCCGCGGCCAGCGCCCCAACGACGGGCGCGACCCGCCGCGTCTCCTCCTCCGCTCCCACCTCGGCGGAGCCCGGCCGCGTGGACTCGCCGCCGACGTCGAGTATGTCCGCGCCCTCCTCCACCATCCGCGCGGCGTGCTCCAGCGCGCGCGCCGGGTCGAGGTAGCGCCCGCCGTCGCTGAAGCTGTCGGGCGTCACGTTGAGCACGCCCATGACGAGCGTGCGCGCCCCGTAGGGGAGCGAGCGCCCCGCCAGTTTCCACTCTCGTTCCATGTGCGGTTCTCGCGGGCCGGCCGCCCGGACAGACAAAAGGGGAAAAGGCTTTGGAGCCTCTTCCCCTCTTCCCTCTTCGGCTTCCGCCGCCGGCTTTAGGCCGGGGCCGGGTTGCCGCCCGTAATCGGGGGCAGAATCGGCTTGAGCGGGTTGGCGGCCGGCTCCTTGAGCTGCGGCCGGTTCTCGTCGTCCTTGTGCGAGGAGGGCGAGTCGTCGTCGTCGAGCGGCAGGCCGGCGATGATGCGCCGAATCTGCACGGCGTCGAGCGTCTCGCGGTCGAGCAGCGTCTCGGCGAGGCGAATCATCGTGTCGCGGTTCTCCTCGATGATGTTGCGCGCGCGCTCGTACTGGTCGCCGACGAGTTTCTTGACCTCCTGGTCAATCTTGATCGCCGTGTCCTCGGAGAAGTCGCGGTGCTGCGAAATCTCGCGGCCGAGGAAAATCTGCTCCTCCTTCTTGCCGAAGGTGAGCGGCCCGAGGTTCGACATGCCGTACTCGCAGACCATCGCGCGGGCGAGTTCCGTCGCGCGCTCGATGTCGTTCGAGGCCCCCGTGGTGATGCTGCCGAGGAAGACCTCTTCGGCGAGGCGGCCGCCCATCAGGATGGCTATCTGGCCGAGCAGGTAATCCTTGGTGTAGTTGTGGCGGTCGCCCTCGGGCAACTGCTGCGTGACGCCGAGCGCCATGCCGCGCGGGATGATGGTCACCTTGTGGACGGGGTCGGCGTTCGGCACCTTCAGGCCGACGAGCGTGTGGCCCGCCTCGTGGTAGGCCGTGACGCGCTTCTCCTCGTTGGTGATGACCATGGACTTGCGCTCGGCGCCCATCAGCACCTTGTCCTTCGCCAACTCGAAGTCCGCCATGTTGACGATCTTCTTGTTGTAGCGCGCCGCGTTGAGCGCCGCCTCGTTGACGAGGTTGGCGAGGTCGGCGCCGGTGAAGCCCGGCGTGCCGCGCGCGATGACCTGGATGTCAACGTCCTCGCCCAGCGGAATCTTGCGCGTGTGAACCTTGAGGATGCCCTCGCGGCCGCGCACGTCCGGGCGCGGCACGACGACGCGGCGGTCGAAGCGGCCGGGCCTCAGCAGCGCCGGGTCGAGCACGTCCGGCCGGTTCGTCGAGGCCATGATGATGACGCCGTCGTTCGACTCGAAGCCGTCCATCTCGACGAGCAACTGGTTCAGGGTCTGCTCGCGCTCGTCGTGGCCGCCGCCGAGCCCCGCGCCGCGGTGACGGCCGACCGCGTCGATCTCGTCAATGAAGATGATGCACGGCGCGTTCTTCTTGCCCTGCTCGAAGAGGTCGCGCACGCGCGAGGCGCCGACGCCGACGAACATCTCGACGAAGTCGGAGCCGGAGATGGAGAAGAACGGGACGTTGGCCTCGCCGGCGACGGCGCGCGCCATGAGCGTCTTGCCCGTGCCCGGGGGGCCGACCAGCAGCACGCCCTTCGGGATGCGGCCGCCGAGCTTCTGGAACTTCTGCGGCTCCTTGAGGAACTCGATGATCTCCTGAAGCTCCTCCTTGGCCTCGTCCACGCCGGCGACGTCCTTGAAGGTGACGCGCTTCTGCTGGTTGTTCAGGAGCTTCGCGCGCGACTTGCCGAAGGAGAGCGCCTTGTTGCCGCCCGACTGCATCTGCCGCAGCATGAAAATCCAGAAGCCGACGAGCAGGAGCACGGGGCCCCACCACATCAGGATTGACCAGAAGGCGCCGTTGGCGGCCGGCTCGATGTTGACCTTCTTCGAGGCGATGTGCGGCTGGCCGTTGGCGTCCTTCTCGTTGGCGAGCGAGGCGAGGTCGCCCTTAATCTTGTCGCCCTCGATGGGCGTGCGGTACTCGGTCTTGTCCTTGGCGTCAACGGAGACGACCTCGGACTGCTTGATCGTCAACTCGGCGATCTGCCCGTTGCGCACCTTGTCCACCAGCTCGCCGTAGGCGAGTTGCTTCGTGTCCTTGCCCTGCTTGTTGACGACGAACTGGTAGAGGATGACCGCCCCGGCCAGGATGAGCACCCAGAAAATAAGTTGTCTCGCAGTGGAACTCAAATTCTTCTACGCCTCCGACGCCGATGATAACCCATCCGGCGTCTTTTGTCGCTCCCCGAAAACCCTCCGAACCGGTCGCCCGCGGCCGACGCCCGCCGGGGAGCTGTTCGCGAATCAAGTACGGCGGCCGGGCTCAACTTGGATGCCCACGGCGCGCGCCCCGTTGTGCATTCGGGCGGGCGCGCGCGCCCCGCGCCTTCTCGATTGTAGGTTCCGCCCCCCCCTTTTTCAACCTTTTTCCCCGAAAGCGCCGCCGGCCGAGCCCTTTCCCGACCGGCCGACGGCGCTTTCTGACTTTTACTTCACGCCCGCGAGGCCGGGGCGGCGCGTGACGGGGTCGGGGACTTTGTCCCGCGGGCCGCTCCGAACCCGAATAGACGGCCGGCGTACGGCGCAGGGCGTGGCGCGGCCGGGGCGCGGCCGCCAGCGGACACGTTCAAGCCGGCGGGCGGAACGTGAGCAGGCCGCGGCGGCGCTCGACGCTTGAGCCGCCGGGGAGTTCGGCGACGCGGCCGCCGCGCTCGCCCGCGAGCAGCCGTTCGACGCCGAGCAGGTGCGCGTGCGAGAGGCGGCGCAGGTCGCCGCGATTCCGCGCCAGCCACAGACGCAGCGCGCGACGCCTGACGGCGGGAGCAGCAGCCGCCAGCGCCTCCGCCCGCAGCGGCCACCCGCCCGGCGGCCACGCGCCTGCGCCCCCCGCGTCGGCGCGCGCCTGTTCGAGCAGCGCGGCGGCCAGCGCGTCGAGCGCGGCGGAGTCTTCGCGCAGGAGCCCGGCCGCGCGCGCCAGCGCCTCGGCCGCCCGCGGGTTGAACGTTTCGAGCAGCGGCAGCAAACGCCTGCGCGCGCGCACGCGGGCGTAAGTCTCGTCATCGTTCATCTCGTCGGCTCGCGGCTCGACCCCGCGCGCGCGGCAGTACGCCTCGGTGTCCGCGCGCCGCGCCCAGCCGAGCAGCGGCCGGCGCAGAAAGACCTCCCCTCCCGCTTCGAGCGCGCGCTCCGCAGACATCCCGCCCAGTCCCTCGGCGCCGCTCCCGCGCAGGAGCCTGAGCAGGACAGTCTCGGCCTGGTCGTCGAGCGTGTGCGCGACGAGCACCGAGCGCGCCCCGGCCTCGCGCGCCGCGCGCGCGAGGAATTCGTAGCGCGCGCGCCGCGCCGCCTGCTCGACGTTGTCGCGTTGCTCGCGCGCCAGCCCCGCCACGTCCGCGCGCCCCACGACGCACGCGAGCCCCAGAGAGAGCGCCAGCCCTTCGACCCAGCGCGCGTCCTCGGCCGAGCGCGGGCCGCGCAGCCCGTGGTCGAGGTGCGCGGCCGTCAGCCCGACGCCGAGCGCGCCCGCGCCCTCCAACTCCGCGAGCGCGAGCAGCAGCGCCGTCGAGTCCGCGCCGCCCGAGACGGCGACGACCGCGTCCTCTCCGCGCAGGGGCCAGCCCGCCCGCCGCCACTCGCGCAGCAACCGCCGCGCGAACGGGCCGAGCCGCGCGCGCCCCTCCCGCAAGACCTCAGAACTCATCCGCCAGCCCCCGCCGGTTCCGGCCGCGCCTCTTTTTCTTTAAACTTTTGACTCCGGCCGCCGCGCCGCGCGTGTTTAACTCGACGTCCGGGACAGATTCTCTCATCCGAAAGGGGTGCAACCGAAATGAACGCAGGACACAGGGCGCGGCCGTTTGCCCGCGCGCTCGCCGCCGCGGCCTTCGCCCTCACGCTGGCGGCGCACGCGGCCCTCGGCGCCGCGCCACGCCAGACGACGCAGGAGCCGCCGCGCAAGCCTCAGGGCCCGGCCGCCGGCCCCGTCATCAAGCTCCCGCCGGGCGCGGGCGTCGTGGGCGAGCCCGCGCCCGGCGACGCGAGGGACGAGGCCGCGCGCGAGCGGGCCGAGCCGCGGCGCTGGGAGTACTGCGTCATCAGCGGCTTCACGTACCGCCAGAAGGGGCTCAGCCTCTCCGACCCGGCGCGCGCGCCCGCGGCCGTCGTCCGCTACCTGCCGACCGGCTCTGAGGAGGTGGAGGGCGCGACCGAAGAAGCGGCGCTCGGCGCGGCCTTCGCCAAGCTCGGCGAAGAGGGGTGGGAGTTGACCGGCCTCCGCACGGACCTCAAGCTCCGCGAAGGCGACGGCGAGACTTCGACCGTCTACTTCTTCAAGCGCCCGAAGCGGCGGGACTGAAGGGCCCTGCGCCCGCGCGGTGGAAAATAGAAAAAGGACGAGAGTCACGACGCCCCTCGTCCTCTCGCCCTCTCGTCCCCGGTCCCGACTCCGGCCGCGCGTCTTCCGCCTTCAGGCGATAATCATTGTGCCCGTGCCCTCGTCCGTGAAGACTTCCGAGAGGAGCGCGTTGCGCAGGCTCCCCTTGATGATGTGCGCGCTGCGGACGCCGCGGCGCAGCAGCTCCGTGATGTTCTGGAGCTTGGGAATCATGCCGCTGGTGGCGACGCCCCCGCTGATGAGCCCCTCGACCTCGGCGGCCGTGAGGCGCGAAATCTTGGTCGCCTGCTCGCCCGGCCGCAGGTAGATGCCGTCCACGTCCGAGAGCATGACCAGCTTCTCGGCTTCGAGCCGGACGGCGATTTCGGCGGCGATGGTGTCGGCGTTGATGTTGAAGACGCGCCCCTCGTCGTCGGCGCCGAGCGGCGAGACGACCGGCAGGTAGTCGTGGTCCAGGAGCACGCGCAGCAGCCGGTCGTCTATCTCGACCACGTCGCCGACGTGGCCGAAGTCCACGCGCTCGCGCTCGCCCGTCGCCTGGTTGAGGATGTCGCGCGGCGGCCTCCGCACGGCGGCGACCGTGTTGCCGTCCACGCCCGACAGGCCGACCGACGGCACGCCGCGCCGCCGCAGCGCCGCCAGAATGTCCGTGTTGATTTTGCCGGCGAAGATCATCTTCGCCATGTCGAGCGTGGCGTCGTCGGTGACGCGGCGGCCGTTGATAATGGTCTGCTCGACGCCCATCTGCACGGCCAGCTCGGTCAACTGCTTCCCGCCGCCGTGGACGACGCAGACGCGGATGCCGACCTGGTGCAGCAGCGCCAGCTCCTCGGCCAGGCTGGCGAGGTTGTCGTGCTCCTCGGTCACCTTCCCCGACAGCTTGACGACGAACGTCTTGCCCTTGAACCGCTGGATGTAGGGCAGCGCCTCGCGCAGCAGGTCCAGTCTTTCACGGCTCACGCTTCCCCCCTTTCGGCTACTCGCCGGCCACGAGCCGCGCCAGGACGGCCTTCTGGACGTGGAGGCGGTTCTCGGCCTCGTCTATGACGACCGAGGCGGGCGAGTCCAGCACGTCGTCGGCGACGACGCAGTTGCGGCGGACGGGCAGGCAGTGCATGAAGAGGCCGCCGTCGGTGCGCGCCATCTTCGCCGCGTCCACCATCCAGTCGGCGCGGTAGGGCGCGCGCTCTTCCACGTCGTCGGCGGGCGAGCCGTAGAACTCCTTGCTCCCCCAACTCTTCGCGTAGACCACCTGCGCGCCGTCGAACGCCTCCTCGACGTCGCGCGTCACGCTGACGGTCGCGCCGGCGTCGAAGGCGCGGCCGTTGATTTCGCGCATCAGGTCTTCGTCCAGCTCGTAGCCGGGCGGGTGCGCGATCGTCAGGTCGTGCCCCATCTGCGCCGCCGCCAGCGCGAAGCTGTTCGGCACGGCCATCGGCAGAGGCTTCGGGTGCCACGCCCAGGTCAGCAGCACGCGCTTCCTCCCCTCGCCCAGCTTCTCGCGCACGGTCAACATGTCGGCCAGCGCCTGGCAGGGGTGATGCATCGCCGATTCGAGGTTGACGACGGGCACGTCCGAGTGCTCGGCGAAGGCCGCCAGCACGGGGTCCTGCCGCTCCTCCTTCCAGTCCTTCAGCGCGGCGAACGTGCGCACGCCGATGGCGGCGGCGTAGCGCCCGAGCACGCGGACGAACTCCCTGACGTGCTCGGTCTTGTCGCCGTCCATCACGACGCCCGGGCGGTGCTCCAGCGTCCAGCTCGTCCCGCCCGGCTCAAGCACGACGGCGTTCCCGCCCAGCTCGTAGACGCCGACCTGCATCGAGGCGCGCGTCCGCAGAGAGGGGTTGAAGAAGACGAGCGCCACCGAGCGCCCCGCGAGCGGCTTCGACGCGTCCTCGCCCCGCTTGAAGCGCGCCGCACGCGAGAGCAGGCCCTCAAGCTCCTCGCGCGTCCAGTCGGCGGTTGTCAGAAAGTTTCTCGGCATCGCTTACGCGCAAATCTCCTTCAGCGCCTCGACGAACAGGCCCGCCTCCTCCAGCGTCAGGCAGAGCGGCGGCAGCAGCCGCAGGACCTTCGGGTCGCTCGACGTGCCCGTGATGATGCGCCGTTCGAGCAGCGCCTTGTTGACCTTCGCCGCAATCGGCTCCTCGAACTCGACGCCGAGCAGCAGCCCCAGCCCGCGCACGCCCGCGACGCCCGGCGCGCCGGCGAGGCCCTCGCGCAGATAACTCTCGACGGCGCGCGCGTTCCCTAGCATCCCGTCCGCCTCAATCGCTTCGAGCGTCGCCACGACCGCCGCCATCGCCAGCATCCCGCCGCCGAAGGTCGTGCCCAGGTCGTTCTCCTTTATCGAAGACGCGACCGCCTCGGTCGTCAGGCACGCGCCCACGGGCACGCCGCTCCCGAGCGCCTTCGCCAGCGTCACGACGTCCGGCGCGACGCCGCCCGCCGCCTCGCTCCCCGCGAAGAGCCACGACCCCGTCCGCCCCACGCCCGTCTGCACCTCGTCGAAGACGAGCAGCATCCCGCGCTCGTCGCACAGGCGGCGCAGGCCGCGGTAGAACTCCGGCGGCGCCATCGTCACCCCGGCCATCGACTGAATCGGCTCAAGCATCACGGCCGCCGCCGTCTCGTCGGCCACGGCCTCGACCGATTCGAGCGAGCCGAACTCGGCGCACAGGTGGCCGGGCACGTTGGGCCGGCCGATGTCGCGGTAGCGCCCGAGGAAGGTGGCGCTGATGGAGTCGGCCGTGCGCCCGTGGAAGCCGCCCGTGAAGGTGACGACGCGCTCGCGCCCGGTCTTCATCCGCGCCATCCGCATGGCGTTCTCGTTCGCCTCCGTGCCCGAGTTGCAGAAGAAGGCTTTGGTCAGCCCCGCCGGCGCGCAGCCCACCAGCCGCTCGGCCGCCCGCGCGCGCACGTCCGAATAGACGACGTTCGAGTAGAAGAGCAGCCGCCCCGCCTGCTCGCGCACCGCCTCGACGACGCGCGGGTGACAGTGGCCGGTCGCGCAGACGGCGTGCCCGCCGTAGAGGTCGAGGAACCGCTCGCCCTCGCTCGTCTCCACCCACGAGCCCTCGCCGCGCACGGGCGCGAACGGAAACTTCCTGTACGTCGCGAGTTGAAACTCCTCCTCGCGCGCCGCTATCCCCTCGAAGTTGGTCATCGCCTCCGCCGTCATCTTTTTACAGTCCTCGGCCGCCTCCGACTCCCCCTCAGGGGTTGCCGCCGGCGAACATCAGCCCCGTCCCCTCTTCGAGGCCGAACATCAGGTTCATGTTCTGCACGGCCTGGCCGGCGGCGCCCTTGACGAGGTTGTCGAGGGCCGAGAAGACCGCGACCTGCCGGCCGCGCGCCGCGAAGCCGATGTCGCAGAAGTTGGTCATCTTCACCCAGTTGATGTCGGGCGAGCCCTGGACGAGCCGGACGAAGAAAGAGCCGCGGTAAAAGTCTCCGTACAGGGCGGCGAGCGCCCCGGCCGTCATCTCGCGCCCCTCGGCCAGCTCGGCGTAGGCCGAGGCGAAGACGCCGCGCGAGACGGGCAGCGAGTGCGTCATGAAGACCAGCTCGTTCGGCCAGCCGCGCTCGCCCCCGACGGCGCGCAGCGCCTGCTCTATCTCGGGCACGTGCTGGTGCGTGAACGGCTTGTAGGCGTAGAAGGAGTTGGCGCGCTGCGGGTGGTGCGTGTTCGCCGCCGGCTTCACGCCCGAGCCCGACGAGCCGGTCTTGGCGTCAACGACCACGCGCCCCTTGAGCGCGCCCGACGCCGCCAGCGGCGCGAGCCCGAGCAGCGTCGCCGTCGCGAAGCAGCCGGGGTTCGCCACCAGCCGCGCCTTCGCTATCTCCTCTCGATTAAGCTCGGTCAGCCCGTAGACGAACTCGCGCTGCAACTCCGCGGCCGTGTGCTCGCGCCCGTAGTGCTCTCGGAACTCGTCGGCGTCGCGCAGGCGGAAGTCGCCCGAGAGGTCAACGGCCCTGACGCCCGCCGGCAGCCGCGGCGCTATCTCCAGAGCCTGCCCGTGCGGCAGCGCGAGGAAGACGCAGTCGAGGCTCGAAAGGCTCTCGAACTCCTCCGGCGCCTTCTCGAAGCGCAGGTCGGTCAGGCCGTGGAGGTTGCGGTGAACCTCGCCGACCGCCTTGCCCGCCTGCTCGTTCGCCGTGACGAGCGCCACCTCGGCCGCCGGGTGGAACAGCAGGATGCGCAGAAGCTCCGCCCCGCCATAGCCCGACCCGCCGAAGATGCCCACCCTGATTCTCATCCTCTTCACCCCGTACGCCCCCGCGGGGGCGAAGGCCGCGGAAACAATCCCGCCCGCGCGGCCGTAAACGACCCCGGCCTTCAAAAGAACCGACACGCGAGGGCCGGGAGGCTCAACAGGACATGCGCAAAGCCGGCTTACCCTTCGTCGCCCTCGGCGTCGCCTTCGCCGCCCTCGGCGTCACCGCCAACAGGACGTTCCTCTTCGTCGGCCTGGCCTTCGTCTTCGTCGGCGTCGCGGCCGCGCTGCGGCGCGGGCGGGGCTGACGGCGGCTGCGGCGGCTCACGCGCACGCCGGCAGCGCCGCCGCCTCGACGCGCGCCCGTATCAGCTCGAACAGCCGCGCGCCGTCGCGCTTGGCGTTGCCCGCCGGCACGCCCAGCTCGCGCTCGATGTAGTCCTCGCCCATCTGCGAGTCCGTGACCGAGCCGGCGACGGCGTCCACCCCGACGCCGCGCCGGCGGAACAGCTCGACGCCGCCCCACGCGCCCACGTAGTCCGACGCGCAGAAGACGACCGCCGCCATCGCCGCGCGCAGCTCGGCGTCGTCGAAGACCGACTCGACCGAGTAGCCGCCCAGAATCCCGTCGCCCAGCTCGACGACGATGAGGTCCGGCGACGACTCGTTGAGCCGCCCGATGATGGCCTTCGCCACCGGCGCGAGGTCGCCGACGCCGACCGTCGAGGGCAGGCCGCAGTCCAGAAAGCTCGCCGTCGCCACCGCGCCGTGGTCGGCCATGTTGAGCGTGTCGCGCAGCGCGGCCACGCCCGACAGCTTCGCCGCCGCCACGCGCATCCCCGCGCGCGTCGCCTGCCGCACCAGCTCGGTCGCCGCGAACGTCTTCCCCGAGTTCATGCACGCGCCCGCCACGACGACGAGCGGCGCGCACCCCTCCGGCAGCGCCCCGCGCGGCGCGAGCGCGCCGTCGCCGATGTTGCGCACGCGCTGCCCCTCGTCAACGACGAAGCCGATCACCTCGACCTCGATGGCGTCGCCCAGGCTCGAGAGGCTCCCCTTGCAGCGGCCGACGACGCCGCCCATGTTCAGCAGGTGCAGGCGGTCGCCCGCGCCGGCCTCCGCCGGCACGTCGCCCACGAAGCCCTTCAGCGCGCGCCGGCTCCCGAGGGCGCCGACGAGCACGTCGCCGGGGTTTATCTTCGCCAGCCTGCCGGTCGGCAGTTCGAGCTGGTTGTAGGTCGCGCTGTCGGTCAGCGCGCGCACCACGACCGCGTCGCCCGCGCGCGCCGCGCGCCGCCCGCCCGCCACGGCCAGCGTCCGCCCGAGCCCCAGCCCGGACGCCACCGACCCCACCTTCTCGGCCTCGACGACAGTCACCTTCATCCCGTTCACCTCCATCCCCGGCGTTCCCGCTTTCACTAGTCGGCGCTCAGCTTCGCGAGCGTGCGCAGGCGCAGCGCGTTGAGCTTGATGAAGCCCTCGGCGTCGCGCTGGTTGTAGACCGTGTCGGCCTCGAAGGTCGCCAGCTTCTCCTGGTAGAGCGAGTTGGGCGAGCGCCGGCCGGCGACGGCGACGGCGCCGCGGTAGAGCTTGACGCGCGCCTCGCCCGTCACGCGCTCCTGCGTCGCGTCAATCGTCGCGCGCATCAGCTCCGACTCGGGCGCGAACCAGAAGCCGTAGTAGGCGCTCTCGGCGAACTTCAGGCTCAGCGCGTCGCGCATCCTGACGACCTCGCGGTCGAGCGTGATGGACTCGACGGCGCGGTGCGCCGCCTGAAGCACGGTCACGCCTGGCGTCTCGTACACGCCGCGCGACTTCATCCCGACGAAGCGGTTCTCGACCAGGTCAACGCGCCCCACGCCGTGCTCGCCGCCCAGGCGGTTCAGGGCCGACAGCAGCTCGACCGCCCCCAGGCGCTCGCCGTCGAGGCTGACGGGCACGCCCTTCTCGAAGCCGACGACGACGTACTGCGCCTCGGCCCGCGCCGACTCGGGCGCGGCCGTCATCTGGAAGATGTCCGCGGGCGGCTCGGCCCACGGGTCTTCGAGGATGCCGCCCTCGTAGGAGACGTGCATCAGGTTGCGGTCGGTCGAGTACGGCTTCTCGGCCGTCGCCGTCACGGGGATGTCGTGCTCCTTCGCGTAGGCGATGAGGTCGCTGCGCCCCTTGAACTCCCACTCGCGCCACGGCGCGACGACCTTGATGTCCGGCTCCAGCGCGTAGTAGGTCAGCTCGAAGCGCACCTGGTCGTTGCCCTTGCCCGTCGCGCCGTGCGCCACCGCGTCCGCGCCCTCGCGCCGCGCGATCTCTATCTGCCGCTTCGCGATGACCGGGCGCGCGAGCGACGTGCCCAGCAGGTAGACGCCCTCGTACAGCGCGTTGGCCTTGACCGCCGGCCACACGTACCCCTCGACGAACTCCTCGCGCAGGTCTTCGACGTAGAGCTTCGACGCGCCGCTCTTCAGCGCCTTCTCTTCGAGCCCCGCCAGCTCCTCGCCCTGCCCCACGTCCGCGCAGTAGCACACGACCTCGCACCCGTACCGCGCCCGCAGCCAGTGCAGCATCACAGACGTGTCGAGCCCGCCCGAGTAGGCCAGAACGACCTTCTTAATCTTCTCCGTCACGCCCCCTCCTCCCCTCCCGTCTAGCCGAACAGCTCCAGGACTTTCCTGATGACCGCGCGCTGCGCCTTGCGCTCGGGCACGGCGATGAAGATGGTGTCCTCGCCGGCGACCGTGCCGACTATCTCCTCGATGCCGGCGCGGTCTATCTCGACGGCGACCGCCGAGGCCAAGCCCGGCTCGCACTTCGCCACGATGAGGCACTCGCCCGCCGCGTGGAGGCCGAGCAGCCCCCGCGCCGCCGCGCCGCCGGCCGCGCGCGGCGGCGTGTAGTGGCCGTTGTGCTTGACGACGCCCAGCTCCTCCAGGTCGCGCGACACGCTCGACTGCGTCGCCACGAAGCCGGCGCGCTCCAGGAGCTCCGTCAACTCCTGCTGCGTGCCGATGCGGCGCGCGCGGATGAGGCTCATGATCTTCTGCTGGCGTTTCGTCTTCTGCATCCCTGTTAAATCCCCGCTGCTATGCAGCAAATTTGCATAACAGGTGAATAGATGCATAAACTATCAGCAAAGATGCATCGGCGCAAGGCCGCGCGGCCGTCTTTTGTGTAGAATCGCCGCGGGAGGACGACTGATGAGCGAACCGAAAAAACTGTGGGGCGGCAGGTTCACCGGCCAGACCGACCCCGGATTCGCGCGCTTCAACCGCTCGTTCGGCTTCGACCGGCGGCTGTTCTGGGCGGACGTGCGCGGGAGCCTGGCGCACTGCGAGGGCTTGCGCGCGGCCGGGGTGCTCGACGAAGAGACGGCCGCCGAAATCTCGCGCGGGCTGCGCGAGCTGGTGGCGCGCGCCGAGAGCGGGGGCGAAGCCTTCTTCGACGACGAGGCGGCGGAGGACGTCCACTCGTTCATCGAGGCGCGGCTGACCGAGCTGGTCGGCGACGCCGGGCGGCGGCTCCACACGGGGCGCAGCCGCAACGACCAGGTGGCGACGGCGCTGCGCCTTTGGCTGCGCGATGAGATTGACCGCGCGGCCGCTTCCCTGCGCGGCGCGCAGGCGGCGCTCCTGGACCTCGCCGAGGCGCACGCGGACGCGGTGCTGCCCGGCTACACGCACTTGCAGCGGGCGCAGCCCGTGCTCTTCGCACACTGGTGCCTCGCCTACTTCGAGATGTTCGCGCGCGACCGCGAGCGACTCGCGGAGGTCAGGCGGCGGACGAACGTTCTGCCGCTCGGCTCGGCTGCGCTCGCCGGGACGAGCCACCCGGTTGACCGCGGGCGGGTGGCGCGCTTCCTCGGCTTCGACGCCGTGTCGCGCAACAGCCTCGACGCCGTGAGCGACCGCGACTTCTGCGTCGAGTTCTGCGCCGCAGGCTCGCTGGTCATGGCGCACCTCTCGCGCCTCGCCGAAGACCTCATCGTCTACGCCACGACCGAGTTCGGCTTCGTCGAGCTGTCGGACGCGGTGGCGACGGGGTCGAGCCTGATGCCGCAGAAGAAGAACCCGGACGCGCTGGAGCTGGTGCGCGGGAAGGCGGGGCGCGTCTTCGGGCACACGCTCGCGCTGCTGACCGTCATCAAGGGGCTGCCGCTCACATACAACAAGGACATGCAGGAGGACAAGGAGGCGGTCTTCGACGCGGCCGACACCGTGCGCGAGTCGCTGGACGTGACGGCGACCGTGCTCGGCAACGTGCGGCTGCGCGAGGGGCGCGCGCTCGACGCCGCGTCGGTCGGCTACATGAACGCGACCGAGATGGCCGACTACCTCGTCCGGCGCGGCCTGCCCTTCCGCGAGGCGCACGAGGCCGCGGGCCGCATGGTGCTCCACGGCCTCTCGAAGGGGCTGGAGCTGCACGAGCTTGAGCTTGAGGAGTTGCGCGACTTCTCGCCGCTGGTCGGCGAGGACGTCTACGAGGCGCTGTCGCTCGAAAGGACGCTGGCGACCAAGTCGCAGGCGGGCGGCACCTCGCCCGCGCGCGTCGCCGAGGCGCTGGCGGCCGCGCGCGCCTCGCTGTAAAGAGTTCCGTAAAGAGTTCGGGGGAAGGGTTCGGGGGCGGGGCGGGGCTCAGCGGCCGCGCCGCCTGCGCCGCTGCGGCGTCGGGGTGGGCGTGGGCGTCGGGGGCGGCGCGACCTCCTCGGGCGAGACGTGCGACTCGACGGCCTGGCGCCCGTTCTCGCCGATGCGGACGACGACGACCGGCTTGACGGCGTGGCGCGCGGCGTTGAAGGTGACGGGGCCTGTGACGCCCGGGAAGTCGCGCGTCGCGGCGAGCGCGTCGCGGACGGCCGCGCGTTCGAGCGAGCCCGCGCGGCCGACGGCGTCGAGCATGATGCGCGCGGCGTCGTAGGCCGTGGCGGCGAACGAGTCGGGCGTGTGGCCGAACAGCCGGCGGTAGTCGCCGACGAAGCGCTGCACCTGCGGGTCGGGGTCGTCGGCCGAGAAGTGCGACGAGAAGTAGCAGCCGGAGAGCGCCTCGCCGCCTATCTCGAAGAGGCGCGGCGAGTCCCAGCCGTCGCCGCCGACGAGCGGCGTCTCGATGCCGATGGCGCGCGCCTGGCGCGCGAGCAGGCCGGCCTCGACGTAGTAGCCGGGGATGAAGATGACGTCGGGCCGCGCGGCGCCGACCTCGGCGAGCTGGACGGAGAAGTCGGCCGCCCCCTCCTCGTACTCCTGCTCGGCGACGACCTCGCCGCCGTGCAGCACGAAGTCCTCGCGGATGATGCGCGCCAGCTCGACCGAGTAGCGCTGGTCGCGGTCTACGAGCAGTGCGGCGCGGCGCGCGCCGAGGTGGCCGGCGGCGAAGTGCGCGATGGCCGCGCCCTGGAAGGTGTCCGTGTAGCAACTGCGGAAGACGTAGTGGCCGACGGCCGTCACCTCGGGGCTCGTCGCCGACGGCGTCAGCATCGGCACGCCCTCGCGCTGCGCGACGCGCGCGGCCGCGAGCGAGCGCGAGCTGACGACCTCGCCCAGGAGCGCGTGCACCTTCACCTCGCGCGCCAGCCGCTCGACGACCACTTCCGTCTCGACCGCGTCCGAGCGCGTGTCCTGCACCACCAGCTCGACGCGGCGGCCGCCCGCGCCGCCCGCGGCGTTGGCCTCCTCGACCGCCATGCGGAAGCCGTTGAGGGCCGAGATGCCGTAGTGCGCCGTGTCGCCCGTCAGCGACATGAAGGCGCCGACGCGCACGCGCTCGGGCGGCGGCGCCTCGACGACGCGCGCGTCCTGCCGCCGGCAGCCCGCGGGCGCGAGCACGGCCGCGAGCGCGAGCGCCGCGCCGCAGAGCGCCCTGGACACACGGGAGATGAGCTTCGGCGACACGCGGCCTCCTCAATCCTCCAGGCGGCGGGCGGCGTCCTCGCCGGCCTCCGTGACGGCGTCGGGGCGGCCCGCCTCCGACGCGGCGGGCCCGCCGGCGGGCGCGCGCCCGAGCGACCACTTGAGCGCGGGCGGCGTCACGAGCGTCGTGACGATGACCATGATGACGACCGCGCCGAAGGCGGCCGGGCCGACGACCGGCTCGGCGCCGCCGCCCGCGCGGGGCAGCGTCAGCGTCGCCCCGAGCCCGGCGAAGATGAGCCCGACCTCGCCGCGCGGTATCATCCCGAGCCCCACCGACAGGCGGCTGACGCCGCGCTCGGCGACGGCGAGCGAGCAGACCTGTTTGCCGACGACGGCCGCCAGCGTCAGCGCCGCCGCCAGCCCCAGCAATTCGACGCGCGCGAAGGCGCTCAGGTCAACCCGCATCCCCATCAGCACGAAGAAGACGGGGACGAGCGTCGCGCTCACGGGCGCCAGAAGGTCGTGCAGGCGCCGCTCGCCGCGGGCGTCGAAGACCTCGAAGTCCGCCTCGTCGAGCACGAGCCCTGCGGCGAAGGCCCCGACGATGGGCGCGAGCCCGGCCCCGGCCGCCGCCCACGCGAGCAGGAAGCAGAAGGCCAGCGAGAACGACAGCAGCACGCCGCGGCTCCGCAGGCGCGCCGCGCCGCGGAACAGACGCCGGACGACGAAGTGGCCGACGACGACGGCGCCGACGAGGAACGCGGCCGACGCCGCGGCGATGCGCGCCACGTCGCCGAAGCCCAGCGCGCCGCCCGCCGCCGCCGCGCGTATCGCCCCCGCGACCACGGCCAGGATGAGCAGCCCGAGCACGTCGTCTATGACGGCCGCGCCGAGGATGATGCGCGCCTCGCGCGTCCGGAGGCGGTTCAGGTCGCGCAGCACGCGCGCCGTGATGCCGACCGAGGTGGCGCACAGCGTCGCCCCGATGAAGACGTGGACGAGCGTCGGCTCGGCGGGCAGGAAGTGCGCGGAGACGCCCCACCCGAGCAGGAACGGCGCGACGACGCCCGCGACCGCCACCAGCAGCGAAGACCGGCCGACCTCGACCATCTCGGCCAGGTTCGACTCGAGCCCGACCTCGAAGAGCAGGATGATGACGCCCAGTTCGGCGAGCGCGCCGACGACCGCGTCGGCGCGCAGCCGCTCGACGCCGCCCGCGCCCGCGAGCGACAGCGCGCCGACGCAGATGCCCGCGACCAGCTCGCCCAGCACGGCCGGCTGCCCCATCCGCTCGAAGACCTCGCCGCCGGCCTTCGCCGCGACGAGGATGACCGCCAGCCCGAGCAGGACGAACGGGTCGAGCCCGTGCGCCGCCGCCGCCGCGCCGCCGTGCGCGCCCTGCGCCGCGCCGCCGCCGCCTCCCGGCGCGAGGGCGCGCGCGGCCGGGAGCGCGCAGGCCCCGGCGAGCCCCGCCGCCAGTGTCGGCAGCAGCGCTTTTGTCGCCCCCCTGTTCATCGGCTTTCGGAGAAAAGAGTCTGTCCCGCGCGCGGCGTGGGCGGCCGCACGCTCACTCGCCCAGGTAGGCTTCCTTGATGCGCGGGTCGGCGGCGAGGTCCTTCGACGGGCCTTCCATCACGATGCGGCCCGTCTCGAGGACGTAGGCGCGGTCGGAGTGTTTGAGCGCGGCGTGCGCGTTCTGCTCGACCAGGAGGATGGTCGTCCCCTCGCCGCGTATCTCGTCAATGGCCTCGAAAATCCTGTGGACGACGAGGGGCGCGAGGCCGAGCGAGGGCTCGTCGAGGAGCAGCAGCCGCGGGCGCGACATCAGCGCGCGCGCCATCGCCAGCATCTGCTGCTCGCCGCCCGAGAGCGTCCCGGCCTTCTGCGCCTCGCGCTCCTTCAGGCGCGGGAACATGCGGAAGCCGCGCTCCAGGTCGTGGGCTATCTCGGCCTTGTCACTCTTGAGGTAGGCGCCCATCATCAGGTTCTCGCGGACGGTGAGGTTGGCGAAGACGCCGCGCCCCTCGGGCGACATCGAGATGCCGCGCGCGACGAGCTGGTGCGTGGGGCGGCCGGAAATCTCCTGCCCCTCGAAGACGATGCGCCCCTCGGTCGGGCCGAGCAGCCCCGTGATGGTGCGCAGCGTCGTCGTCTTGCCCGCGCCGTTGGCGCCGATGAGCGTCACGACCTCGCCCTGCTCGACGTGCATCGAAACGCCCTTCAGCGCGCTGATGGCGCCGTAGCTGACGGAGATGTTTTCGAGTGTAAGCATGAAAGAAATAGGGAGCAGTCAGTGGACGCGGTCGGCGGAAAAACCTTCGCCGGCGAGTCGCCCCCGCGTCGGGCGGTCCCGCCCGCCGGGGGCCGCCGCCCGCCCCCGCGCCGCTCAGTCGCCCAGGTACGCCTCGATGACCTTCGGGTCGTTCCTGATCTCGTGCGGCAGGCCGAGGGCGATGGACTTGCCGTAGTCCACGACCTGGATGCGTTCGCAGACGCCCATGACGACCTTCATGTTGTGCTCGACGAGCAGGATGGTCAGGCCGAAGCGGTCGCGTATCTTGTGAATCAGGTTGAGCAGGTCGTCCTGCTCCGAGGGGTTCATGCCGGCGGCCGGCTCGTCGAGCAGCAGAAGCTGCGGCCGCGTCGCCAGCGCCCGCACGATTTCGAGCCGCCGCTGGTTGCCGTAGGGCAGCGAAGTCCCGCCCTCGTCCTTGAAGCGCGCGAGGTCGAAGATTTCGAGCAGCTCCATGCAGAAGTCGCGGTGCTCGCGCTCGTCGCGCGCGAAGCGCGGCGTGCGCAGCACGGCGTCGAAGAGCGACTGGCGCGCGTGGCGGTGGCAGGCCGTCATCACGTTCTCCAGCACCGACATGCCGGGGAAGAGCCGGATGTTCTGGAACGTGCGCGAGACGCCGCGGCGCGAAATCTGGTAGGGGCGCAGGCCGTCCACGCGCTGCCCCTGGAAGTAAATCTCGCCCGACGTCGGCTTGTAGACGCCGGTCAGGAGGTTGAAGACGGTCGTCTTCCCCGCCCCGTTCGGCCCGATGAGGCCGTAGATTTCGCCGGGCATGACCGCCATGCTCAGCTCGTTGACGGCGACCAGCCCGCCGAAGCGGATGGTGGCCTTGTCGGTGCGCAGGATGGCGTCGCCCGCCGCCGCCGGCGCCGCCTCGCCGGCGCGCGCCGTGCGCGCGGCCTCGGCGATGACGCCGTCCTCCTTGGTCGCCCTGACGTCGCTCGGCTCCGGCCCGCGTGTCATCTGTTCTGCCCCCCCCCGCCGCCGGCGCCCTCGCCCTCGGCCGCCTCGCCCGCGCGCCCCGCGATGGGCACGCCCGCGTCGTCGCCCACCTGCCGGTCGCCCTCGGGCGCCTTCTGCGCGCGCCTGAGCCAGTGGAGCCCTATCTCGCGCTCGCCCAGCATGCCCTGCGGCCGCGTCAGCATGATGACGATGAGCAGCGCCGCGTAGATGACCAGCCGCAGGTCGGCGAAGTTGAAGCCGCCGACCGTCGGGAGCCGCCGCAGCAGCTCCGGCAGGATGGTGATGACGACGGCCCCCAGCACGGCCCCCGTGATCGAGCCCATCCCGCCGAGCACGATCATGATGATGACCTCGAAACTCTTGATGAAGGTGAAGTCGGGCGTCGCCAGGAACCGCTTGAAGTGCCCGAAGAGCACGCCGGCCACGCCCGCGAACGCCGAGCTGATGGCGAACGACAGCACCTTGTAGCGCGTCGTGTTGACGCCCATCGCCTCGGCCGCCAGCTCGTCCTCGCGGATGGAGATGAGCGCGCGCCCCGTGTCCGAGCGGACGATGTTGCGGACGACGACGATGGTCAGGACGGCGAAGATGCCCACCCAGAGGAAGTTGACGTCGCCAGGGACGGTGAAGCCGGTCGCGCCGCCCACGACGTCGAGGTTGAGGATGACGATGCGGATGATCTCCGCGAAGCCGAGCGTGACGATGGCGAGGTAGTCGCCGCGCAGCCTCAGCGACGGGCCGCCGACGAGCAGCCCCGCCAGCCCGGCGACGAGCGCGCCGATGAGGATGGCGATGGTGAAGGCGACGACGTGCCCGAGCGTGCCGCCGCCGAGCGCCCGCTCCAGCCCCTGCCCGTGGTAGACGGTGAAGTAGGCCGACGAGTAGGCCCCGATGGCCATGAAGCCCGCGTGGCCGATGGAGAACTGCCCCGTGAAGCCGTTGATGAGGTTGAGCGACACCGCGAGGATGACGTTAATCCCCACGAGTATCAGCACCTCGGACTCGTAGGCCCCGAGGCCGAACCCGAACAGCCCCGTCCTGCTCATCAACGCGTTGACGGCGACGAGCGCGACGACGACGGCGGCCGCGCCGGCGAGCTTTTTGACGAAACCAGGCATAGTCTTAGTGATGAGGGCTGAGGGCCGGGGGCCGGGTGAAAGACAGTCCGTTCTTCACCCGGCCCTCAGCCCCCGGTCCTCAGTACTTTTCACACCTTCTCCTGCACGGTCGTCCCGAGCAGCCCGGCCGGGCGGAAGAGCAGGACGAGAATCAGGATGGCGAAGGCGACCGCGTCGCGGTAGGTCGAGGGGATGCCGACGAGCTGGCCGTAGCCGACGACGAAGGTCTCGGCCGCGCCGATGAGCAGCCCGCCCATGACCGCGCCGGGGATGTTGCCGATGCCGCCGAGCACCGCCGCGACGAACGCCTTGAGCCCCGTGATGATGCCCATCAGCGGGTAGATGGTCGGGTTGTACTGCGCGGTCAGCACGCCCCCGGCCGCCGCCAGCGCCGAGCCGAGCGCGAAGGTGAAGACGATGATGGCGTCGGTGTTGATGCCCATCAGCTTCGCCGAGTTGAGGTTGAACGAGACGGCCCTCATCGCCGTCCCGACCTTCGTCCGGTAGACGATCCACTGCAACAGCAGCATCAGCGCGACCGAGACGCCGAAGATGAGGAGCTGCGACTTCGAGATGGCCGCGTTGCCGAAGAGCGTGTACGTCTCGTTCTGCAAAAGCTCGGGGAACGAGCGCGGCGCGCCGCCGAAGATGACGACGCCCAGGTTCTCCAGCAGGAGCGAGACGCCGATGGCGGTGATGAGCGTCGTCATGCGCGCGTACTTGCGCACGGGGCGGTAGGCGAAGCGCTCTATCGCCATCCCGATGAGCGCGGCGGCGAGCATCGAGCCGAGGAGCGTCACGACGAGCGCCACGACGGAGGCCTCGCCCCCGAAGCCCATCCAGCGCGCGATGTAGAAGCCGCTGTAGGCGCCGAGCATGTAGATGTCGCCGTGCGCGAAGTTGATGAGGCGCAGGATGCCGTAGACCATCGTGTACCCGAGCGCGATGAGCGCGTAGATAGAGCCGATGGTCAGGCCGTTGATGAGCTGCTGAACGAAGGTGTCCATGCCGTCCCTGCCTGCCCCCTTGTTGTCAGCGGTTGGCGTTCGCGTTGGCGTTCGCGCTGGTGTTGGCGTTGGCGTTGGCGCTGCTGCCCGCGGCCCCGCCCTCGGCGGCGGGCGTCGCCGCCCCGGCGGGGCTCGCGGTCGCCGCCGCGGGCGAAGCGGCCGGGGCGGCCGCGCCGCCCGAGGGCTGAATCGTCTCCTTGTAGACCAGCTTCTTGTCGCGCAGCTCGAAGACGACGGCCGGCTTCACGGCGTCGCGCTGGGCGTTGATGCTGATGGAGCCGGTGACGCCGGCGAACCCGCTCGTCTGCGCGAGGGCGTCGCGGAGCTTGGCGCTCTCGGTCCCGCCGGCGCGCCTGATGGCGTCGGCCAGCACGTTCATCGCGTCGTAGCCGAGCGCGGCGATGGCGTCGGGCGCGACGCCGGCGTACTTCGCCTTGTAGGCGGCGACGAACTTCTGGACGGCCGGGCTGGGGTCGTCAACCGAGTAGTGGTTGACCATGTACGCGCCGTCGAGCGCCGCGCCGCCCAGGTCCCAGAGCTGCGGCGCGTCCCAGCCGTCGCCGCCGAGCATGGGCGCGGTGATGCCCAGCTCCTTGGCCTGCTTGGCGATGACGCCGACCTGCCCGTAGTAGCCGGGGACGAAGAGCACGTCGGGGGCGGCCGAGCGGATGTTGGTGAGCTGCCCCTTGAAGTCGGCGTCGGTCTGCGTGTAGGTCTGCTGCGCGACTATCTGGCCGCCGGCGCCCGTGAACTCCTGCACGAAGTACTGCGTCATGCCCTTGCTGTAGTCGGAGTTGAAGTCGCCGAGGATGGCGGCCTTCTTCGCCTTCAGGGTGTTGGCGGCGAACTTGGCGGCGACCGCGCCCTGGAAGTCGTCGGTGAAGCAGACGCGGAAGATGTAGTCGCCGACCTGCGTCACCTTGGGGTTGGTCGAGGAGGGCGTGATCATCGGCACCTTCGCCTCCTGCGCGCGCGGCGCGGCGGCGAGGCTGTTGGTGGAGGCGACCTCGCCGATGACGGCGGCCACGCGGTCCTGGTTGATGAGCTTGCTGACGACGGTCGAAGCCTGCTGCGGCTGCCCCTGGTCGTCCTCGATGACGACCTCGACCTTGCGGCCGTTGATGCCGCCGGCGGCGTTGATCTCGTCAACCGCCATCTGCACGCCGTTCTTCGTTGACTGGCCGAAGCTCGAAGTCTGGCCGGTGAGGTCGCCGTAGACGCCGACCTTGATGACGCCGCCGCTGTCGGCCGTGCCGCCGCCCCCGCCGCCGCCGTCGCGCCGCTCGCAGGCGAAGGCCGTGAGCAGAAGGGTCGCCAATCCGAGTGTGATTAAGGTCCGCTTCATTTTCACCTCGCTGATTTCTGATTGTTGAATCGCTGCGGCGGGAACCGCGCACGGGGGTGTGCCCGGTGACTGCGCGCGGCCCCGCGAACCCCCCGAAGGCGCTCAAGCGGCGGTCTGATCATCTCTCGTCGCCGCGAGCCGAACTGTGCAGTCTTGCTCCCGCAGAAAGTTTATTGACAGGCTTACGTCGCGCATTATACAGCTTTAGCGTCCCGTGTCGAGTGCCACCGGCCAACTTTTTGCCGCCAAATCGGCGGCGCGCGCGTGCGGGCGCCTCCGCCGCGCGCGCCGCCTGTGACGCGGCGCGCATTCATCTGTAGAATCCACGCATGAAGCAGCCAGCGGGCGAGACGGCCGGGCACGCGCCGCCGTCGGGCGACATGAGCGCGGAGGAGTTCCGGCGCTTCGGGCGCGAGGCCGTGGACCGGATAGCCGACTACCTGGCGAACCCCGAGCGCCACCCCGTGCTGGCGCGGGTCGAGCCCGGGCAGCTCCGCTCTCAACTCCCCGCGTCGCCGCCCGAGACGGGCGAGCCGATGTCCGACATCCTCGCGGACTTCGAGCGGCTGGTCGTGCCCGCGTTGACGCACTGGAACCACCCCTCCTTCTTCGCCTACTTCGCCACGTCGGCCTCGGCGCCCGGCATCCTCGGCGAGCTGCTGGCCGCGGCCTTCGACGCCAAGGCGATGCTGTGGCGCACGTCGCCCGCCTCGACCGAGCTGGAGGAGGTCGCGCTCGACTGGCTGCGGCAGTTGATGGGGCTGCCGGCGGAGTTCGGCGGCGTCATCTACGACACGGCCTCCGTGGCGACGATGCACGCCGTCGCCGCCGCGCGCGAGGCTTTGAACCTGGGCGTCCGCGAGGAGGGGATGAGCGGCCGGGCGGACTTGCCGCTGCTCAGGCTCTACGCGTCCGAGCAGGCGCACTCCTCGGTCGAGAAGTCGCTCATCGCGCTCGGGCTCGGGCAGCGCTCGCTGTGCAAGGTCCCCGCCGACGCCGAGTTCCGCATGGACCCGGGGGCACTCGCGCGCCTCGTCGCCGAAGACAGGAGCGCCGGCCGCCTCCCCTTCTGCGTCGTCGCCACCGTGGGCACGACCTCGACGACGAGCGTTGACCCCGTGCCCGCCATCGCAGATGTCTGCGGGCGCGAGGGGCTTTGGCTCCACGTTGACGCGGCCTACGCCGGGTCGGCCGCGGTCGTCCCAGAGATGCGCGGCGTGCTGGCGGGCTGCGAGCGCGCCGACTCGCTGGTGACGAACCCGCACAAGTGGCTCTTCACGCCGTTCGACCTGTCGGCGCTCTACAGCCGCCGGCTCGACGTGCTGCGCCGGGCCTTCACGCTCACGCCCGAGTACCTGCGGACGACCGAGGCGGGCGAGGTGCGCAACGGCTCCGACTACGGCGTGCAGCTCGGCCGACGCTTCCGCGCGCTCAAGCTCTGGATGATTCTGCGCTACTTCGGCCACGAGGGGCTGGCCGCGCGCATCCGCGAGCACTGCCGCCTCGCGCGCGAGTTCGCCGGCCGGGTCGAGGCGTCCGCCGACTGGGAGCTGCTCGCCCCCGTGCCCTTCAGCGTCGTCTGCTTCCGCGCGCGCCCGCGCGCCGCGGGCGGGGACGGCGCGGGGGACGCGGCGCGGCTCGACGCGCTCAACGAGCGTCTGATGAACGAGGCGAACGCGACCGGCGAAATCTTCCTCTCGCACACGAAGCTGAACGGCGTCTTCACGCTCCGCCTCGCCGTCGGCAACATCCGCACCGAGGAGCGCCACGTCCGCCGCGCGTGGGAACTTTTGAACGAGAAGCTTTCCGAACTTTCGAGCTGAGGTCGAGGTCTTAGAGCATGCTGACGCACATCGTCGTCTGGAAGTACAAGCCCGAGGTGACAGAGGAGCAGCGCCGCGAGCACGTCAAGCGCCTGCGCGCGCTCGACGGCGCCATCCCCGAGATTCAGAGCTTCGCCGTCGGCCGCGACGTGCTGGGGCTCCCGCGCTCTTACCACACAGGCCTCGTCGCCACCTTCCGCGACCGCGCAGGCCTCGCGGCCTACGACGCGCACCCCGAGCACCAGGCCGTCGCCCAACTCGGCCGCGGCATCAGCGAGCACGTCGCCTCCGTGGATTTTGAAGACCATTGACGACGGGCGGCGGGCGGCGGCCGGAGCCCGAGCCTTCGGCCTTTGCCGTCCGCAGCCCGGGCTTTAAGCCCCGGCCTCGGTTTATCGCCCGTCCGCCGCGGCCCGCCGCCGGCTCCGCCTATATGAAGCGCTGGAAGAAGATTGCGCTCGCGCTGGTCGCGCTGCTGGCGTTGACGCAGGCGCCGTTCGCCTGCAGGGCTTTCAGGCTCGCGCGTCTGGGCGCCGCCGTGGACTCGCTCAACGCGGCGCGCGCGGCCGCGCCGCCCGAGGAGCCTCTTGAGGAGTACGCGGGCGTCTTCCACGTCCACACACACCTCGGCGGGCACAGCACGGGCGCGCTCGAAGACGTCGTCCGCGCGGCGAAGGCCGAGCGCCTGGCCTTCGTCGTGATGACCGAGCACCCTTCGCCGCTCCTCGACACGGCCGCGGCGACGCTCCGCGGCGCGCGCGAAGGCGTCCTCTTCCTCAACGGGAGCGAACTGGTCGCCGGCGACGGCAGCCGCCTCTTCGTCGTCCCCGGCTACGCGCCCCCCGGGGGGCCGCACCCTCCGCTGCGCGAGTTGATTGCGCGCGCGAAGGCGGACGGGCGGCTCGCCGTCGTCGGCTACCCGGAAGAGGCGCGCGGCCGCGCGCCGTCGGGACACGACGGCGTCGAGGTCTACAACCTTTACACCAACTCGAAGCGCATCCGGTACGCCGCGCTCCTCTTCGACGGCCTCTGGTCATACTGGGGGCGCCCCGAACTGCTCTTCGCGCGCTTCTACGAGCGGCCGGCCGAGAACCTGCGCCGCTGGGACGAGTACAACGCCTCGGGCGCGGGGCGCGCCTACGCCTTCGCCGGCGCAGACGCGCACGCCAACGTCGGCCTCGCGTTGCAGGACCAGGCGGGCAAAAAGCTTCTCGACGTCAGGCTCGACCCCTACGAGCGCAGCTTCCGTCTCGTGCGCACGCACGTCCTCCTCGGGAAGAACGAGCCGTTCGACGAACCCGCCCTGCTCGCGGCGCTCGGCCGCGGGAGCTTTTTTCTGTCCTTCGACGTGTTCGGCGACCCGACCGGCTTTCGCTTCACGGCCGCGGCCTACGGCGGCGACGGTCAGGTGAGCCGGGGCTTCATGGGCGACGAGGTCACGCTCCCGCCCGGCGGCGACGTGCGGCTCGGCGCGCGCCTCCCCGTGCAGGCGCGGACGGTCTTCTACCGCGACGGTCAGGCCGTGAATGAGGTTCGAGACTCCGCGCGCGCGGAGTTGTCCGTCAGAGAGAGAGGCGTCTACCGCGTCGAGGTCTACCTGGACCGACTCGGGAGCCTTCTGGACGGCAGGCCCTGGATTATCTCCAACCCGATTTTCGTGCGCTGAAAGGGCGGCGACGAGATTTCGCCATGCGGTCTTAACTTTAAGGATAGGTGACCTTAACGGCGTCTGGCGGCGGGATATTCGGAGGCCGGACACAAAATCGCCCCGCGCAAATCAAAAGGCTTGTGCGGGGCGCTTCGCTGGGTCGGAAGCCCGTACCCAATTTGGCGGAGACGGCGCGTATGCGACCGTTTACTGTAGAGAATCCAGTAGTTGACTCTTCTCACGCTTCCCAACCCAGTGTAGCGGGTTTTTGCGTGTACAGCCTCCTGAATGGTTGTCCAAGTGCCGTGAAGTCTAAACTCAAAGAATGTGAGTGTCAACTTTCAGTTTGACCGTCCACGTTTAGTCCGCCGGCGCGCCCTACAAAAACTCCTCTCCTGCGGACGCCCGGCCGGGCGGCTACACGGTTTCGGCTGTCGGCGACTTATATGGTAGACGCCGCGGCCAAAAACTCTTTAAACCTCAAAATTTAGGAACGATTCGCCCGCCCGTGCGTGGCATCCCGCTTGCACTTTATGGCTCGACTTTTCCGCGCGCGCCGCGAGAGGCGACGGCGGGAGATTCGGACGAAGGGGCGGCGCGCAGACGGCGCAGTCCCCCACCCTGGAGTTTTAAGATGACAGAAGCAGCAATCCCTCTCTGGCAGGTCGGCGCGCCGAGCGAGGCCGCCGCGGCGGTCAAGCCGGCCACGGATTTCGAGCTGACGCAGGCCGCGTCGCGCGGGGACATGCCCGCGTTCGAGGAGCTGTACTCGCGGCACTCGCGGCGGGTCTACTCGCTGTGCCTGCGGATGACGGCGAACACGGCGGAGGCGGAAGACCTGGCGCAGGAGGTCTTCATCCAGCTCTACCGCAAGGCGGGG